>JBPOIZ010000016.1:0-65569 GCA_052034115.1 Actinomycetota bacterium
CGCCCACATCGCTCGGCTCGGGCAGGGCAGCAGCGCGGGTCGGCCCGATGCCGGGCCCGGCGCCTTCCTCCGGAAGGACCGCCGTCAGGGCCCGTCTGGCATCGACGATGCCGAAGCCGACGAAGATGTTCCGCTCGCCCTGGCCGGCCGGGTGGTCCGCAGTGGCCTCAAGCCGTCGGACCACCTGCTCGGCGTTGAGGTGCGGGAACCGCGACCGCACCAGCGCGGCGACACCGGCGACATAAGGGGCGGAGAAGCTCGTCCCGGAGATGCCCACCTCGCCGTCCGGGCCGACCAGGGAACCCACCTGGCCGTCCTGGGCGCCGTGCGGGTTCGTGGAGATGATCCGCACGCCCGGCGCGGCCAGGTCGACCCAGGGACCTGCCAATGAGAAGTCTGCCGGCAGGCCGTCAGCATCGACCGATCCGACCGTGAGGGCCGCCGGGATGTTCGCCGGGGTGGCCCCGGTGACCGGAGCGCTCTCGGCGGAGTTCTGGGTGGAACACAGATCCGACGCGCCGAGGTTCCCCGCCGCCACCACGACGACGACATCCGCGCGCACCGCGCGCTCGACCGCGGTGGTGAGCACCGGATCGTTGGCGGTGACGGCGGGTCCGCAATAAGCGGCCGAGATGTTGATGACGTCGGCGCCCTTGGCCACGGCGAGGTCGATCGCCGAGGCCAGGGTGCGACTGGTGCCGACTCCGCCGGCCGTGCTGCCTTGGGGGGCAAAGGCCTGGCTGTTCTGTCGGATGGCGAGGATCCGGGCATCGGGTGCCACGCCGGCGAACCCGCTGCGGGTGTCGGGCGCACCGGCGATGAGCCCGGCGACCAAGGTGCCATGCCCGTCGCAGTCATCCAGACCCGGCTTAGGGGAGTCCGGCACGACGAGGTCGGCGCCGCTGACCAGCCGGTCTCCGAGCGCGCTGCTCGGTCGGACCCCGGTGTCGATCACGGCCACGGTCACACCCGCCCCACGGGAGAGCTCCCACAACCGGGTCTGCTGGATCAGGCGCTGCCCCGGCGACACCGCGGCATCGAGCGGCTCAAGCGCCCGTCCGTCGGACACGCACCGGGCGACTTGCTCGTATGGCGGGGCAGGTCCGTCGGCAGCGGGAGCCAGCGTCGCGGCGGGAGCCTGCGTCGCGGCGGGAGCCAGCGCGGCGGCGGGAGCCAGCGTCGCGGCGAGCACCGCGCAGGAGAGGGCCACGATCCAGGTGACCCGCCGGAGCCCTTTCACCAGTGCCGAACGGTGGTGTAGAGGTCCACGGCGCCGAGGGCCAGCGGCAGGACGGCAACCAGGACGAGGTTCTCTGCGATGTCTATCGATCGCCCCGTCATCGGACTCAGACGGCGGCGGGGCACCAGGACACTGAGCAGCACGGCCGCACCGGCGGCGGCGAGGGTCAGGGCAGCGGTCATCAGCGACTGCTCAGGGAAGGCGAGGGTGGCGCCGGACAGGCCGAGTCCCAGAGCGGCCGTGCCGGTGCTGAAGAGCCCCAGCCGGGGCAGCCGCCCCGGGACCGAACGGACGCGAAGCATGAGGGCGGCTGCGACGGCCACCCCGAATAGCGCGGCAAACGCGGTGCCTTGGGCCAGTGCCACCGTGGCACCCACTCCCGCGACGAGCCCGCATCCCAAGATCGTCCCATCGAGATACTCCGCGGCAACCGCTGCGCGGCCACTGACCGCCGCAAAGTTGACCCCGAGCTCCAGGTCGCGCAGATGGTCCGGTGTCGTAGGGATGACCGGCATGGGCAGCCGGGCCATCCGGGTGGCGATCCACGGAAGCACCGTCATGGCGCCGAGTGCCCCGGCGGCCAGGAGGATGGCGACGTGCGCGGGCCGAGCAGTGAGGGGGAGGCCGGCGAGGGCGCCGAGCAGTCCGAGCCCGGACACGGTCGCGAGCGCCGAGAACACCACGGCTCCCGTGCGCAGCAGCATCCCGGCGAGTACGGCATACGTCAACGCCGCTGCGGCCCCGAGGAGCGCCGCCGGATAGCCGAACGGCCCGGGGATGGCGAGGATTCCGGCGACCAGGGCCAGGGCCGCGCCCGACCCGCCGACGGTTACGGCCAGCCCGCGCATGGTGCCGGTGCGGGCGATGCCGGTGGCGCCGGCGAGCGCCAGGACGGCGGCCGCCGCAGCCAGAGCCGCCGCCCCCAGCGAGTGTTCACCTCGAACCAGGACGAAGGCTGCAACCAACAGTCCTGCACCCGCGGCGACCGATCCGGTGACCTCGCGCAGGGGCCGGGTGTCGGTGTGCTCACGTACCGAGCTGGCGATCGCGTCGACCACATCGTCGAAGATCGGCTCGGCGACGGCGCTGCGGCGGGTCCGCAGCTCCAGGGCCGAGCCGTCGAGCACGTCCAGCGCCCGCAAGCTGCGGGCCGGGTCGAACTCGGCACCCCCGACCGCGCTGAGCACCCACCCGTCGTGCGCGGCCCCGCCGTCGTCGCTGCGTTCGCCCACCATGTCGAGCAGCAGCGGCAGCAACTCCACGACCGGGATCTCGGCGGGCAGGGCCACGTCCACGCGGGTGCGCGGCGCGACGATTTGGACGCGAGTGAACGAAGCGGCGTCGGCACGAGCCACGACGGGTCTCCTCCCTGGGTGCGCCCCTAGTATAGGAAGGCCGATGGCGCATCCTCCCTGGGTGAGGACGTGCCGACCGTCGTGTAGTCGGGTAGGGGAGGTATGGCGACACGAGCGTTCGCGCGCCGGCCGCGCCTGACTCCGCCGCCGCTACCGGACGGCGAGTTCATCGTCGAGCCGCCCCCGGAGATCCCGCGGGCCGCGCCGACGAACATCATGACGATGGTGCTCCCCGTGGCGATGCTGCTCATGGTCGTCGGGTTCATCGCCGTCAGCGGCATGAACACCGCCTCGCTCATGATGGGCGCGATGATGCTCATGATGGCGTTGGGCATGCTCGGCTCGGGACGCTCCGGAGGGGCCAACAAGGCCCAGCTGACCCAGGAGCGCAACGACTACCTCCATTACCTGGCGCGACTGCGTGGCGAGGTCGCCGACGTCCGCGAAGCCCAGCGGGCCTACTGGACCTGGCTCCACCCCACACCGTCGGCGCTGTGGTCGCTGGTCGGCGGCCGCCGCATGTGGGAGCGGCGGCCCGCGGACGAGGACTACGTCGAGGTGCGGCTCGGCGTCGGGGCCAAGGAGCTCGCGAGCCCGTTGCGCCCGCCGCAGACCGGACCGATCAATGAGATCGACCCGATCAGTGCGGTCGCGGTCAGCCAGTTCCTCCGGGTCCACGAGCACGTCGACGACCTGCCGGTCCCGGTCAAGCTCGACGCGATCCACGTGCTCGACATCGGCGGGGACCGCGAGCAGGCCCGGGCGATGGTGCGGGCGGCGATCTGTCAGCTCGCGACGTTCCACGGGCCGGACACCCTCATGCTCGCGGCGGTCGTCGACCCGGCGGCGCGCGACCAGTGGGACTGGCTCAAGTGGTTGCAGCACAACCATCACCGCACCCAGCGAGACAGCCTGGGCCCGGTGCGCATGGTCGCCACCTCCCTCGGGGACATTGCCGCGTGGTTGTCCGACGAACTCACCGGCAGAGTCGCCTACAGCACCCGCGCCACGGCGGAGCCGGATCAGCCGCATGTCGTCGTGGTCATCGACGGGCATGGCGGGGTCGACGCAGAGACCCTCGCGCAGTTGGACCGGGTGGGTGTGACCATCGTCGACCTGACCCAGACCGTCCTCGGGGCCACGATGCGGCGCGGGGTGAGTCTCATCGTCAGCCGCGGTGTGCTCAAGGAGCGGCTCGAGGGAGCCGACGAAGCGGTCGGGCGCGCCGATGCGCTCAGCCTGGTCGAGGCGGACGCCCTGGCACGGCGTCTTGCGCCATACCGGCTCAGCGAGCTTCGCTCCGACGACGGGACGAGCGGTGCGGTGGGCTCCGCTGAGCTCGAGGACATGTTGGGGCTCGGGGATGTCGCCCACCTGGTCCCCGAGCAGGTCTGGCGACCGCGGTCCCTGCGTGACCTCTTGCGCGTGCCGATCGGGGTCGGCCCGACGGGCGAGTCCGTCGAACTCGACCTCAAGGAGTCGGCCCTCGGCGGAATGGGCCCGCACGGCCTGGTCATCGGTGCCACCGGTTCGGGCAAGTCCGAGTTGTTGCGCACCCTGGTGCTCGCGCTCGCGGTGACCCACTCGCCGGAGCAGCTCAACCTGGTGCTCGTGGATTTCAAGGGCGGTGCGACCTTCGCCGGGCTGCACGACCTGCCGCACACGGCCGCGGTCATCACCAACCTCCAGGACGACCTGGCCATGGTCGACCGGATGTATGACGCGCTGTCCGGGGAGATGAATCGGCGCCAGGAGATGCTCCGAGACGCGGGCAACCTGCTCAACGTGCGCGACTACGACAAGGCCCGGCAGGCCGGCGCCGCCTTGGAGCCCATGCCGTGGCTCCTCGTGGTGTGCGACGAGTTCTCCGAGTTACTGGCCCAGAAGCCGGACTTCGCCGAGTTGTTCGTCGCGATCGGGCGGCTCGGCCGGTCGTTGGGGATCCACCTGCTGCTCGCCTCACAGCGGCTCGAGGAGGGTCGGTTGCGAGGTCTGGACAGCCACCTGTCCTACCGGATCGGGCTGAAGACGTTCTCCGCGGCGGAGTCGCGCACGGTGCTGGGCGTGCCGGATGCCTACGAGCTGCCGCCGATCCCGGGCTCGGGCTACCTGAAGTTCGACACCACGGCGATGTCGCGGTTCAAGGCCTCCTACGTGTCGGGACCATACGTGGACGGCGGGGGCGGCTCCCTCGGGGCCGGCCCGACCGGCTACGCCCGACCGGTCTCGTTCGTCTCCTCCCTCGTCGATCTCGGCGAGCAGGAGGAGCCCACCGAGGTGGCGCCCGCAGCACCCCCCGTCGACGCCAGCGCACCGTCGGTGCTCGACGTCATCGTCGGACGGTTGCACGGGCACGGCATACCGGCGCACGAGGTCTGGCTGCCGCCGCTGAGCGCGTCGCCCACCCTCGACGCACTGCTCCCGCCCTTGCAGGCGGCCGATGGGCGCGGCCTGTCCCCCATCGGCTGGGAACGCGTTGGCCCCCTGCGGGTTCCCATCGGGATCGTCGACCTGCCGTACGAACAGCGCCGGGACCCCTTGGTCGTCGACTTCTCCGCGGCCCTCGGCAACGGCGTCGTCGTCGGTGGACCGCAGAGCGGCAAGAGCACGGCGCTGCGGTCGATCATCACGGCGCTGGCCCTGACCCACACACCGCGCGAAGTGCAGGTGTATGTGGTGGACCTCGGGGGTGGCTCGCTGGTCAGCACCCAAGGCCTCCCGCACGTCGGCGGGGTGGCGACCAGGTCCCGACCCGACTACCTTCGCCGCCTCATCGCCGAGGTCACCGGGGTGGTCACGGCCCGCGAGGCACGATTCCGCACGCTGGGTGTGGAATCCATGGCCGACTATCGGGCCATGCAGCGCCGTGGCGATGCGGCGGTGGCCGACGACCCGTTCGGCGACGTGTTCCTCGTCATCGACGGGTGGGGTGCGTTGCGTGAGGACTTCGACGACCTGGAGCAACGGATTACCTCGCTGGCCGCGCGGTCCCTCTCGTATGGCGTGCACGTCCTGATCTCGGCGGCCCGCTGGCAGGAGGTCCGGCCGGCGCTCAAGGACAGCCTCGGCACCCGGGTGGAGCTGCGTCTCGGCGACCCGCTCGAGTCCGAGGTCGACCGGCGGGTGGCCGCGCTGGTGCCGGCCAACGCCCCGGGGCGTGGGGTGACTGCCGCCAAGCGGCAGCTGCTCATGGCTCTGCCCCGCGCCGACGGCGTCCCCGACCCGGCGTCGTTGACCGCCGCCTATCAGGCATTGGTTGCCGAGGTGAGTCAGGCGTGGTCCGGGCCATCGGCGCCGGTCGTGCGCACCCTGCCGCACCGGATCGAGGTGTCCGCTCTCGACCTGTCGGCCGCGACCGCGGGCAGGGTGGGGCCGCACGCCATACCGATCGGGGTCGACGAGGACGAGCTGGCGACCGTCTTCCTCGACCTGAACGCCGACCCGCACCTGATCTACCTCGCCGACGGGGAGATGGGTAAGACGACGTTCCTGAAGGTCCTGGCGACGGGGATCATGGAGCGGTTCTCCTCGGCACAGCTGCGGTTCCTCGTCGTGGACTATCGGCGCACCATGCTCGAATTCGTCCCGAAGGAATACGTGGCGGGGTATGCCCCGGGGGCTTCGGCGTTGTCCGCCTTCCTCGGCGACCTCGTCCCGCTACTCGACGGTCGGATCGCGCCGAACGACGTCACGGCCGAGCAGTTGCGCACGCGCTCTTGGTGGTCCGGCCCCGAGGTCGTCGTGCTCGTCGACGACTACGACCTCGTCGCCACCGGTATGGACAATCCGCTCATGGCGCTGCGCGAGCTCCTGCCACACGCTCGCGACATCGGCCTGCATGTGGTCGTGGCGCGGCGGACCGCCGGGGCGTCGCGGGCGATGTATGACCCGCTGCTGCAGGGCATCAAGGACCTCGGCTCACCGGGGTTCGTCGGCACCGGTGCGTCGGACGAGGGGGCGCTGATCGGTCCGGCTCGGCCGCTGCCGTCCTACCCGCCGGGCCGCGGGATCCTCGTCACGCGGCGGCAAGGCGCCAAGCTGGTCCAGATCGCGACGATCTGATCGCGACGATCTGATCGCCGCGCCCTGGGGTCCGCGCGGCCCGCCTGCCTCTGGCTCGGCAAGCCCAGGCCCAGAAGTTGGGCCGGAGCGTCTCTACGCGCGCAGGGCCCGTGCCGGGGGGATCCGTGCGGCGACCACGGCCGGGACGAGTCCTCCGAGGAGCCCGCCGACACACCCGACAACGACGCCGAAGACGACCACGGGCAGGTCCAGGACCGGGGTCCACCGTTGCCAGATGGCGATCGCCAGCAGGGCCCATGTCCCGACCAGAGCGCCCAGCACCCCGCTCAGGACTCCGACGAGTGTCGACTCGGCCAGGACCATCGCGACCACATCGCGTCGCTTGGCTCCCAGGGCGCGGCGCATGCCGAGCTCGGGTATTCGTGCCGTGATGGACAGGAGCATCAAGTTGGCGACCGCGAAGGTACCGGCCGCGAGAACGGTGACAGTGGCCGCAAGGGCGAGCCGCCGGACGTCCTCGGAGACGACCCGGCGGAGCGTCTCCGGCCTCGGGGGAGCCTGGACGTCGAGCGCTGTTGGGTCGCTGGGAGCCAGCGTGAGACGTAGCGACGAGGCGACCACGTTGGCGGCCCCCGCCTTGGTCCGCACCACCACGCTTGGTCGCAGTCGAGTGTTCGGGGCCACCAGACTGTGCGCTCTGACCGGCAACAGGATGCTGTTGACCAGGTATGACGCGCGGCGGGCCTCCTGGACGATGCCGATGACGGTGACCGTGTGCGCACCGATCTGGAGCGTGGCACCGGGAGCTCGTATTCCCAGGCTGGCCGCGACAGATCGGCCAACGAGGGCCACCGGGCGGGTGATGAGGTCGTCAACGGGAGTAAGAGGTGAGCCGGTGATCGACAACTCGGCAGCCTCGACCATCGCTGGGTCGACGAACGAGATCGTGGTCCGTAGGCGTGGGGCAAGCGGCACGCCCGGAGGCCGACGGACCCGCACATCTGCCTCGTCGAGCACCCCGACCCGAGCCGCCGCAACGAGCCCGACGATTCGCGGCGTCTCGGCCAGTCGCTCCGGGGAGACAAAGGTGGCGAGGGACGTGATGGTCGTGTCCGTGGTCGCCGCCGGGGTGACGATGACCGTGGTGGCCGCGAGCGCGTCGAACCGATCACCGACCTGTGCGCTGACGGTGACCCCGAGCCCTTGGGTCAGAACGAACGCCGCGCTGCCCAGGCTCACCCCGACCGCCAGGGCTGCGGTCCGCAACGGCCGCGCTAGGAGCACGTGCCACGCGTCGACGAGCACGGCGATCACCGATCGTCACCTCCGATCGGCGTCTCTTGCTGGGACAGGCGGCCATCGCTCATGAGGAGGACGCGGTCGGCCAAACCGGCGACGGTCGGACTGTGTGTGACCACCACGACCGCGGCGCCGGCGTCTGCGGCGCCTCGCAACAGGCGCATCACGGTGTCCTCGGACTCCACGTCGAGGTTTCCGGTGGGCTCGTCGGCGAGGATGACGGAAGGCCCCTTGACGATGGCCCGGGCGATGGCAACCCGCTGTTTCTCGCCTCCCGAAAGGGTGCGGACTTGCGCCTGCGCTCGGCCGCTCAGTCCCACGACGTCGAGGGCGGCCAGAGCCGTCTGGGCGCGCGATCGCCGAGGGGCACCGGCGTATCGCAGGGCCAGTTCGACATTGGCCAACGAGGTCAACTCAGGGACCAGGTTGAAGGCCTGGAACACGAAGCCGAACCGCTCCCGGCGAAGGATGTCGCGCCCCCGTGAGTCCGACGGGACCGGCTGCCCATCGACAAGCAACGTGCCTCCGGTCGGGTCGTCGAGGAGTCCGAGCAGGGTCAGCAAGGTCGTCTTGCCGCAACCCGATCGACCCATGATGGCGGTGACCGCCCCGTGTGCGAACGCTGCCGTGGCCGTCGCCAGCGCAACGACCGGCGGCGGCCCGGTGTAGGTCTTGGCGAGGTCATGGCACTCCAGCGCCGACGTCGCGCCGTTGTGGGTCATGAGGCAAGCTCGACGGTTGCCCCTGCCAGAAGCCGATCGTCGTCTGCCGAGATCTCTACCCAGCCATTCGCTTCGTCACCTGGGATGACGGGCACCTCTCGTCGAGTCTGTCCATCGACGAGGACGACGACCACCTCGCCCCCCTTCCCGACGCGCAGCGCCGTGATCGGCGCCGTCAGGACCCTGTCGGATCCTGGGGGTGTCAAGGTCGCCTTGCCGACCACGCCGACGAGCGCCCTGCCCAGTTCCTCACCGGTGCGAAGGACCATGGGAGCGGGCTCACCAGCGGTCGTGAGCGCGCCGGTCGCGTCCTTGATCAACTGCGACGCCCAGGCCGGGTTCTTGCCGGTATCCGGCTCGAAGCTGACCCTGCTTCCCCGCGGGACGGTCCCCTCGATGGGGTACTGAGGAGTGAACGACAGCGAGGGGGCTCCGGTGCTGACCGTCAGGCGTCGCTCGCTCTCGCTGAGGCTCTCGCCGACGACGGGCCCGGGGCTGACGACAGTGGCCGGCAGTGTCGCTATTCCGGCCCACCATCCTCCCGGAAGGTAGGGCGTTGGGTTACCAGCCGCGCCACCGCTCGACGCCGGGCCGCCCGATTCGCCGGCAGACCCCGACGAGCCATTCGGCGCCGCATCACCTGGGCTCGCCGCTCGAGGAAGGGCGTATCCATCGGCCTGGACGATGGACTCGAGCATCGACATGTCAGATGCCGTGATCTTCGGGCCGGTTGAAACCGGCTTGCCGGCCTTCGACAAGCTCGCCTTGACGGCTCGAACATCGGGTCCGGAGTCGCCGATTCGAACGTCTCGGTATCCGGAGAAGGCGCACTCGATGGCGAGCACCGGGTGTCCCACAACCTCCACCAGCACATCCAGCGGTGACACCTTGCGTCCCTTGACCACCGTGACCCCAGTCACCACATCGGCACCATCGCCCTGGGCCGGAAGCCGAACGCTCGTCGGTGCCGGGTAGACCACTTCGCCTCGTCCATGGACTGCAGGATGGACGGAGCGCATCTCGAGTTGGGCGGTGGGTGTCGTCGGGGTCGGCGGCGCGGCGGTTGCCGCGCGTTGCTCGGGGGACGTGACGCGTCCTGCGGTGAAGGCCAAACCCGCCGTGACAACCGCCGCAAGGGCGACGATCATGATCGTCCGACGAGACATCAGCCGGCTGCCAGCATCGCTGCCACTTCAGCCGAGACCTGGGCGGCGAGGTCGGGATGCGCCTCAAGGTATGCCGTCTCGGCTTCGTCGCGGACCGCGAAGAAGACGGGTGTGTACCGCGTGTTCAGGCAGCCCCAGTCGGCGGCCGCCATGGACAACTCGTCCGCATGCAGGGTGCGCGCAGCTGCATCCGAGAGGCCCCCTTCGGAGTCCTGGGCGGCGAACAATCGGCGCTCCATCTGAGCCGGGGGATCGTCGAACGTCGACACCGCAAACCCTCGTTCCGCCATACAACTGCGCCAGGCGGATATGGCGTTCAGGACGCGGGGGTCAGCCATCACTTTCGCCGCAACCTCAGCCAGGTCGCGACCCATCTGGTCATACGCGGGTGAGAACGTGGTGCGACGCGCCGCATGAAAACACTGGTCGAAGGCGGAGTCGAAGGCCCTGGACTGGGCCTCACTCATTCCGTTCTTGAAGGTGTCGAGAGACTGCAACTGATCATCGAGGCGCGGTATTCCGACTGCGTTGCTCGTCACGCCGTAGCCGTGTGTCTCTCGGAATTTCCGGTCGGCAACCCGGGTGCCGAGCAGCGCGGTAACGCGATCTAGGGACACCAGCGCGCGAGGTCGGCCTTGAAGGGTGATTGGCGGAAATCCGAGGTCGGTCAGACATGCCTCGACGGCTCGATTGATGCGCGTTTCACTCGCGATCTGAACCGACACGAAGTCCGCACCACCGCTCATGACGGTCCACATGGGGCCATCAGTCACGTCCCCAGTACGCGCAGGGCTTGGTGAAAGAGCAGCGGCTCCCGTGGTCGTGCCGGACGGTACCGACAAGGACCCCGGGGTAACCTCGCCGGAGCAGGCCGCCAGGAAGACAAGGGCCAGCACGGCTGCAGAGCGTTTCACCAGTGAATGCCTCGGGAGGTCGAGCACGAATAGCGCCTACGCGACAGCCGTGGGGTTGAAGTACTGGTTGTAGCCGAACGATCCCCCAGTGGTGTTGGCTCTCGCCCAAGACCGAGCACAGGTGGGGACAATGAAGTTCGTCCCAAGTTTCTTGTACGGGGATGTATAGGAATCCTGCAGATAAGTGCCGCCCGTTGAAGGGGAGACGGGCGATCTCTTCAATGCACGCATCGACCGAACCCCCTGGTAATGGCCTAAGACAAACATGACTGACGTCATCTACTATGCATGGGCGCGGTTGTGGTCGTCAACGCGAGTGGCCAGCGGCGGTCGTCCCAGGTTGCATCAGCCCACCGCCAGGATCCGGGCGCCGACCCTGCCGGCTGGAGCCGGCAGTCAGGGACATCCTGGGCGGTGCCCGAGGCGCCCGGATGCGGCCCGCCTCCCTTCGGACCCCTCTCCCGGTGTCCCGGCCCCCGGATCGCGTCGAGTGGAGGGTTGTGTGGGGCTGCTGGCCGGTGGTAGGCCCCAGATCGCGTCGAGTGGAGGGTTCCTGGCGGCCGAACGGCGACAGCCATGGGGGTGACCTGCAACACTCGTGGCCGACCCGACCGCCGACGCCGGACGCCCCTGGCGCGACCCTCGCCCTTGTCGAGGCCCACCGCCCCGCCACCCGGCCGACCTGTCCTCGACCGTTCGACCCGATGGAGCGCCCGTGACGTCGCCAGCCCGATCGTCGAGCCCTGCCGACGGCCTCGACCCGGATCACCTGCTCGATGAGCCCTCGATCGCCGAGGCCCTCAAGCGCTACGCGGCCGAGAAGTCGGTGCCGATCGAGCAGGTGCGCAAGGAGGCCCGGGGCTACTTCGCCGAGATGCTTGCCTCGCACACCGACCGGGCGACGTCCACGTGGAACCGCTTCGGGTCCTGGATGCTGCGGGCTCACGACGTCGTCGTCGACGAGGAGGTGCTCGTGCGGCTGCGCGATCTGGACCGCAAGCACTCCCTAGCCCTGGTCTTCTCGCACCGCTCCTACCTCGACGGATGGGTGCTGCCGCTGGCGCTGGCGGCTCGGCGGTTCTCGCCCACATTCACCTTTGGCGGCGCCAACCTCGACATGCCATTCCTCGGCACCTTGGCCAGCAACACCGGGATCATCTTCATCCGGCGGGCCACCAAGGACGTCCCCGTCTACCGGCTCGCCCTGCGCGGCTACATCGCCTACCTCGTGCGCCACAAGGCGAACCTCGCGTGGTCCATCGAGGGCGGTCGGACGCGCACCGGAAAGCTGCGCCCGCCGGTGCACGGCATCATGCGCTACCTCGCCGACGCCATCGAGGCCGCAGGTCCCGATGCCTCGGACGTCATGGTCGTGCCGATCGCCATCGTCTACGACCAGCTCCACGAAGTCGGGCGGATGACGGCTGAGGCCAAGGGTGGGCGCAAGCGGCCCGAGGACTTCCGCTGGCTGGTGTCCTTCGCGCGATCCCAGCAGCGCCGCCTGGGGCGCGCCTACCTCAGCGTCGGCGAGCCGATCCCGCTTCGCGAGCGGATGACCGAGCTGCGGGCCGAAGGCAACGACACCAACCGAGCCGTCGAACGGGTGGCACTCGATGTCAGCCACCGGATCAACCGGGCGACGCCGGTCACGGTCACGGCGATCGTCTGTCTGGCGCTGCTCGGCGCCGATCGGGCCCTCAGCTTCGATCGGGTCCTCGACACGGTCTCCCCGCTGGCGCGCTACATCGCCGACCGCAACTGGCCGGTCGCCGGGGCGGCCACCTTGACGGACCGCTCGACGATCCGCCGGGCCCTCCAGGAACTGGTCGCCTCCGGGGTTCTGTCCTGCTACGAGGCCGGCACCGAACCGGTATGGCGGATCGCCCCCGACCAGCACCTCATCGCCGCGTTCTACCGCAACACGGTCATCCACATCCTCGTCGAGCGGGCCATCGGCGAGGTCGCCCTCCTCGCCGCCGGCACCGCCAAGGCCGGCCCGGACGGACCACCCATCGACGCCGTCGAGACGGCCTGGGAGCAGGCGCTCGAACTGCGCGACCTGCTGAAGTTCGAGTTCTTCTTCCCCTCCCGCGAGGACTTCCGCTCCGAGTTGAGGGCCGAGCTCGACCTCCTCGCGCCGGACCTGGATCGGCCGCTGACCCCGGAGTCGGCAGCACAGTTGCTCGTCGACGCCCGGCCCCACCTGGCTCACCTCGTCCTGCGGCCGTTCCTCGACGCATATCTGCTGGTGGCCGATCGGCTCGTCGCGGCCGGCGACGCCGACGTCGCCGGGCCGGACCAGGACGACCTGCTCACCGAGGCCCTGCACGTCGGTGAGCAGTGGGAGCTCCAGCGCCGGATCGCCAGCGCAGAGTCGGTGTCCCTCGAGTTGTTCCGCACCGGGCTGAAGCTCGCGGGGCACCGGGGACTGCTCACTGCCGAAGGCGCGAGCGACCTCGCGCAGCGCCGCACCGCCTTCCGGGACGAACTGGCCGCACACGTGGCTCGGCTCGGCGAGATTGCCGAGCTGGCCCGACGGGTGAGCGAGGAGCGTCATGGAGCTGGCTGATCATCTGGCCGTGCTGGAGGCGGGCCCGCGAGGCGCCCACATCGCGGCGTTCTTCGACCTCGACGGCACCCTGGTGGCCGGCTTCACCGCCAACGCGTTCTTCACCGATCAGGTGCGTCGCCGTCAGATCGGCATCCGCGAGGCGGCCAAGACGATCGTCGCGGCCGTCGACGGGACCTATCTCGGCGGCAACCCGCTCAAGGGCGGCGACAAGGCGTTCGAGGCGGTCGCTGGGCAGACCGAGGACACTCTCGGCGACCTCGGCGAGCGACTCTTCGTCCAGAAGATCGCCCGCACCATCCGTCGCGAGGCCCGCGAGCTGGTCCGGGCCCACCAGCGTCTCGGGCACACGGTGGTGGTGTCCTCGGCGGCCACGGCATACCAGGTCCGGCCGGTCGCCCGAGACCTGGGCATCGAGCACCTCGTGTGCACCGAGCTGGAGGTCGTCGACGGCGTCCTCACCGGCAAGGTCGTCGGCCGGATGCGGTGGGGCCGGGAGAAGGCGGTGGGCGTGCGGACCTTCGCCAAGGACCACGGCATCGACCTGGCGAAGAGCTACGGCTACGGCAACGGCACCGAGGACATCGACTTCCTCGCCACCGTCGGCAACCCCGTGGCGCTCAGCCCGGATGCCGGGCTCCGCCGAGGCGCCGCGACGGTCGACTGGCCGGTGCTCGACCTGCGCGACCCCCTCGGGGCCGACGTGGTCAGCGCGGCCCGAACCGTCGCGGCGCTCGGTGGCATGAATGCCGGTGCGGTCACCGGCTTCGCCCTCGGTATGGCGACCGGGTCTCGCCGCCGCGGGCGGCGCACCGGAGTGGCGCTGGCGTGCGAGACGGCCCTGCGCCTTGCCGGGGTGGACCTCCGTGTCGTCGGTGCCGAGCATCTCGACCAGGCCCGCCCAGCCGTCGTCGTCGCCAATCACCAGAGCTCCATCGACCCGGTCGTCGTCGCCTCACTGCTCGGTGGGGACTTCACCGTCGTCGCGAAGAAGGAGGCCCGCTGGGACCCCCGGGCCATTCTCGGCTCGGTGCTGCTGGACCCGGCATACATCGACCGCGGCAACTCCGAGCAGGCGCGGGCCACCCTGGCCGAGGTCGCCGACCGGATCCGGGGCGGGACCTCCCTGCTCATCTTCCCCGAGGGGACGCGCTCGCCGACGCCACGGCTGGGTCGGTTCCGCAAGGGGGCCTTCCACCTGGCTGCCCAGGCCGGCGTCCCGGTCCTGCCCGTCGTGCTGCGCAACACCGGCGAGGTCCTGCCGCGGCACAGCAAGGTCATCCGCCCCGGCGTCATCGACATCGCGGTGCTCCCGCCGCTGCACGACTGGTCGGTGGAGACCATGGACGAGCGGGTCGCGGCGCTGCAGTCCGCCTTCGACGCCACCCTGACCGACTGGCCGACATACCCCGCTGCTGACCTACCGAACCCAACCGAAGGAGATCCCCATGCGTAAGGGGCAGGTGACCGTCCTCGGGGGCGGATCGTGGGGCACCGCGGTCGCCTCGATTGCGGCGCGGAACACCACCACCGTCATGTGGGCCCGCAACGAGCAGACCGTCGCCGACGTCAACGAGCGGCACGTCAACTCGCGCTACCTCGACGACCTCGCGCTGCACCCCAACCTCACCGCGACGAGCGACGTGGAGGAAGCGGTCAGCCGCGCCGACGTCCTCGTCCTGGGGGTGCCGTCCCACGCATGCCGGTCCACGCTGTCCGAGGTCGCCGAGTTCCTGCGGCCCTGGGTGCCGGTGGTCTCACTGGTCAAAGGGCTCGAGCAGGGCTCGCGCATGCGGATCACCCAGGTCGTCGCCGAGGTCCTGCCCGGTCACCCCGTCGGGGTGCTGACCGGCCCGAACATCGCCCGCGAGGTGGTCCAGGGTTTTGCCGCCGCATCCACCCTCGCGATGCCTGACCAGGGTCAGGCCGAACAGCTGCAACGGCTGCTCAGCGCGACGATGTTCCGCGTCTACACCTCCACCGACGTCGTCGGAGCCGAGGTCGCCGGCGCGCTGAAGAACATCTTCGCCATCGCCACCGGGCTCGGCGACGGCCTCGAGGCGGGCGACAACACGCGCGCCATGGTCATCACCCGATCGCTGCGCGAGCTGTCCCGGCTCGGGGTCGCCATGGGCGGCCAGGAACAGACTTTCTCCGGGCTCGCGGGCATGGGCGACCTCATCACCACGTGCACCAGCCCCTACAGCCGCAACCGCCGGGTGGGGATGCGCCTGGCCCAGGGTCGCACCCTCGATGAGATCGCCGCCGAGCTCAAGCAGGTCGCCGAGGGCGTCAAGTCCTCCTCGGTGGTCGTCCAGCTCGCCGAGGAGTTCGGCGTAGAGATGCGGATCGCCCGCGAGGTCGACGCCGTCATCAACCATGGTCAGCCGGTCGGGGCCGCATACCGCGGCCTGCTTCGAGAGCGGCCGACGCACGAGTTCGACGACACGGGCTGGTAGACCGTGTCCGACTCCGCACGCGAACGCAACGAGCGCGCCTGGGCGTTGGCCAGCCGGTGGGGCCGAGCCGAGACGATGAACGAGCTCGAGGCGGCCATGTGGCGCTCCGAGCGACACCCGCAGCAGTCCTCGACCATCGCCAGCCTGCTCCTGCTGGACCGAGCTCCGGACTGGGGCCGGCTCGTCGCGGCCCACGAGTGGGCGACATCGCTCATCCCCAGGACCCGGCAGCGGGTCGTCGAGCCGCTCCTGCCGACTGGGCCGCCGGCCTGGGCCATGGACGACCACTTCGCCATGGGCTACCACCTGCGCCGGATGCAGCTCGGGCCGCGGGACTCGTTTGCCGACCTGCTCGAGCTGACCCAGAGCCTGGTGCTCACGCCCTTCGACCGCACCCGCCCGCTGTGGGAGGCCACCCTCATCGAGGGGTTGGACGACGGCCGAGCGGCATACCTGCTCAAGGTGCACCACTCGTTGACCGACGGCCTCGGCGCGGTTCAGCTGCTCTCCGCCGTCCAGAGCCGCACCCGCGAGCACACCGAGGACAAGCCGCGCGGCCCTGAGCCGGACGGGACGCCACCGGACCGGCTCGGCGTCACCGTCGACGGTGCGCTGGACGTCGTGCGCGATCTGCCCGGCCTGGTCGTTGACGCGGTCGTCGCCTCCCGTCACGTCCTCACCGACCCCGGCGGTATGGCGTCGCAGGCGTTGCGTTTCGCAGCGTCGCTGCGCCGGGTCGTCTCACCGCCCCCGGCTGCACCGTCGCCTCTGTTCGAGGGCCGCGACGGACGCCGCTGGATCCTGCGGACGTTGGAGTGTTCGCTGCGCGACCTGCGTGCGGCGGGGAAGGCTGCCGGGGGGTCGGTCAACGACGCCTACCTGGCCGCATTGCTCGGAGGGCTGCGGCGCTATCACGAAGCTCACGGGGTGGCGATCGACGATATTCCGGTCACCGTGCCGGTATCTCTTCGTCGTTCCGATGACCCGGTCGGCGGCAATTCCTTCGCCGGCGCGATGTTTGCAGCGCCCATCGGCATGGCCGACCCGGCCGACCGGATCGCGGCGATCCGGGGAGCCATCCTGTCGCAGATCAACGAGCCGGCCCTCGACTCCCTCTCGGTCATCACCCCGATCGTCAACCGGCTGCCCTCTGGGGTCGGCTCAGCGGTCATGCGGCTCGGCGCGCGCACCGACCTGTCCGCGTCCAACGTCCCCGGGCTGCGGGAGAGCGTCTACATGGCCGGCGCCGAGGTGCAACGGGTCTTCCCGTTCGGCCCGCTGCCCGGTGTCGCCGTGATGTCGGTGATGCTGAGCCACGTGGGGACCTGCTGTTTCGGCCTGACCATCGACGGGGCTGCCGTGACCGACGTGGAGTTGTTCATGACCTCGATGGAGGATGGCTTGGCCGAAGTCCTGGCGCTCGGCAGGGCCGGCGGCTAGTGGCTGTCCTCACGGTGTGCTTGCCTGCGGGGTCGCGTCAGGCAGGAGCCTGATCGCCAGCGCCATAGGTCCGGAATAGGACAGTGCGAAGAGCATCCCGCCTCGCCACAGCGACCCGTCGACCACCATCGCGATCCCGGCGAGGCAGCCGACCGTCCCGATCACCGCGACGAGAGTCATCAGCGCCATCCGCCCTGGCCAGCCGCTCGAGCCACCATCGACGCGCTCTCCATCCCCGCCCCTCGTGACCCGGACGTTGGCCGCTGCGGCGAACCACACCAGGGCAGCGCTGGCGGCAAGCAGGGACCAGAGCGCCTCGAGCACCCGGCCGAACAGCAGCGCATTGATGGCGACCACCCCCAAAGCCGCCAGGCCGATGGCTGCGCTGATGGTCGGCGGCACGACCAGGATCAGTCGTTGCGTTCGTGTCATCCCAAACCCCCTGGTCAGCACCGCTGCCGGTAACGCTAGCCCGCGCCCCGCAGCGGCGTCACGTGCTCATCACCCCATCACCAGCGGGCCCGCTCCCGGCCCTCGCACCGCAGCCTGGGTCAAGCGGGGATTGCCTCAATCGAAAGACGAACCCAGGGAGAGCGCGCGCGCCAGGGCGACGGCGGTTACTCTGGAGGAGCCCTTCGTGGATCGGCCGCGCGGGGTGTGCAGGGGGGCACTGCCCCGATCACGACCACAACCAGGAGGGGCAGCAGACCATGTCTCGCTTTGTCACCGAAACCAGCCAGATGGAGCGTGCCGCAGCGCACGTCAACGAGGTGGATTCCTCGATCCAGCGCCTGCTCGGCTCGCTTCGTGCCGAGGTGGCCACCGCACCGGCCCACTTCAAGGGCGACGCCGCGCGCACCTTCGCCAAGCTCATGGAGGCCTACGACCGCGACGCACTACAGCTGAGCCAGGCCCTCCAGGGCATTTCGGAGCAGATCAGTGTGTCCAGCAAGGCCTACGCGGCCCGCGACGCCGACCGCAGCGCCGCGCTCAACGCCTCCGGCTCCGGCCTCAACATGGGCTGACCCGCGCGGTCACCCCTCACACCACGTTCGACGACTCGCGAGAAATGAGCGGATTCATGACGGACCAGATCGGCGCGGACTTCCGCAGCCTCGACCGCACCCAGGTTCACATCGGCACCACGGCCAGCCAGGTCAACGGCGCCCTTGCCGACCTGAAGAACTACCTCAAGCCCCTGGTCGCCACCTGGGAAGGCGAGGCGGCCACCAGCTACCAGGCCCTGCAGAAGAAGTGGGATGCCGCGGCGACTGATCTCAACGCGGTGCTGCAGCGGATCGGGCACGCCCTGGCCGACACCAACAGCGACTTCCAGTCGACCGAGAAGGCCAACGCGGCGCGGTTCTGATCGTTGGCGTGGGGCCGCGCGCGGGCCAGCACCCGTCGCGCGGCTCCAGCGCCTGCCAGGGGAGGGACGAAATGCCACCGGTGAGCGTCGTCGAGTTGACGACGGGAGATTTCGGTCGCTGGGTGCAGCGAGCGCGGCTTGTCTTGCCTGTGCCGCTGAACGCCGGCCATGCGGCCCGGATCGACCTCGACCTCGACGAACTCCTCGCCGTGAGCGAGGAACGTCTGGAGGTCGACAACGCCATCGGTGGCGTCCCCCCGGCCCAACGGCATCTGCCAGATTCCGCGCGCGATCTGGTGGGGTATGCAGAGGGCATCCTGCGCGATCCGACGGCCTGCGTGTGGGCCGGACGGGGCGTCGTCGGGGGCGAGGACAGCCTCGTCGTCGGTTTCGCCGCGGGGGATGACGGACTTGTCGTCGTCGACACCGCCGACCGGATCACCTTGCGTAGAACCACCGCCGCGCACCTCGCGGCCACCGTCGTGTCGATGCTCCCGGCGGTCCGTCCGGTGCGCCTCGAGCCGGTCACGGTGCCCCGCCAGGCCCTCGCCGCGCTGCGCGCCGGCTCCTCCGAGCGCGGGCTCGACCGGGTGTCCCGCAACCTCGCCGCTGCGGCCGGCATACCCGAAGACGCACTCTTGACGCTTGCCAAACTGCAGGCGTCGCTCACCGCACAGGGCATGATCGGTGCGGTCCGGTATGACGGGGGCGACGTGGCACCTGGCGCGGTGGGCGCCGACTGGTTCGAAAGCACCGGCGGCGCTGTTCTCAAGCGTGAGGGCGCTGCCGGCGAGATGTGCTTCGAGCCGGCGACAGCTGCCACGTTGACCTCCGCCGCCATCGCTGCTCTGGCGGGTGCGCGATGAGCACGATCTGTCGGTCCTTGCCGACGCCACTAGGGGAGAAGCGATGACGTCATACCAGTCGTGGTCGGCGCGTCAGCTGAAGACCGCGGCGACGAATGTGGACTCCAAGCCGCTGTGGTCGCTGGCGAGCCTGGCCGACGAGGGCGAGTCGGCCCTGGACGCCGCGAGCGCCAATGTCCGCACCGCCATTCGCTCGCTCGCGGGGGAATGGTCGGGTCAGGCGGCGATGGCAGCCTTCCTCAAGGCAGGGGACACCGCCGGAGAGGCTGACACGACCGCGGAGGTCGCCAATACCCTCTCGGCGAGGGTGACGTCATTCGCCGACACGCTCGCCCGGTCGATGTATGACGCGTGTTTCATGCCCGCGTCCGACCCCCCCACGACCGGCCAGTATCTGGCCTCGGTGTCCCTGCTCGGCCCGGAGTTGGGGGCTCACCAGTACGCCTGGGAGGCAGCCCAGGCCGAGCGGGAACGGCAGGCGCTCGTCGCCAAGGTCGAGTCGATGGACGCCCTTGGGGTGCAGGCAAACGCGGAGCTGTCGGCAATGTGGGGGACGACGTTCGTCAGCCTGCCGCCCCCTCCACCCCACCCCTCGACCCTGGAGCCGGTGGGCAGTGGCGGGCGGGCGGGCGGCGGGCCGCTGACGTCGAGCGTGCGGGTGCCCGGCGGCGGCTCCGCCGGGCCCGGCACGCTCACGACCGAGGCGGGGACCCCGGGTGGCGCAACCGGCGTTCTGATCGGCGAGATCGGCGCAGGCTCGGGTGAAGCTGGTGGCGGCGGAACCGGCGGCCCGGGCGGCTCCGGCAGTTCCGGCGGCACCGGTGGTGGTGCCGGCGGCCCCGGCTCCGGCGGCACCGGCTCTGGAGGCGCAGGCGGCGGATCTGGGGGCGCAGGCGGCGGCACGAGCGTGCCCGTCGATCCCACCGGCGTCATGCCGCAGCCCACCGCCGGTGGAGTGGTCGGTGGTGGCACCGGTTCCGGTGGCCTCCCCTCCGGGGGTGGGATACCCGGCCATGGCACGGTATCGGGCACAGTGGGCGCCGGGGCCGTGGTCGCTGGCGGCCTTGCCGGCGCGGTGGGTGCCTCGACAGTCGGTATGCCGGCGACAACCCCTGGCGGATGGACGACCCCGGGTGCGAGCCCCGGATCGGGAGCATCCGGCTCCGGGACGGTGGGCGGGACCCGGCCCGGTCCGGCCGGCACCGGACCTGCCGCGGGTCAGCCAGGGGGATCGTCCGCGGGCCGTCCGAGTGGATCGTCGACGGCCGGGCGCCCCGGTGGCTCGACTCTCGGTCGTCCTGGCGGTGCGTCCTCAGGGACCGTCGGTCGCGCCACTGCCGGGCGGGTTCCCGGCACCGGGGGCGAGGGATCGAGTCGGACCGGCGGCCGGGCCGGGGCCACCGGGCGTGGGTCCGGCGGTCGGGGGGCCCTTGGGCGACAAGCCGCTGCGGGGTCGACCACTTCGGATGGCGGGCGGACCGCCCAGCGCGGGCTCGGCCAGATGGGCGCCGAGGAGCAGCGCACCGCCGGCCGGACCAGTGCTCAAGCTGCCCGCCACAGCGGATCGTCGGGCCGGGTTCTCGGACGGGCGGCAGGCCGGCGCCGCGAGGACGACGAGGCCATGGACCGCCGCCCGGACTACCTTGTGGAGTCCGACGACGTGTGGGGCGGCGGACGGCCGGTGCCCCGTGCGGTGCTCGGTGCGGACGGCGAGGAGGAATGACGGTGTTGGACCCGCTGACCGGAATGCTCGACTGGGTCGAGCGTATGGTCGACTACGCGTATGTCGCCGGTGCCGCTGGCGAGTTCTCGCTCGAGGCGGGTTCCTACCGCAGCGGCTACGCGCAGCTGTACCAGCTCTACGAGGGGGTCCGCGACTTGCGGGCGTCCATCGAGTCCCGGGCCGTGGCCATGGTGCCCACCTCGGTGACGAGCGCCATCCCCGGCGTCCTCCTCGGGGCGAACCGGGCGAGGGATGCCGTGGGCAACCCGGCCAGCAACTTCGCGCTCGTTACGCGTTTGCGGCGCATCGAGGCCGAGTTGAGCGGTCTGCTGACCGGGATGCACGCGGCGTACCGATCGTCGGCGGCCACCGACGCGCAGGCAGCCGCGCAGATCGCCAAGGTCTCTGGATGAGTCGCGCTGCCGTCCGGTGGCGCGCGCTCTTCCTTGGTGCCGCAACCGCAGTCCTGGCGAGCGTGGCGGTTCCCTCAGCTATGGCGAGCGGTGAGAGTGGCACGGCGCAGCAGGCCCGCGCCAGCCAGTGGTGGCTCGAGTCGCTCAATGTCGCCAAGGCCCACCGAGTCAGCCAGGGCGAGGGTGTGGTCGTGTGCATTGCCGACACCGGAGTCGACGCCAGCCACCCGGACCTGGCCGGCGCGTCGTTTCGCCCCGGCGCGGATCTTTCCGGTGTGGGGGCCGACGATGGGCTGGCAGCACTGGGCTCGTCTCACGGCACGTCGATGGCTGGGCTGATCGTTGGCCAGGGCAGCGGCCCGGGGCGTTCATCCGGCACGCTCGGCGTGGCGCCGCGCGCCACCGTCATTTCGGTGTCGATCGACGAGGACCGGGGCATGGAAGAGCCCATCAAGGTCTGCGCCGACCTCGGCGCCGACGTGATCTCGGCATCCGTCAGCGCCACCGTTGACCCAGCTGCCGTCGCGTACGCCCAGGCACGGGACATCGTTCTGGTGGCGGGCACTGGCAACGCCGGAGCGCGCGAAGGCATCAGCGAGTTGGCTGGGCGCTGGGGGGTCCTTGCCGTCACCGGCGTCGACAAGCGCCTCGTCCTGGATCCTGGGGCCAACGCCGCAGGCCCGACCTTCCCGCTGCAGGTCGCCGACCCCGAGCCGAGCATCGCGGACACCGGTGGCGTCGGCATCGCCGGGCCGTTTTCGACGACCGGGTCGGCGGCAGACGGTGCGTGCGGCGGCTTCTTCGCCCCTGACATCCCCAAGGGCTGGGTGAACATCTGCGGCACGTCACCTGCAACGGCGATTGTCGCGGGGGTCGTCGCACTCGTTCGTGCCGAGCACCCGGACCTCAACGCCGCCAATGTCATCAACCGGGTCCTCCGGACGGCCAAACCTCCGACGACCGGATCGAAGAAGGTGCCGTCCCCGCTGTACGGCTTCGGTGTGGTCGATGCGTATGCAGCTGTCACGGCTGAGGTCGCCGAGGTGAAGGACAACCCGCTGGGGTCGTGCTATACCGGCGGCCGCGGGATCTGGGATTCCCGGGTCACCCCGACTCGTGCTGAGCCGCCGGCCGGTGTGAGTTTGGCGCCGGCCCCGTGGGATGCCCCGATCGTCGACGTGACGGCTGCCCCTCCCGCGACCGAGACTGCTGCGCCCGCTCCGACGACACCGGCCGTGCCCTCCGAGGCTCCGTCGCCGGGTGCTGCGCCGCCGACCACGGCGGAGGGAGGAAGCGGTTTGCCCGTGGCGATCTGGGTCGCGATCGCCGTGGCGGTCCTCGCACCCGTCGCCGCGGTGCTGAGATCACGCCGTACCAGCCGTTGAGGTCGACCGAACCGGTGCCGGAACGCTGTCGATGACGGACAATGGTGCCTACGTCGCCGCGTAGCCGGCGCTCGATCTGGGACTGAACGACAGGGGGTGGGAGCGTCGATGGCTGCGCCGCGCCCACCCGCCCTCTCAGAGCTGCTCGCGTCCCAGGTCGCTCGACTGCGCGCACGTCGTGTGCGTGGACCGCGACGTCCCGCACGCCAGCGGGTCGCCCGTCGCCGTGCCGTAGCGGCTGCCACCATCGTTGCCGTGGGCTGTGGTGGCGTCGTGGCCCTGGCCACCCGCAGCCCCGGCTACCCGACCCAGCACGTGGAGGCCAACGCGGGTGCGGTGTGGGTCACCAACGACCGGGCCGGCCTGTTCGGCCGGATCAACGCTCCGGCGCGCGCTCTTGATGCAGCGTTTGCGCCGGTCGACCGTTCGGTGGAGACGCATCAACTGGATGTCCTGCAGTCCGATGGCGCGGTGGTCGCCCGCGACCGGGTTGTCGGCCGGCTCGCCCCGGTCGATGTCCGCACCGGACAACTCGTGCGCGAGCGGGCCGTGTCAGCCCCCGACACGGTCAGCGTCGCTGTCGGGGGCGGGACCGTCGCCATGCTCGAACCAGGCACCGGAATCCTGCACGCCACCTGGGCGCCGGTCGACGCCGTCGCGCCGATCGACGCGCTCCGGCCGGACGACAAGCCGACGGCCTCGGTCCCGCTGGCCAGCGGCCTAGGGGTCGCGGCCCGGGGCTCGGCTGCCACGGTGGCGGCGGACGGCGCCGTCTATCTCGTCGGCACCTCAGGAGAGGTGCGGGTGCTGAGGCCGGACAGCGCACCCGGACGCTTCGTCACGGCGTCGTCATCGCTGAATGCGTCGCTGCAGGACGTCCAGGTCGCACTGGTCGGCGAGCACCTCGTGGTCGTCGATGTCGTCGGCGGCGTGGCGGTCCTCCCCGGCGGTCGGCAGGTCGCGCTCCCGGCCAGCTTGCGGGAGGCCGTGATCCAGGCCAACGGGCCTGACGCGGCACAGGTGTTGCTCGCCTCGCCCACCGCCCTGGTCGCCGTGGACCTGTCCACCGGGGAGTTGACCACCGTCTACGACCGGGGCACCGGGCCTCCCGCCGCACCCGTCGTCCTCGGCGACTGTCGGTATGGCGCGTGGGCCGGCGCACCCGGGGCGGTCGTGAGGCAGTGCTCGAGCGACCCCGCAACGCCGGTGTCCTTGGAGGGCACGAGCTCGCTGGTCGCCCCCGTGCTGCGGCAGAACCGGACCTCCGTCGTCCTCAACGAGGGTGCCAGCGGTGGTGTGTGGGAGCTCGAGGACGGGACCCGACTCGACGACTGGGCCAGCGTCGCCCCCACACCGACCGCCCCCAAACCCTCCCAACAACAGTCCGGCCCGTCGTTGGCGAAGTCGGAGAAGCCGCCGAGGGCGGTGGCGGACGACTTTGGCGCCCGCGCCGGCCGTACGAGCGTCCTGCACCCGCTCGACAACGATGCGAACCCCAGCGGCAGCGTCCTGTCGATCCGCTCGGTGACCGAGCCCCGACCAGGCAACTCTCGGCTGTCCATCTCCCCGGACGGGCAGAGTGTCCAGATCGCCATACCCCCCGGCGTGGGCTCGGTGCAGTTCGGCTACACCATCGACGACGGCAAGGGGCACCAGTCCCAGGCTCCGGTCGTGGTCCGGGTGCGCCAACCCCAGGAGAACGGCCGGCCCACTCTGCGCCCGGGCTACGCCAAGCGGGTCGTCCCGATCGCCAGCCAAGGCCGCCTCGCGCTGCCGGTGGTCGGCGACTGGCGTGACCCCGACTCGGACCCCGTCGTCCTGGCCTCCGCGACCGACGACAAGGCCACCGTGCCGGTCAGCTCGGACGGGCGGATCCACTACTCTGCGCCAGCCGCCAGCGGGTCCCGGCGCATTGCCTACGTCATCACCGACGGGCGCGCCACCGCCACTGGCACGGTGGCGATCGACGTGCTCGGGAAACGATCGACGACGACGTCGCCGGCGCAGACCGAACCGGACGTCGCCCGTGGCGAGGTGGGCAAGCAGATCACCTTCCGGCCACTGGACAACGACCTTCCGGGCGTCGACCCCACCACACCCTCGGCCCGCCTCGAACTGGCCGGTGAGGTGGTCGCCCCGGATGGATGCGAGACCACGACCGACCTGAAGACGGGCGTGGTCACGCTGACCGCCGGTGCACCGGGAACGTATCTGCTCACCTACACGGCGGCATACGGCAGCGCTGCCTATGCGCGAGGGACGATCCGGGTGGATGTGTCGCCTCCTGCGCGCCGTGACGCCGTCCCGGTGGCCATGCTCGACCAGGCAGTCGTCTACGGCCAGACGCCTTCGATAGCGGATGTCCTCGGGAACGATGTCGACCCGACCGGCCGCCTCCTGGCCGTGCAGTCCGCCCAGCCGGTCGACGGTGCCGACGTGCGCGTCGCGGTAATCCGGGGGCGCTGGCTCCAGATCACCGCGACCCGACCGGTGCTGTCACCGAACCCCCAGCGGATCCGCTACACGATCACCAACGGTGTCAGCGGCACGGTTGTCGGCGACGTCTCGGTTCAGCAGCTGCCGGCGCCCAAGGACGGCACCCCGACCGCCGTCGACGACTACGCGGTGGTTCGTGCCGGGGACAACGTGGTCATCGCAGCACGCGACAACGACACGGATCCCTCTGGCGACGCGCTGACCCTGGTGACTCAGCTGGGGCAGGACAGCCAGGCCGGGACCTTGCCGGTGTCGAGCACCGCCGCCGACCCCGGTCGCGCCTACGTCAGCGCGAACCTCATCAGATACCAGGCGCCCGCGGTCAGCGCTATCACCACCGCCGCGATCACCTATGTCGTCCAGGATCCGTCCGGCAACCGGGCCACCGGCACGGCATACGTGACCATCGTTCCGGAGCCCACCGCAGAGCGGCCGAACAAGGCACCGACGCCGCCGGCGATCGAGGGCCGAGTGGTGGCCGGTGACACGATCACCGTGCAGATCCCCACGTCAGGCGCCGACCCTGACGGGGACTCGGTGACCCTGGTCGGGCTTGAGACCGCCCCGGTCCACGGCCGGGTGCTCGGGGTGACGCCGTCGTCGATCACCTACCAGGCGTATCCCACCTCGGCGGAGACCGACGACATGACCTACGTCGTCACCGATCGGTTCGGGCGCCTGGCCACCGGGCGGGTCCGGATCGCGGTGCTCCCTCCGGGCGAGCCGCAGCCCGTCGTGGCGATGGACGACGTGATCACCGCAGCACCCGGCACAGCCCTCGTCATCGATCCACGGGCGAACGACATCGTCGCCATCGGTGACATCGCCCGGCTCGAGCCCCTGGAGCCGCTCAATCCGGACCTGCTGGGCCAGGCCCGGGCCGACCTGGACACCGGCATGATCCAGGTCACGACGCCGGACCCGCTCAAGCCGATGGCTCTGCGGTACGGCATCCGGGGCGCCTCCGGAGATCTCGGCGAGGCCATCATCAGGGTGCGCGGTCAACGTGGTGTGAACATCCCCCCGGTCATCCGCAGTGCCTACGCCACCGCGGACCAGACCGCCAACCAGGTCACGGTCGACGTCCTGGCCAATGCCGTCGACCCCGACGGCGCGAGCAAACCGCTGACCGTGAGTCGGGTCTTCAACGCCCCGGGGGCCACCATCTCGGGTGGGAAGGTCACCCTCTCGGTGCTGAAAGCACCCCAGGTGGTGGCCTACGAGGTGACCGACGCCGATGGTGCGGCTGCACTCGCGGCGATCTACGTCCCAGCCGTCGGTGCCGGAGCGCCCTATGTGCGCCCGGATGCCTTCATCCCCGTGGAGCGTGACGGCAGTGCCACGGTCGCCCTGTCCGATCTCGTGGTCGACCCGGCGGGCAAACCGGTCATCCTCACCACCACCGACCGTCTCTACGGCTCTCCGCGCGCGGCCCTCTCGGTGGAAGCAGCGGGCAAGGACCACATCAAGGTGACCGGTCTGAAGGGGTATGTCGGTCCGGCCGCGGTGAGCTTCCAGGTGACCGACGGCGCGTCCGCCACCGACCCGACCGGCCGTCGGGCCCTGATCAGCGTGCCGGTCCAGGTCGGCCCGGAGACCCCGGTTCTGCGCTGCCCGCCGACCGAGGTCACCGTCGTGCAAGGTGGACAGAGCCGGCCCATCAGCATCCCCGAGCTGTGTCACGTCTGGACGGCTCGAGCGGAGACCTACGCCGACCTACAGTTCGTGGGCCGGTTGCCCAACCAGGAGCCCGGGTTGACGGTCGCCAACGACGGGCCGAAACGTCTCGTCGTCACCGCCTCAGGCGAGGCCAACGCCGGCACTCGGGCCGAGCTCCAGGTCACCGTGCCGGGCACGGCGACGGTGCCCGCGACGCTGGCTGTTCTCGTCGTGCCGTCCGCACCCCCCACGATGGACCCGGTGACCATTCAGGGGGTCCGCGCCGGCACCTCGGCGACGGTCAACATCGCCGGATACATCCGATCCCAACTCGGCAACCCGGACCGCGGCATCGTCTCGGTCAGCCGGATCAGCGGAGCCAAGGCGACCGTCGAGACCAGCGGGCGCACCACCCTGACCGTGACACCGGAGCCGGACGCGAAGGGCCGGATCGTCCTCGGGGTGACGATCACCGACATCGCCGACACGGCCAAGGGTGATCGCCACGGCAGCGGGACGGTGACCGTCGAGGTTCTCGGGCATCCGGACACCCCGGGCGCCCCGCGGCCGGTCGGGGCGGTGGGCAGTCGCGAGGTGCTGCTCACCTGGGCCACGCCGGCCGACAACGGCCTGCCGATCGAGGGGTACACCGTCTCGTGGGCGGGAGGGACCCAGGAGTGCCCGGCGACGCCGTGCCGGATCACCGGCCTGACCAACGGCGTTCCCTACACGTTCACGGTCGTCGCCCACAACGCGGTCGGTGACAGCCCGCCCAGTGCTGCCTCTGGCCCCATCGTCCCGGACCAGGTGCCGCCGGCACCCACGGCCTTGGCGACGAAGGACCCCCGGGACCACAGCCTCACCGTGACCTGGCAGGCGCCCACCGTCGACGGGAGCCCGGTGACGCGCTACCTGGTCACGTGGCCAGGTGGCCGGCTCGAGACGCCGGCGACCACGGTGCTGGCCACCGGCCTCGACAACAGCGCGGTGACGACGTTCCACGTCAAGGCCGCCAACGAGGCCGGATGGGGCCCGGAGGCGACGGTCCAGGGCCAGTCTGCTGGCCCGCCGGAGCGGCCGGGCGCCCCGACCCTCGAGCCGAGTGAGTCGGCGGACGGTTCCGAGCAGTCGGTTCGAGTCAGTTGGGTCAGGGTTGCGCCGAACGGCCCGGGGACGACGTCATACACGGTGACGATGACCGGACCACGGGGGCGCGAGACGATCTGCGAGACGACCGAGACCAGTTGTGTGGCGCCGAGGATCGTCAACGACGGATCGACCTACGAGTTCTCCCTCGTGGCGGCCAACGACTACGTCTCCTCGCCGCCCAGTTCGTCGACGTCCATGGCGGCGGTCGGGCGACCCGGACCGTTCGAGAATCTCAGCGCCGCCGCGACCGGGGAGAGCCGACAGGTGCGGTTGCGGTTCACCTGGCCAGAAGCCCACGACACGTCGTTGACGGTGACCTGCGATGTCGGCGGATCGAACTGCGGCACCTGGTTGAACGGGGGCGGCGCGCGTCAGTTCGACGAGCTCGTCACCGTTCCGCAGAACGGTGTCGAGGCGAGCTTGACGCTCACGGCACGCAACAGTTCGTCGGTGCCGAGCGTGGGTGAGGTCACCTCCGACGTGGTCTACGGCCCGCTGTTGGACACCAACGTCACCGGCTTGCGCGCCGAGGGCCCCTACGTCGCCTTCGCGGTGGAGGTCGACCCACAGGGTCTGCCGGCGAAGGTGGCGGTGACCGTCCAGGTGGACGGCCGCCGGTTCGACACCCTCAGCGACGTCACCGGCGCCGGGCCGTACGTCGGCCAGTTCGCCGTGAAGGTCGGGTATGGCGCACAGGTGACGGTCACCGCCAAGGCCACCCGTGGCTCGGAGCAGACCAGCGATGCGGACGGCACCGGAACCGGGATCGGAACCGTGTCGGTGACCGGGGCTCCCGCCAGCACCTGCGTGCCCGCACAGCCGTGTTCGGACCAGCGGGTCACCATCTCCGTGGACAACCTGCCGTTCAGTGCCACGGTCTCCTGCGTGATCAACCGGCCAGCCCGCAACTGGGGTCCCTTCTCGTTCGGCACTGGACCGGCGGGCGGCGCGACCTTCGAGGTGCCGGAAGTCGATTTCACCGCGAACACCGGGACGAGCTACGAAGTGGTCTGCGATGACGATGTCGCGCCGGCCGCCCCGGTGTCGACAGTCTGGGACGCACCATGACCGGCCCGCCGCGTCGAGCAACCCCTGCTCACCCCACCCCGTGCACCGTCGTAACCGGAGGGACCCGATGACCGCCACGCTTGCCCACGCCGACCAGATCGGGTGGTATGCCGAGACGTTCGACAAACTGGTGTCCAACGTCAGCGGTGCCGTGCTGGGTAAGACCCACGTCGTCAGCCTGGCCGTCACCGCGCTGGCCGCCGGCGGCCACCTGCTCCTGGAGGACGTCCCGGGCACGGGAAAGACCTCGCTGGCCCGGGCCTTGGCCAACACGGTCCAGGGCAGCCACAACCGGATCCAGTTCACCCCGGACCTGCTGCCCTCGGATGTCACCGGCACCTCGATCTACGACCCGATGAAGCAGCAGTTCGATTTCCATGCCGGTCCGGTCTTCGCCAATGTCGTCCTGGCCGACGAGATCAACCGGGCCTCGCCGAAGACCCAGTCCTCCCTGCTGGAGGTCATGGAGGAAGGACACGTCACCGTCGACGGCGTGACGCACGAGGTGCCCGACCCGTTCATGGTCATCGCGACCCAGAACCCCATCGAGCAGGCCGGCACCTACCGCCTTCCCGAGGCCCAACTCGACCGGTTCCTCATGAAGACCGCGATCGGCTATCCGGACGCGGCCTCGACGGTGGCCCTGCTCAGCGGCACCGCCGAGCGTGACCGAGCCCGTTCGGTCGGTGCAGCCATCACCGGTGAGATCGTCGGGCAGATGCGCAGTATCGCTCGGCGGGTGTTCGTCAGCGACGAGTTGCTCGGCTACCTCAACGCCGTCGCCGAGGAGTCGCGGACCCATCCGCACGTCCGCCTCGGCCTGTCCGTGCGCGGTCTGCTCGCCTACACCCACTGCGCCAAGGCGTGGGCGGCCTCGCAGGGCCGCAACTATGTGGTCCCGGACGACCTCAAGGCGCTCGCTGTGCCGGTCATGGAGCACCGCCTGCTGCTCGACGCCGACGCACAGTTCGATGGTGTGACCAACCGCGAGGTCATCGACGCCATCTTCGGGAAGGTTCCGGTGCCGACCACGAGGAGGTCGGACGCGGGGTGAACGTCGCTGGGTGGCTCGACCGAGCCCGCAACCAGCTGAGCGTGGTGACGCGGCTCGGCTGGGGTTTCGTTGCGACCGGGCTGGCGACCTGGGTGCTCGGTTCGGCCCTGGGCTGGGCCGAGCTGAGGTTGGCTGCGCTCGCCCTCGTCGTGCTCGTTGCGGCGTCGGTGCTGTTCACCCTCGGCGGTATGACGTTGCAGCTGGACCTGAGGCTCGACCCCATCCGGGTGCGGCCGGGAGGCACCTCCTCGGGCCGTCTGGCGGCTGGCAATGATGGCCCTCGCGCCATCCGAGCGGCGCGAGTGGAGCTGCCCGTCGGGGCCACCGTGGCGAGCTATGTCGTGCCGGCGCTGAAGCCCGGCGACCGCCATACCACTGGGTTCGACATCCCGACGACGCGCCGCGGAGTCATCACGGTCGGTCCGGTGACCAGCGTCCGGGGTGATCCGTTCGGGTTGGCTCGACGAGAGGTGAGCTGGGCGGCCCCGCTGGAGCTGTTCGTCCATCCGCGGATCGTGCCTCTCCCGTCGCTCGATGCCGGCCTCGTGCGCGACCTCGAAGGTCGGGCAACCACTGACCCGTCTGTGTCCGATCTCGACTTCCACACCCTGCGGCCCTACGTCGCCGGTGACGACCGACGGCATATCCACTGGCGTTCGTCGGCACGAGCCACGGCGGCCCGAGGCACGACGGCCTTCCTCGTCAAGGGCTACACCGATACGCGGCGCTCCCATCTGGGCATCGTCGTCGACGGGCGGATGTCGAGCTATGTCGATGAGGATGCCTTCGAAGTGGGCCTTGTGGCGGCCGCCTCGGTCACGGTGCGCGCCCTCCGCGACGAGATGGACGTCACCGTCGTCGCCGTCGACCACGCGATGGACCGGCTGGGCGTCGCGCGCACTCTCGACGGCTTCGCCCGGGCGCAGCCGAGCCCGACCGAGCTCTCCGATCTGACCGCGCGCCTGGTCACGTTAGCCCCCGCGACGAGCATCGTGCTGCTGGTGACGGGCGCCGAGCACCCGTTCACCGACCTGCGCCGCGCGACCGCCCAGTTCGCCCCGCACGTCCGCGTCCTGGCGCTGCGGGTCAGCCCGGGCCGACCCACCGGCACCACGCCGCTGCCCGACCTGACCGTCTTGACGATGGGCGAGCTGTCCGACCTGCCGCGACTGGTCACCATCGGGGGCCTGGCATGACGACGAGAGCGGATCGCCAGATGCTGACCGGCGGGCGCCGCGCCGAGCGGCGCGCCGGGCGTTTCGGTGCCTCGGCGGCCGATGCGTCGGTCGCCGCGATGGTCGACGCGATGGTTGACGCCGTCGCGGTGATCGCGCTGACGCTGGTAGGCATGACCGCTCTGGCGCAGACCTTCGACGGATGGACCTTTCTCGTTGCGGCGGCAGGAGGCGCGTTCCTCGGGGTCCTCAGCGCTGCAGTCGTCGTTGCCCGCCGGTGGCCGTGGCCGACCGTCGTTGCCCCGCTGATCTTCGCGGTGCTGCTGTGTGGACCGGTGGTGGTGCTGCGGAACACTCAGATCGGCTCGCTCCCTGGCGTCGCGGCCACCGAAGAACTGGGCCGACTGCTGCTCGACGGGTGGAAGGACCTGCTCACCACCTTGCCTCCGCTCGATGGATCCGGGCCACTGAGCTCGGTGCCGTTCTACCTCTCGCTCGCCTCCGGAGCATCCGGCTTTCTCGCGGCGCGACGCTCGTGGCGGCCGTTCCTTCCGCTGCTCGGGCCGCTGCTGGCCGCAGGCGGCGCAATCCTGCTCGGGCTCATTGACGTCGGGGGAGCGGCGGGCCGAGCCCTGTGCGCCATTGCCCTTGGGGTCTTGTGGGGAGCTTCCCGACGCCGGCGCATCGCCGTCACCGGGCTCGGGGATTCGCCTCGGCGGGTGGTCGCCGGCGCCGCCCTGCTGATCGGGACCGGTGTCGTGGTCGTCGCGGTGGCCCCGATTCTGGCCCCGGCGGCGCCGCGCACCGTCCTCCGCGAGCGGGTCGTGTCCCCGGTGGACGTGTCGGACTACCGCAGCCCGCTGGCCGGATTCCGTCGCTATCGCCCTGCCGCGCAGGACTTGGCCGACCGTACCCTGCTCACGATCACCGGGCTGCCCGCCGGCACCGCGGTGCGGCTGGCCACCGTCGACCGTTATGTGGGCACGGTGTGGGCGGCCGGCGACGGCCGACCGACCGGTTCCGATACCTCGGTCGACACGACCAGGTTCCTGCGCGTCGGTGCGCGCATCCCGGTCGACATACCCGGTCGCTCGGTCAGCGCGTCGGTGACCATTGGTGAGGCCTTCGCCGATGCCCCGGACCTGCAGGTCTGGCTGCCGGACGTGGGTCTGACGACCCGGATCGCCTTCGCGGGGTCGACGGCTCCCCAGCGGGAGGCGGATCTGCGATACAACCCCGTCACCGGCGCTGCCCTGGTGTTGAGCGGTCTGGCACCGGGTGACACCTACCGGCTCGACGCAGTGCTCCCCGACGTCACGGTCCCGGCGCGACCCGGGGCGCTCGGTCCGCCCTCCGCGCCGTCTGGATACTCGGCCGTCGCAGCCAAGTACATCGCGCTTGTCGCGCCGGCCGGCAGCAGCCCCATCGACCAGGTCCGCGCGGTTGCCGCGCGCATGCGCTCCACAGGGGCTTACACCGACGGGGCCGGCGCCGAGGCGACGTTCTTGCCGGGGCACAGCCTTGGGCGGCTGACCACCTTTCTCGGCGAGGGTGAGCTGGCCGGCAACGACGAGCAGTATGCCGCCACCTTGGCCCTGGCAGCGTCGTACTCGGGGTTGCCCTCGCGGGTGGTGCTCGGCGCGGTGCCCGGCTCTGACGGCGTCATCCGCGGTCGCGATGTGCGCGCGTGGGTGGAGGTCCAAGTCGACTCGAGGAGCTGGTGGACGATCCTGCCGGAGGAGTTCGTTCCGCCGCGGGACCGCAAACCGACGCCGCGCCCGGCCACCGATGAAGACCGCACCGACGCCGCCGTCGTGCCGCCCCCGAATGCGTTGCGACCGCCGAGTTCGCTCGAGGGCTTCGCCCTGGACAACTCCAGCTCGGGTCGGATCCGCCAGCAGGTCGACGCCGAGATCTGGGTCCTGCCGGCCTGGGTGTCTCTCGTGGCCAAGGTGGCCGGCATCCCACTGGGGGCAGTCCTCGGGTGGACCCTGCTGCTCGTCGGGGCCAAGGCGGTGCGTCGGTCCCGCCGGCGGCGCTCCGGCACCCCCGACCAGCGGGTGGCAGCGGCCTGGACGGAGGTGGTCGACAGTCTTGCCGACGCCGGCGGGGACGTCTCGCCCCTGCAGACTCGCAGCGAAGTGGCCCGGCACGTGGACGGGCTCGGCCTGGCGGAGGTCGCCGTGACCGTCGATCGCCTCGCGTTCGGGCCGATGACCGCGACCGACGCGGACGCCATCGACGTCTGGGCCCAAGCGCGGCGGGTCCGCGCGCAACTGGCCGCGACACTGCGGTGGCGCGACAGGTGGCGAGCGGCGGTCAGTCTCCGGTCGGTCCGGGGTGCCTCGGGCACGGCGCCGGTCATCACGCCGAGCGGGTTGCACCAAGGCCGGATAGCCTCGGGGCAACCCAGAGTGGACCCGTCTATCGCAACAGGGGTGAGGTGACATGGGTGATCGGATGATGCTCGAGCTCGGCGCTCAGACCCGAGCCGCGCAGCTCGTGGCCGACGCCGTGCCCGAGGTCGTCGACGTGCTCGAGGGTCTCGGGCGTCAGATCGACGCGGCGGCCGGCGGCTTCCGCGGCGCCTCTGCGGCCGGGCTCGCCGAGGCGCTGGGGGAGTGGTTCACGGCGGTCAAGGCGCTGCCCGCGGTCATGTCCTCGTATGCCGCAGCGCTCGCCGCCGTCGACCGTGCGGCGGCCCTGGCGGACAGCACGGGCAGTGGCGCCCTGGCCGCGGGCGGCTCGGGGCTGAACATGGGGCCTCGATGAGCGCTGCCACCCTCGTCGTCCGGCACGGCGACCTCGAGGCGATGGAGGCCGCCATGACCCTCGCCCATGACGACCTGGTGGAGCAGATCGACACGCTGCGCAAGGACGTCGCCGCACAGATCGTCGGCTGGGCCACCGACACCGCGTCGCGGCAGGCCCAGCTCAAGGCCGACGGCGATCTGGCCGCCGGGGTCCGCGCCCTCGCCGAGGCCCTCGAGAAGGTTCGCGCCGCGCTCGCCACGATCCGCGAGGACGCGCACGACGCCGAGGTCCGCAACGTCGCCATTCTCGACTGATCAGGGGGTTTGCGCAGCGATGCCGTCATACGACTTCGAGGTGGACCTGCCGTCGCTCGTCAAGGCGGCGCAGGCGACCGCCGAGGTGGTCAAGCTCAAGAAGGACAAGGACATTTCCGACGTTGTGCCGACCGAGGGTGCGGTCGGCAACGAGACCGTCTGGTCGGCCGTCGCGGAGTTCTCCGAGCGGTGGGAACGCGGCTTCAACGACCTCGTCGGCGACGTCGAGGAGATCGCCGGGCGCCTCGGCAAGGTTGCCATGACCTATGCCGAGTTCGACCAGAAGGGCGCCGAGGCGATGACGACCGTGGCTGCAGCAGTCAAGGGCGTCGGTTTCCCAGGGGTCGGCACTGGCGACGGGGGCACCTCGGGCGCCGGTCCGAGCTAGGAGGTCGTGGTGCTCGACGTGGATGGGGCACTCGCCATCGCCCGGGCGGCCATCGAGTCGGCGGAGCAGCCGGACGTTGTAGGCGCCCCATTCGCGCCGGTCGTCACCGACCTGTCCGTCATGGTCTTCTACAACACGCGCGCCTACTTCAACGGCGACGTCTTCGGTGGTCTGGCCGGCAACGGCCCCGCGGTCGTCGACCGTCGCGACGGCACGGTCCGTTGGTTGGGCAGTCATGACGACCCCGAGGTGCTCCTCGCCGAGCTCGAGGCGCACCTCAGGGCCGGCCGTGCCCACGCACCACCGCCGATGTGAGGCGTTGTCACGCGGTCCTCGTCCAGGCGGATGGTGCTCGCCATCGGCGCGTGTCGCGTCGGGTTCGCTACCGGCGGCCCCACCGCCGCGGCAACTTTCCGCGCTTCGGCACGCGAGAGCTTTGGGTGCCGCGCAGGGCCCGGCGCCACGGCGGGTCCGGCTCCGGCTCAGGGGTCCACGTCGGGGTGAACGGGATGTTCACGGCGCCGTCGGGTGGCGCGAACGGGGTGTGCGCCGCCGGACGGAGTCCGCTGCCCTCGGCGGTCCGGTCCGGTGGTGCGGCGGGGGCCGCTGGCGCTGGCGCCGGCGGCGGGGCAGGGTCGTCCAGCCGGTATGACGGTGCAGGTTTTGCGGTCAGTTCGTCGGCGGCGCCCTGGTGGGCGGCGGGGCCGGGCGTGCTCAACGGCGGCACCCCGGTGCGGTGCGGGTCGGCAGCGGGCCCCCGCTCGACAGGCATCCCTTGGACGGGCATCTCGCTTACGGGCGGTTCGAGAGCCGCAGGTGCGGGAGCCGCAGGTGCGAGAGCCGCAGGTGCGGGAGCCGCAGGTGCGGGCGTGGGTGCCGGCGCAGGGGTTTCGGGGCCCAGCTCGCGTTGAGTGGAGGGTTGCGCGGCGGGTTCGGGGGTTTCGGGGCCCAGCTCGCGTTCAGTGGAGGGTTCTGGGGTGGGTTCGGGCTCCTCGGCTCGGGGGTCTTCGGCCGGCGCGGTGATCGGCTCCCGGTGGGTCGGGACGGCGCGTCCGGACTCGATCGCAGCGCGCCGGCGCCAGTAGTCGACGAGGGTGACGCGGCCGGCGTCCAGTTCGCAGTCCAGGGCGGCCAGCGCGTCGAGGGCGGCGGTGTCGTCAGCCATTGGCGCCTGGCGCTGCTCCGAAGAAGCGACGGGCTGCGGCCGGGTCGAGGGTCGGGCCCAGGGGAAGCAGCGACACCAACTCGGCCGGTGCTGGCTGGATGGTCTTACCGAGCCCGAGGGACTGCAGCGCCGCGAGGTCCACCACGGGGAACTTGATCCCCTGATCGGTGACGAGGAAGAGGTTGCCGAGGTTGGGGGTCACCCCGTCGGTGGCCTGCCCGATGACGATGCCGCGGCCCGGAGGCAGATAGACCGCGTCCGCCGAGGTGAGCCCTCCAACGCCGCTGGTTTCGGTGGTGGGGGGAGCAGGCACGGCCACGGCATCGGCTGGCAGCGGGAGCGCGTCGACCGCGCCGACCTCTCGGACCGGCCGGCCCTGATCGATGCGCCAGCCGACACACAGTCCCGGAGCCGCGTCGACCGAGACAAAACTGGGCCGGGTGCGCGGATAGGCAGCGACGTCGAGGGGATTGCTCGTCGCTCCCAACGCGGCGAGGTCGGACGGAGACACCAACGGGACCTGCGGACCTTGCCCGGTGACCGCCCGGACGAGGTCCGCGACCACGGGACCGATCTCCTGCACCCCGTCGCCGAGGACGAGCTGGTATGTCGGCCCGCCGGCCGCCCGGTTCACCCGCACCACGTCTCCGACCGACGCCGAGCGCCCACCGAGGGAGATGGTCTTTCCGGCGTCGGCGATCACCGGCCTGCGGATCTGCGGGGCCTCCGGGATCACATTGAGCAGGCCGACGCTGATCCGCCGAGCCGAACCGACATCGAGGCCCAGACCCTCCGCCACTTGTCGGTCGCCCGGGTCCTCGACCCGGGCCCGCACCCCGTCGAAGAGGAGGTAGTAGGCCTTCCCGTCCGGGGTGACGAGCAGCGAGGCTCCCGCCACCGAACTCAGCGACCCCCCGGCCCCTTGCGGCAGGCCGATCGCCACCGTGGTCTGCGGCGGCACCGTCATACCGGGTGCGGCGTCCGGGTCGACGGTGATCATGTCGCAGACCGTCCAGGCACTCGGGACGAGGCTGGCCTCGGTGGGCACCTGATGCGGGGCACCCGGAATCCCCAGTAGCTGCCCCTTGGGCAACTCCGCGAGGGTGGCCGTGTTCACCTGGCGGACCACTCGGCCGACGGAGCCCGCCGACGATCCGGCAGCGCCGGTGTCGGACTCTGCCGCGAGCATGGCCGACGCCAGATTGAGGGCCGGGTGGACCTTTCCATCCCGCACGACAAAGGCGCTGCCGCTGTCGGTGTCGACGAGCACCTTGGCGTCGCCGATGGAGGGGGCTGGCTTGATGAAGCCATAGACGGCAAAGCCGGCCAGGACGAGGCCGGCGACGACCAAGCCGATGACCATGGCGACTCCGTGCCGCGGGCCGTGGAGGTTCGCCTGGTAGGAGACCCCGCTCTGTACCGCGCGCTCGACCCGGCGAACTCCGAACCGGTAAGCCTGCACCTGCACCTTGGTGCTGCGCTCTGCTGCCACCGCCGCCCGCCCCTGGTCGCCCGAAAGTCCAGGTCACATGGTAACGAGCCCACGCCGCACCCGTCGCTGGATCGGTGGCCACGGAGGCCACCTCGATAGACTCCGGCGGGACGTCGTCACGACACCACGGCGATCGCACGCTCAGGGGAGGAGCCGCCACAGTGGTCTCGATCAACCCCGAAGGGGGTCCTCGCCCGGCCTCGCGAAGGGACCGGCGCGCGGCCGCGGACCCGGCAGTCCATGTGGCCGCCGTGGCCGCCGCGGCCACCTCCGGGACGGCTCGTCCCCGACCCACGCCACGCAGCCTGAAGGCCGGGCGTGCGCGCCGCATGATCGGACCTCTCCCGGTGTCGTCGCTGGTAGGCCTCGAGGTGTTGGCTGCAGGTGGGCTCCTCTACCGGATGGCCTCCACGCCCCTCCACTTCGTGCTCCTCGCGGGTGGCGCCGCGCTGGGGCTGCTCCTTCTGGTGCCCATGGGCGCGGGGTCGTTGGGCACGACCTTGGCTCGTCGGGTCGCCTTCGCGACGCGCCCCCGGCTCGCTGCCGACGAGCGGTCCACCGGCCCGGCGTCGGCCCTCTTCGCCGGTATGGTGCTGCGCCCCGCCCGCGACCAGCGCGGCCGCGCCTTCGGCGTCGTCGAGTGGGCTGGCACGGCAACGGCGGTCGTCATGGTCACTCCTGGCGACGCCTCGCCGATGCGGTATGGCGTGCCCTCACCCTTGCCGCTCAGCGCCATCGTCGAGCGGCTCGCGCACAGTGACATCCCGCTCGATGCCCTCGTGGTGCACACCTTGTCGGTCTCCGGCAACGCCACGACGGCACCGGCTGCGACTCCGTGGCGTGGGCGCCGCGACCTCTACCTCGCGGTGCGGCTGCGCCCCCTGTCCGCCCGCGCGGCGCTGGCCCGTCGTGGTGGCGGGGTCCGTGGTGTCGACGCCTGTCTGGCGGCGCTGACCGGCGCGGTCGCCGCCGAGGTGCGAGCTGCGGGGCTGTCCGCGCAGACCCTCGACGTCGAGGCCCTGCTGCAGGCGCTCGACGACGTGGCCGTTCCTGTTGGGACACCCGGAGCTTCACCTGGCTCGCACGGAGCCCCGGGCGGCGGTTCGACACTGGCGCCCTGGGCGGAGTCGTGGTCCAGCGTGACCGGGCCCGTCAACGGCCACGTGAGCCTGATCGCCTCGGCCTGGCATCCAGGACCCACCACCCAGGCCCCCACCGAGGCAGGACCCGACGCGACCGATCGCGGGCTCGAGCTCGGCGCGCCCGCCGGGGCCGCCGCCTCCACCGTGCTCGAGATCCGCCCAGCGGGGGCGGCGGCTGCGGTCCGACTGCTCGTCCGGACCAGTGCCCTCGGTGTCCAGGCTGCGGCTGTTGCCGCCGCGCAGATGCGGTCGGTCGGCGCTCGGGCGGGCGTCGCCTTCGGCGTGTTGGGCGGAAGCCAACTCGCCGGCGCCCGCGCGACCTGCCTGCTCGGCGACGGCAGGGTCCCCGGCGCGCCGGCGGGGCCGACGCACCCCGAGGCAGTCGCCGACATCACCGTCCCCCTCGCCGCCCTCGACCGGCTCGCGCCTCGCCTCGGCGTCGGCATACCGCTCGGCGATGACGACCGTGGCCGGTCCTGGGCGGTCGACCTGGTCCACGCCCGCCCACAACGCGTGGTCACCGTGGGAGAGGGCTGGGTCGCCTCGGCGTTGGCCGGTCGCGCCGTGCGCGCCGGGATCCGGGTCGTGGTCGTCACCGATCGCCCCGCACCGTGGCAAGCGCTCATCCGCCAGGTCGCGGGCGACGCCGAGGTGGCCATCGTCCCTCCCGACGCACGCACTCTCGTCGGCGATGGCGAGAAGGGCGCGCGGCTCATCATCGTCGAGGGCCCGGGAGCTGCGCCGGGTGCGCGGCAGCCCTGGCAGACCGTGCTCAATGTCCTGCCCGACGCGAGCGCCGGGGAGTCGCTCCTGCCGGCGGCTGACCTCGTGCTCGTCACTGCTGGGGCGGCAGCCGAGGAGTTGGACCGCCCACTGGGCCTGGACCAGTCAGCGGCCGGGCAGCTTCAGGGGATGGTCGAGTTCGCGGTTGCCTGCGTGTCCGGGGGCAAGGTCACCGTCGTGCGCATGGATCCGTCCGCCTGAGGTCACGGGCCACGAGGGCAACTCATCGGGGGATGGTCGCGGTCGCGGAACCCACGCGTGCCGAGTAGGTTCGCGAGCATGGCTGTCATCGAGGCCCGTGGGCTGGTCAAGCGATATGGCGACGTGGCCGCCGTCGATGGGGTGGATCTCGACGTCGCGGAGGGGATGTTCTACGGCATCCTCGGCCCGAACGGCGCCGGCAAGACGACGCTGCTGGAGCTCATCGAAGGCATCAGGCAGCCGGACGCCGGTTCCGCCAGCATCCTCGGCCACTCGACGTGGCCGAGAAACCACGCCGTCCTCCCCTCGGTCGGGGTCCAACTGCAGGCCACGGCCTTCTTCGAACGGCTGTCTGCGGCCGAGCAACTCGAGACCATCGCCGACCTGTATGGCGTCCCGCGCTCGCGGGTCGGCGACATGCTCGACCTGGTCGGCCTGACCGAGAAGGCCGCAACACCGGCGGAGAAGCTCTCCGGTGGGCAGCAGCAACGTCTGGCCATCGCCTGTGCCCTCGTGCACGACCCGGCCGTCGTGTTTCTCGACGAACCGACCGCGGCCCTGGACCCGCAAGCCCGGCGAAACCTGTGGGACCTGCTCCGCGAGACGAACGCGCAGGGTCGCACCGTCGTGCTGACCACGCACTACATGGACGAGGCGGAGATTCTCTGCGACGAGGTCGCCGTCATGGACCAAGGCCGCATCCTCACCCGCGATGCCCCGGCTGCGCTGATCCGCGGCCTGGGTGCCGCGACCCGGATCAGTGTGCCGCTCGACGCGATCCGCGAGTCCGACGCGGCCGACATACCGGGGGTGGAGCACGTGAGCACCGACGAGGAGAGCGTGACGATGTCGTCGCACGACCCGACCGCCTCGTTGGCAGCGTTGGCAGCCCGCGGAGCGCTGGGCGGCTTGCAGGTCAGAGGCGCAACCCTGGAGGACGTGTTCCTCACCTTGACCGGGCGGGAGTATCGGTCATGAGGGGCCTGAAGGCGCTGACTATCGCGCAGACCAAGGGGTTCCTTCGCGACCGGCAGACACTGTTCTGGATCCTGCTCTTCCCGCTGATGTTCCTGTTGATCTTCGGATCGATCTTCCGCGACGCCGGGACGAGCCAGTCCAACTTGGTGGTGATCGGCAAGGTGGCCCTCGTCGATTCGCTCCCCGCCGAGGCCAGGACGGCGTTCGACGAGCTCTTCGACGTCACGCGCACCGATGACCGTGACGCTGCGCTGGACCAGGTCCGCACCGGGGAGCAGGACGCCGCACTGGAGATGAGCGGGACGACCGTCGTCCTGCACTACACGTTGGCCGATCAGGTCAAGGCGGCCCGGATCCGCGGCACCATCGAGTCGTTCGTCAACGGCGCGAACATCGCCCTGTCCGGTCGACCGCCGACATTCACTCTCGACGCCCGCAGCGTTGAGGACGACTCGCTGCAGCCGATTCAATACATCGCCCCCGGCATCCTGGGGTGGGCCATCGCCATGGGGGCGATCTTCGGTGCCGGTCTGCCGCTCGTCCAGTGGCGGCAGAGCAAGTTGCTCCGCCGCATCCGGCTCTCGCCCACCTCGACCGCCGCGCTGGTCGGCTCCCGGACCGTGGTGACGCTGGCGGTCGCGCTGGTGCAGATGGTGATCTTCCTCGGCGTCGGCGTGCTCGTCTTCGGCCTGAAGCTGACGAACTACTGGTGGATGGCCATCCCCCTGGTCGTCGCGGCCGCACTCGCGTTCATGACGGTGGGTCTGGTGGTCGGCGCGGTGAGCAAGAGCCCCGAGGGCGCGTCCGGGCTGGCCAACCTCATCATCATGCCGATGGCCTTCCTCAGCGGCTCGTTCATTCCGCTCGATGGCGCCCCGCCCTGGATGACCGGGGTGGCCAAGGTCTTGCCGCTCGGGCACCTCAACCAGGGGATGCTTGACGTCATGGTCCGCGGTGAAGGCCCCGGGGCCGTGCTGATGCCCATCGGGGTCCTGCTGGCCTTCGGCCTGGCCTTTGGTGGCCTGGCAGTCCGCCTCTTCCGCTGGGAGGCCTGAGCCGCACCGCGTCAGGTGGCCTGCGTCAGGTGGCCTCCGCTCGGTTTGCCTCGCTCGGTGGCCCCGCAGGGCGTCGTGTGGATCAGATTCGGGTCGCGCCGGTGCCACTGGCTCCGGCCGAGACGGACAGCCAGGCGAGCACCAGGTAGAGGCCGACCCCCAAGGAACACCCGACAAACGCGCAGGTCCAGCCGGTGCGCGCGCGGCGCGGGCCGTCTTCGGTGGTCAGCGCTGCCACCCCGGTGCCGACGAACGCAGCGACGCCGAGGGTGATGAGCAGGTCCGCCATCGCGTACCCGAACAACGCCGCACCCACGAGGATCCACGTCCAGGGGCGCGCAGGGGCGACGGGCTGGTCAATGGCGGCCATGGGCGCCTCCCCGCAGGTCGGGGTCACCGGGACGGCACGGCGGTGTCGCCAACGGTGTCCTGGATCGAGAGTCCACCCGAGTGCGGGCCCCCGCAACCGGAGCACGACGCCCCGGGGTGAACGGCCCGTCGTCTGAGCCGAACGGCGCCAGGCCCTTCCCCCCACTCCCGGGGGGTGGCCCGAAAATGCGTTGCACTGCCACCGGCCGCCCTGCGACTCTCGTAGCGGCCACCGACCGGTGGCCGGACGAGAGCCGACGAGGAGGTGACCCGGCCGATGTCCAACCGTTGTGACGCCGACATCCGCGCGTGGGGCGCCCTCGTCGAGGGACGTGCCGCGACCAGTGGCGTCGGTGGCGGTCGCGCGTAGGTCGCGCGTCCCGCTGGCAACACCCGCTTCCCGCTAGGTATGGCGCGATCGCGCCTGCCCAACCTCTCGTGTCGAAGGAGCTGACATGTTCACCACGTATGCCGTGCAGACCGCGGCCGTCGACCAGCGCGCGGCCAGCCTTCGGGCGGCCGAGCGGGCGCAGCGCCGCGAGGCCCTCCTGGCGTCGCGTTCGGTCTCGGTGCCGCAGGCGCGTCGCAGCCGAGCGGTCCGGTTGGTCGGGTTCGCCAGAGCCCGCACCTGACCCCTCGTGGGGCGCGAGCGCCGCGTTGCCTGGCCCAGTGGCCAGCGACGCGGCGCTCTCGCGTTGCCGGATGACGGGTGTGCGGGACTCACTCTGCGGTCCACGCGATGACTGTGCCGATTTCCCCCGCACCTTCGGGGGAAGAGCCCGTACCGTCGTTCTCGTGCCATCGAACAGCCCCGCGGAGGCGGCCGCCCGGGCCGCAGCCCTGGTCGACGCCGGCCGAGCCGAAGCGGCCATGGGCCTGCTCGCGCCGCTGCTGGCCCAGCACCCCGACGCCATCGAACTTCATCTGGCCGCGGCCTCGGCGCTGCTGCGCCAGCCCGGTATGGCGAAGCAGGCGCTGGCCCATGCCGAGACTGCCTGCCGGCTCGAGCCGGACAATCCAACCGGCTGGTTCTCGTCCGCGCTGGCGCATCTGCGTCTGGGCGACCAGCGCCGTGCCGCCCAGGTCGGCCAGCGGGCCGTCGAGCTCGCGCCGACCCACTGGGCGAGCCACTACCTGCTCGCGCACACCCTTCTCGGCGATCGGTTCAGCCATCACCGTGCCGTTGAGGCAGCGGGCCGGGCGCGCGCGGCCGCCCCGAACGAGCCGGATGCCTACGTCGTGTCGGCGCTGGTCCACCTCCACAGTGGTGCTCGCCCGGATGCCGAGGATCGGCGGCTCGCGGCCATGTACCTCGCGGAGGCGTTGCGCCTTGACCCGGCCAACGTCGAGGCGCGCAGCGGGCTGGGCGAGCTCGAACTCGCCCGCCGGAACCCGCTGGGCGCGGCCGGTATCTTCCGGCGCAGCCTTCGGCAGGAGCCCACCGAACGGTCGCATGTCGGCGACGTCACCCGCGCCGTGATCAGCGTTGCCCTGACGGCGCACCTCGCCTTGTGGTTCAGCGGCGCCTTGCTGCGCCTTTCGCTGCGGCGGGCGGAGCTCGGCCGTCCCTCGAGCGCCATACTCATCGGGCTCGCCGTGGCAGGCCTGATGTCGTGGACGCTCGGTCGGGTTCGGCGGGCGCTTGGCGAGCGATCCTGGGCCCTGGTGCGACGTGCGGCGGTGGTCGACCCCTTCGGGGTCGTCTTCGTCCTGATCCTCCCGATCGTGGCCACCTGTTTCGTCGTCGCTGCGCTCGTCTCTGCTCCACTGTCCTTGACGATGAGCAGTGCTGGTTTCATCGTGCTGCTCGTGGGGGTTGCAGCGGGCTTCGGTCGGGTCGTGCACCAGCATTGGCCGCGGGGGTGACCGCGTGAATCCCGACGAGATCTCTGGCGCCGTGGCGCGGGCGAGCGCTCTGGAACAGTCCGGACGGCCAGCGGAAGCCGTCGCGCTGTTGGCACCGGCCCTGGCCCGGTCTCCGGACGACGCTCGGCTGCACCTGGCCATGGCGTCGAGCCTGCTCGACCTGCCGGGACGGTACCGCGAGGGGTTGCGTCACGCGCAGCGGGCCGGCCAACTGGACCCGGACGACCCCAACGTCTGGCGGATGGCGGCGTTGGCCCACCTGCGGCTGGTGGACCGGAAGCAGGCCCGCGCCGCCGCGACCCGGGCCATCGAGCTCGACCCACAGTCCTGGCATGGGCACTACCTGCTCGCCCACGCCCACCTCGGAGAGCGCAAGCACCACGCTGCGGCCGTGGCAGCGGCCAGGCGCGCCAGAGAGTTGGCGCCGGGGGAGCCGGAGGTCTACATCGTCTCGGCCAGGGTCATGGTGGCGGGACGCCGCAAGGTCAGCCCGCAGGAGCTTGCGGTCGCGGAACGCTTCCTTCGGGAGGCGCTCCGGGTCGACCCGTTGAACCTCGTGGCGCAGCGTGAGCTCGCCAGCCTCGACGTGGCCCGCAAGAACCACGTCGAGGCCGTCGACGGGCTGCTGACGGTGCTGCGTTCGAGCCCACTGGACCAGGCCACTGTGGAGGGGTTGTCCGACGCCCTGGTCGCCCTGGTGATGAGGGCTCACCTCGTGCTGTGGGCGTCGACCTTCGTCCTTCGTCTTCTCACCCGCCATCCGGGAGCGTTCGAACGGGTGCTCGGCTTCCTGGCCAGCGCCGCCCTCGCGGCGTATGTCGGCCGAACCCTGTGGCAGCTGCGCCGGACCTTGGGGTCCCAGTCGACTGCGGTGTGGCGTCGGTTCCGGCATGCGGACCCCTTCGGCATGGCCTGGTCGCTGTCCCTCGTCCCGGTGACCCTGTCGCTGCTCCTGGCCTGGTTCCTGCCGGTGCCCGGCCCGCAGGTGGCCGTGGGAGGTGCCGTGGTGTGTCTGGCGATCGGTGCGCTCTTCTCCTGGCTGCGTGGATGGCGCGCCCGCCGTTGGCTGCGACGCCGGGCACCAGGGCCGGGCCGATCCCCCCGGCTACGCTGGCGCCGTGACAAACGCTGACCTCGGCGCGGGAGCCGACGACCCGCTCATCGGCTCGCTGACCTCCGCCGTGGAGGCTGCCCCGACTGACGTCGCGCTGCGTCTGCACCTGGCTGAGTTGCTCATCGACCGCGGCCGAGGCGACATCGCCGTGAGGCACTGTGCGGTGGCCCTGCAGCAGGATCCGGCGAGCGCTCGGTCCCGAGAACTCATGCAGCGGGCCCTGGGCCTACCTGCGTCAGCGGCCCGGCCACCGGCGCCAGCGCCGGCGCCGCCGAATCCCCCGGCCGCGGAGGGCGCCCCACCGGCGTCGGGCGACCCCGGCTTCGACTGGACCCAGGCCGAGTCCGAGGTGGGCGACGTCGTCGCGCCGATGTTCGTCGACGAGGAGGGGGCGCCACCGCCCGACGTCGGTGCCTGGGATCTCGAGCGGTCGACAGTCCGGCTGGACGACGTCGGAGGGATGCAAGCGGTCAAGGACCGCCTGCAGGCGGCCTTTCTGGCGCCGATGCGCAACCCCGAGCTGCGCAGGCTCTACGGGAAGAGCCTGCGAGGCGGGCTGCTCCTCTATGGCCCGCCCGGCTGCGGCAAGACGTTCATCGCGCGCGCCGTCGCAGGCGAGCTCGGGGCGAAGTTCATCGTCGTCGGGCTCGCCGACATCCTGGACATGTGGATCGGCAACAGCGAGCGCAACATCCACGAGCTGTTCCAGTTCGCCCGGCGGGAGGCACCCGTCGTCCTGTTCCTCGACGAGATCGACGCCCTCGGCCAGAAGCGCAGCGCGACGCGCAACTCGGCGATGCGCTCGACGGTCAACCAGCTCCTGACCGAGCTCGACGGGGTCGAGGGCGGCAACGAAGGGGTCTTCGTCCTCGCGGCGACGAACCAGCCGTGGGACGTCGACCCGGCGATGCGTCGTCCGGGCCGCCTCGACCGCACCCTGCTCGTCCTGCCCCCAGACCAGGAGGCCCGCGAAGCGATCCTGCGCTACCACCTCAAGGAACGTCCCATCGAGGGCATCGACGTCGCCGCCCTGGCCAAGCGCACCGAGGGCTACTCCGGGGCGGACCTTGCCCACGTGTGTGACACCGCGGCCGAGCGCGCCCTCCTCGACGGAGTGCGCACGGGCAACATCCGGATGATCGGTATGGCGGACCTCACCGCAGCGCTGAAGGAGGTCAAGCCGTCGATCGGCCCCTGGCTGGAGACCGCCCGCAACGTCGTCGAGTTCGGTGCCGACGATGTCATGTACACCGAGTTGCGCGAGTATCTCAAGACCCGCCGCCGGTGGTAGCGAGCAGCCTCAGGCGCTGCTCGCCGCGCTGACGTCGCGTGCCTGGGGTGTGGCGGACCCGTCATCGCCGAGTTGGCTGAGCACGATCCCGCCCATCATCAAGGCGGCTCCGGCATAGCCACGGGCGCCGAGGTCTTCGCCGAGCAGCAGCCAGCCACCCAGGGCGCCGAAGACCGCCTCGGTCGACATGATCAGGGCCGCGGTGGAGGGGTGCGCGTGCCGTTGCGCGACCACCTGGAGGGTGTAGGCCACACCGACCGAGAGCAGGCCGCCATACAGGATGGGTACGAGGGCCGCGGACATCCCGGAGAACGGGGCGGGGTCGGTCGCCACGGCCGTCACCAGCGACAGGACCGAACAGGTCGCGAACTGCACCATGGCGATCCGGAGCGGGTCGTGTCGCTCCACGACGTGGTTGATGACGAGGATGTGCGTGGCCCAGCAGAATGCGCCGGCGAGCACCAGTGCGTCGCCGGCCGCCATGGTCAGGCTCTCGGTGACCGTGAGCAGATAGAGCCCGGCGGCGGCGAACAGGACCCCCGCCCAGGTCAGGACGGTCGTCCGGTGGCCGAGAGCCATGCCGAGCAGCGGGACCAGGACGATGTACAGGCCGGTGACGAAACCGGCCTTGCCAGCCGTCGTCGTGGACAAGCCCGCCTGCTGGAAGGTGGCGCCGGCGAACAGGACCAGGCCGCAGACTGCGCCGGCTCGAGCGGTCTGCACCCAGCCCGGCGCCGCGGTATCGCCGCCGGCACCCGGACCGCCCCTGGCTGCGAGCCGTCGGCCACTGAGCACGAGCGGCAGCAGTGAGGCAGCCCCGAGCGCGAACCGCACGCCGTTGAAGGTGAATGCCCCCACGTGCTGGGCGCCGACGCGTTGGGCGACGAAGGCGAAGCCCCAGATGGCGGCGGTGACCACGAGGAGCAGGTTGGCTCGGCTCCGCATCAGCGCGAGTCCGCGACGAGCACGTCGACCGGTGCGACGTCGAGGATCACTCGATGCGCCTCGGGCCCGTTCTACCACCCGCAGATCTACGCACAGCCTCGGCACACCTCATGCGCCCATCGTGGCGCACCGAGAGTCAGGACTGCGACGCAGCGTTGGCGATGTTGAACATCCAACGCACCCCGAACCGATCGACGATCGCGCCGTAGTCGTCCCCCCACATCTGGGTGGACAGCTCGGTTTCGACGGTGCCGCCCTCCGACAGACCGGTGAAGTAGCGGGTCAGCGCCTCGCGGTCGTCGCCGGTCAGGGCGACCGTGCCGTTGTCCATCGGGGCCATCCCGGGCGGGAGGTCTGAGCCCATCACGGTCAGACCGGCCTCGGTGTCCAGCTGTGAGTGCATGACCAGGTCGCCGAGCCCCGGGTCGTTCATGCCGAACTCCCCGAAGGTGGAGATCGCCAACTCCCCGCCGAGGACGCTGTGGTAGAAGGTCATCGCGTCCCGGCCGACGCCGTCGCGGAATGACAGGTAGGGGTTCAAACGGATAGCCATGACGGCTCCCTTCGTTGGGTGAGGTCACCCTAACCGCCTGCCCTGACAGGGTGGTGGCGGGTGAAGAACGCGACGTTGCCGGATGAGCAAAATTGCCTAATGAGCAAAGTGGCGCTATGGTGTCGTCCGCGGCGCCGAACCGGCGCCGCTCTCGCGCGCCGAAGGAGTCCCCGTGTCACGTCACCTCTACCGCTGGGGCCGGTATGCCGCTACGCACGCGGGGCGGGTGCTCCTCGTCTGGGTGCTGGCCCTGGTGGCCGTCGGCGCCCTCCTGGTGACTCAACCCAAGGTCATCGCGACCGGCTTCCGACTCGGTGACACGCCCTCGCAGCAGGTCCTCGACGAGATCAAGGCTGCCCTGCCGGAGGCCGGCGGGGCCAGCGGGATGCTGGCCTTCTCGACATCCGATCGGGTGCGGGTCGACTCCACCCCGCGGGCCGATGCCATCGCCGCGTCGCTCCAGGCCGCCGTCGAGACCGGCTACGTCGTCGACACCCAGGGCGCGCTCGCCGACCAGAACGCGGAGATCCGCGAGCGAGTCCGCCCGGTCGTCATCGAGAAGGTGGCGGCCACGTATGCCGAGCAGTTGCCGCAGTTCGCGGCGCTGCTGGAGTCGCAGGCGAGCGGGCTGCGCCTCGAGGCCGCCTCCGGCGTCAGCGCTGCGTCGGCCGCCGACCTCGAGGCCCTCGCCGACGAGGCAGGCCGAGCCGCGGCGACCGCAACCGCCCTGGTCGGCAAGGCCCCGGGCACCGTCCTCGAGGGCACGTCCGCCCTTCTCGAGCAGTTGACCGCGCTCTCCGCCCGCGGCAGATCCATCGGTGCCGCCACGTCGATCGGCATACCCGATGATGCCGGACCGATCGTCGACCCCCAGGACGCCGTCGAGCAGGGGCTCGACCAAGGGGTGGCGCAGGCGAGGGCACGACTCGACGCTCTCCTCATCGGCCCCGACGACCGGGGCCGGCCGCTGAAGACCACCGACGGGATCAATCCGTGGGTCATGGTGTCCGACGACGGCCGCGTCGCCGTCGCCTCGGTGCAGTTGACCGGCCAGCTGGCCGATCTGCCGGCCGACGCGGTCGAGAAGGTCATGGCCGCGGTTCGTGGGCCGGCCGGCGAGGCCGGCCTGACCGTCACGCCCAGCTCGTCCTTGGAGCCGACCAAGGCCCCTGTCGGCGGTCATGAGGGCATCGGATTGGTGGTGGCGGCACTCGTGCTGGTCCTCACCCTCGGCTCGCTGCTCGTCGCGGGCTTGCCCCTGCTCACCGCGCTGGTCGGAGTGGCCATCGGCGTCGGGGGCGCGTTCTCGTTGTCGGCCCACTTCGAGATGACGACCTCGACGCCGGCCCTGGCGCTAATGCTCGGTCTGGCGGTCGGGATCGACTACGCCCTGTTCATCGTCCACAAACAACGGGCCTTGCGCACCCATCTGGGCCTGTCGCCGGTCGAGGCCACCGCCCGTGCGGTGGCGACCGCGGGGACGGCGGTCTTCTTTGCCGGGACCACCGTGGTCATCGCCTTGCTCGGTCTGCTCGTGCTGCAGATCGGCTTCGTCACCACCATGGCCCTGGCGGCGGCGACCACGGTCGCGCTTGCCGTCACCATCGCGCTGACCGCGCTGCCGGCCCTGCTCGGCCTGCTCGGCGAGCGGGGTCGCGGCGCCCGCACCTCGGCGGCTGCCGCACACCGTGATGAGGACGACGACCCGTCCCGCTTCGGCCGGCTCGCCCGACGGTGGATCACGGCGGTGACCCGCCGTCCGGTGCAGACGATCGCGTTGGTCATCGCCGCACTCGCGCTGCTCGCGCTCCCTGTTGCAGGTTTGCACCTCGGCATCCCCGGCGGCGAAACGGCGGCACCGGGATCGAACTCCCGGATCACGTATGACGCGCTGACCTCCACCCGAGGTGAGGGCGCCAACGCCCCGCTCATCGTCACGATGCGACCGACATCCACCACCTCGGAGCCGAGTGTCGAGCAATTGGAGGGGTGGCAGCGGGAGTTGGGCACGGTCGACTCCGTGGGCAACGTCCAGCTCATGGGCGCCAGCCCGGACCACAGCCTGGTGCTCTTCTCGGTCACGCCGGAGCAGGGCCCGACCGACCCGACAACTGCCGCGCTCGTCGATCGGCTCCGGGGTGCCACCGTGAGCGGCGTCGAACGCATCGGTGTCACTGGGCTGACGGCGATCAACATCGACCTGTCCGAAGTGCTCGCGGCCGCCATACCGAAGTACCTCGTCCTGGTCGTCGGGCTCTCCCTGATCGTCCTGCTGCTCGTGTTCCGGTCGATCCTCGTCCCGCTGGTCGCCACCGCCGGCTTCCTCCTGGCGCTGGCTGCCGCGATGGGCCTGCTCACCCTGGCGTTCGGCACGCCCGGCTTCACGTGGTTGGTCGGTCTCGACCGGGCCGGGCCGATCCTCAGCTTCCTGCCGATCATGGCCACCGGGGTGCTCTACGGCCTGGCGATGGACTACCAGGTCTTCCTCGGGAGCTCGATGCGTGAGGAACACGTCCATGGCGCCTCGGCCCGCGACGCCGTGCGGTCCGGCTTCCTGCACGCCGGGCGGGTCGTGGCCGCCGCTGCGGTCATCATGGTCTCGGTCTTCGGCGGCTTCGTCCTGAGCCAGGACACGATGATCCGCCAGTTCGGCTTCGTCCTGTCGGTCGGCATCCTTATCGACGCCTTCGTCATCCGGATGGTTCTGCTGCCGGCCGTGCTCCACCTCACCGGGGAACGGGCCTGGTGGCTGCCTCGCTGGCTCGATCGGTTGCTTCCCGATGTCGACATCGAGGGCAAGGCCGTGCTCGCCGAGATCGGCCTGCGCAGGGGCTCCGACTCCGAGGCTGGCCAGACAGGTACGCCGGTCGCGGTGGGAGCGCCGACCGCCGGGGACTCGTGATGTCCGGCCTTGCCGGTATGCCCGGTGCAGCCGGCATACCCGACCCAGCCGGTCTGCCCGGCCCGGCCACGCCGGCTCCGGGGCTGCGGGAGTCCAAGCGCCTCGAGCTCGAGCGCGAGTTGGCCCGCATCGCCCTACGGCTGGTCGCCGAGCGCGGGCTGGCATCGGTCACCGTGGACGACATCGTCCGCGAGGCGCGGGTCTCCCGGCGGACCTTCTCCAACTACTACCCCTGCAAGGAGGCCGCCGTCGCCGCCGTCATCGGGCATCTCGGGCAGGCCGCCCTCGACACCTGGACCCCGTTAGCTGCGGCCACGACGCCGCTGACGGCGGTCCGGGATCTGGTCGCCCATCAGGTGGAGTCGGGCACGGTGCGGACCCTCGCTCAGGTCGTCGCCCTGGCGCGGGAGCACCCCACCTTGGTCCCGTTCGTCCGGGAGGCCCAGTGGAGCACATGGCAGCAGGCTGGTGAGCGGGTGCTGGCCTGGCTGCCGGCGCCCCGCGAGGTCGAGCGGCGCCGCGTCCAGGTGGCCATGGGCGCCGTCTTTGCCGCGTTGTCCGCGTTCCTCGGCGGCGTAGGGCCCACATCGAACGCCACGTCGATCGCAGCCCGGCGCCTGCTCGATGCGGTGCTGGACGACCTGGAGCAGGGGCTCGGCTGACCTCGGTGGCGGTCTAGAAGAGCCCGCTGCCAGCCCACAGCCCGACGGCGCAGGCCGCATACCCGACGATGACATTCGACGCGATGTTGCGCGCCGCGAGCGCCCACGATCCGTCCTCGACCAGCCGCAGTGTCTCGTAGGCGAACGTCGAGAAGGTCGTCAGGGCCCCGCAGACCCCGGTCCCGACGAGGCTGAGCAGCCACGTCGGGCCGCCCCGGGCGGCAACCCCACCGACGAGCAGTCCGAGCACGAACGAGCCGACGATGTTGACGGTCAGCGTGCCCCAGGGGAAGACGACGTCCCGGCGGCCCGTGACGGTCACGTCGATGAGGTAGCGCAGCGGAGCACCGATCGCCCCGCCCAACGCGACGAGCAGGACGGTCGTCATCGGCTGGCGCCGCGGGGCGGCTCGGTGTCCGGGCGCTGGGTGCTGCGCTCGTCGGGGTCCGAGCGCCGGCCGTGGCCGGGGTCGTCCGGGCGCGCCGTCGATGCCGGCCTCCTGGTGCGGTCCGGTCGGCCGGCGTCGGTGACGACCTCGACCTGATCGATGGTCACCAGCCCGTTCGTGACGAGTTCCTCGACCTGGGGGAGGAAGGCTCGGATGCGTTCGGGGGAGGACACCAGCACGACCATGACGGGCAGATCTTCGCTCAGGGACAGCAGCCGGGTGGTGTGGATACGGCTCGACGCGCCAAACCCCTCGATGCCGCGAAAGACGCTTGCGCCGCCGAGTCCGGCGGCGTGCGCCCGATGGACGATCTCGGTGTAGAGCGGGTGGTGTTCCCACTGGTCGCTCTCGCCGATATAGATGGTCAGGCGGGTGGCCGGCTCGAGCAGGCTCATCGTTCCTCCTTCGACGAGGGGGTATGCCGCAGCGTGTCGTCGGCGGACCGGCCGGCCAGACCTGCGCGCGCCGCCCGAGCTCCGGCCCACGCGGCGCCCAGGCCCGTGACGAGCGTGCCGACGACATATCCTCCGGCGCGCAGCGCCTGCCCGGCGTCGAGCATGGTGTGCGCGTCGAGCACATAGGTGGAGAAGGTCGTGAAGCCCCCGAGCACGCCGACGCCCCAGAACGGGCGGGCATAGCGGCTCGGTGGGCGGAACTCGGTGAGGAGGACGACGAGCGCACCGAGCGCGAGCGAACCGAGGGTGTTGGCCGTCCACGTCGCGAGCGGCACGTCGGCGGCCGTGTGAGGGAGAGCCGCACCGAGCGCCCACCGGCCCACGCTGCCGAGGCTGCCACCTGCGGCGATGACGAGCAGGAGGTCCCATCGCTGCCGGATCAGGCGTGCCGCCATACGGGTCAGTGTGCCGGTCGCTCACCCCCGGGGTCGAGCCGGGCTCCCGGAACCGGCTGCGACCGGATCAACCGCCCCGACAGCGCATCGCTGACCTTGGCCAGGATCGGCCCGACAACGGCCAGGATGAGGACGTATGCCGTGGCGACGAGAGCCACCTCGGTGTAGCCGGAGCTGGCAGCCAGGCCGGCGATGACGATGGAGAACTCGCCACGTGGCACCAGGGTGAGTCCGGCGCGGAGTCGCCCCCGGGGTTGGATACCGTCGCGCCCCGCGGCAAACCAGCCGGTGGCGATCTTCGTCCCGGTGCCGACCACGGCCAGCAGCAGCGCGATCCCCAAGGATGGGGTGAGGTCACGCGGGTTGGTGCTCAAGCCGAAGGAGACGAAGAAGATCGCGGCGAAGAGGTCCCGCTGCGGGCGCAAGATGCTTCTGGCCCGCTCGGCGAGGGCGCCAGGTATGGCGATGCCGACGAGGAACGCGCCGACCGCAGCGCTCGCGCCGAGGGCGTGGGTCGAGGCCGCGACGAGCAGGGTCACGCCGAGGACTCGAAGCATGATCTGCTCATCGGCGTCGTGGTGGAGCATGGCCCCGATCCGCCGGCTGGCCCGGGTCGCCGCCAGGAGGGCCAGCGCCACGGCGCCGGCGGCGAGGGCGATGCCCAGCGCAGCTTGGGCCAAGCCACCCCCGGAGAGGACGACGAGGAGGATGGGCAGGTAGATCGCCATCGCCAGGTCCTCAAGAACGAGGACCGACAAGATGGCCGGCGTTTCCCGGTTTCCCAGCCGATTGAGGTCGTCGAGCAGTTGGGCCACGATGCCCGAGCTGGAGATCCAGGTCAACCCGGCGACGGCGAGTGCCGCCGGCCACGGCATCCCGAAGAGCAGCGCGATCAACCCGCCGGGTAGCGCGTTGAGGAGGAGGTCGACGAGGCCGGATCTGCGGTGTCGAGCCAGGCTGCCGGACAGCTCCTCGGGGGAGAACTCCAGGCCGAGGGTGAGCAGCAGGAGCAGGACTCCGATCTCGGCCGCGATGTCGACGAAACCGCCCGATGCCGAGACCGGCGCCACACCTCCTTCGCCGAACGCCAGCCCGGCCACCAGATAGAACGGGATCGGGGAGAGCCCGAAACGGCGGGCGATGGTGCCCAGGGCCGAGACGCCGACGAGGATGACGCCGAGCTCGAGGAGAACCAGCCCGAGGTGATCCACGGCCGGCTCAGTCCTCGATGGGGGCCGGCACGGGGGCTGGGTCGTCCTCTGGTGACATGGCCAGCAGGGCCGCGAGCTCGCGCAGCCCGTTGCTGCTCCCGATGGCGACGACGACGTCCCCGGCCCGCAGGGTGGACATCGGCCCCGGCGCGGTCCGGACATCGTCGCCGCGGACCACGGCGACGATCGAGCATCCGGTGCGGGTGCGGGCCTTGCTGTCTCCCAGGCGGCGGCCGTCATACCGGCTGCCCGGTGTGATGACGACGCGTGCGGTCGCCAACCCCGGGATCTCCCGGGTCAGGTCGGCGACGCGGGCGGTCACCCGCGGAGCGCCGAGCAGTTCGGCGAGGGCGGCGGCCTCGGCGCGGGTCAACGCCAGGCGCTGGGCAACTGCGTCGGGATCGTCATGGTGGTAGGCCAGCAGCTCGACGCCGCCGTCGTGCTCCACGATGACGCACACCGGGGCGCCGTCAGCGGTGGTGGCGTCGTAGCGGATCCCGACGCCGGGCAAGAGGGTCTCGTCGAAGTGCATTCCCCGATCGAAGCACGTCACAGCATCGGCGGCGAGCCCGCTGGCGTCCTGGCGTCCGGAGGGTGCACCGCCGCCGGGAGGTCGAGCGCCTCCGGTATGCCGGTGCGCGGGTGGTACAGCTCGGTCAGCGCGGCCCCGATGGCTGCGCCGACGAGCTGCGCCGCGACGAAGCCGGGGACATGGCGTGGGGCGATGCCCGAGAACGAGTCGGTGGCGGCGCGGGCGATCGTCACCGCCGGGTTGGCGAAGGACCTGGACGACGTGAAGAAGTAGGCGGCACCGATCCATGCCGGGACCAACGCTGGGCCGAGGCGTCCGAGACCGGTGCGGGTCAGTGCCCCGATGAGGGAGATCAGGCCGGCAGTGGCGACGACTTCGCCGAGCCACTGGGCCGGGCCCGTGCGGGCATGACGCGAGGGCGTCCAGGCCGGTAGGTCGAACATGAGGTGGGCTACGGCGGTGCCCAGGAGGCCACCTGCTACCTGGCTGACGACATACCGACCGGCTTCGGCCCACGTGAGCTCACCGCGGGTGGCCGCCACCAGGGTCACCGCTGGATTGAAGTGCGCGCCGGACACCGGGCCGAGGGACCAGATGAGCACTGCCAGACCAGCGACCGTGGCGAGCGCATTGACAAGGAGTTGCACCGCGACGTCGTCGGTGAGGTTGGTCGCCATGATCCCGGAGCCCACCACCACGGCGACCAAGACCCCGGTGCCGATCAGCTCGGCGCTGGCTCGCCGGGCGGCGGGGGGCAGCGTCATACCGTTCCTTTCTCGGAGTGCTTGCCGCTGAGTCGGGTCAGCAGCACGGACCTGGAGCATCCTGGACATCGAGGAAGTCGCGCGCCAGGGCGAGCACGTCCGTGCGGATCGTCCAGTGGACCCACCGGCCGGCCTTCGTGCGGTCCACGAGCCCAGCCTGGTGCAGCTTGCTCATGTGGAAGCTCAGTGTCGGTTGGCTGATCCCCAGCGCCGCGGGCAGGTGACACGCGCAGGCCGTGCCGGACTCGGACTCGGCGAGGTAGCGCAGCAAGCGGACCCGGGTGGGGTCGCCGAGCGCCTTGAACGTGTCGGCGAGGCGCCGGGACACCGCGGCATCCAGCAGGTCGCAGGCCGACCCTGGGCAGCACGCGTCGGTGCTCTGCGGTGGCGCGGCGACCAGGGGAGTGGGCATGGCCGACACCCTAACGACTCACATTGACAGTCGTCCATATGTCAGGTTGACTCGGCGTGCGTCACCTCGTTGACACACAGCGCCGCGGGCTCTCGCGGCCTCACGAAAGGCACGACCCATGACTGCGCGGCGCCCATCCGTCCTCTACGTCTGTGTCCACAACGCGGGGCGGTCGCAGATGGGTGCTGCGTATACGCACCACCTCTCTGGGGGTGCGGTCGAGGTGCGATCGGCCGGATCGGCTCCTGCGGAGTCGATCAACCCGGCGGTGCGCGAGGCCATGCTCGAAGAGGGCATCGACATCTCGGCGGAGCGCCCGAAGATCCTCACCACCGAGGCCGTGCAGGCCAGCGACGTCGTCATCACCATGGGGTGCGGCGACACCTGTCCGTTCTTCCCGGGCAAGCGCTACCTCGACTGGGTGCTGGAGGACCCGGCCGGTCAGGGCGTCGCCGCGGTCCGCCCGATCCGCGACGAGATCAAGCGTCGGGTGCTGGTGCTCCTGAGTGAGTTGGGCGTCGAGCCGGTCGAGAGCCGCCCTGAGCCAGACCTCGCTGGCGCCTAGACGTCCTGACCGGCGCAGAGCGGCCGGACCACGGAAGGCTTCGGCGGGTCAGGCGGGCTTGGTGGCCCGGACGAACGCGCTGGCGAAGGCCCCCTCGAGCGCGTCGACGGCCATGGCGGCGGTCATGCCCTGCGGCAGGTCGGTCTCGCTCAGCCCGGCGGCCAGGTCCTCCAGGTCGACCCGGCTGTAGCGGCGGGTCACCTCGACCTCGGCATCGGTGAATCCCGCGGCCTCGAGCTTGGCGACGTAGTCGGTGTCGAGCAGCGCGCCGGCGATGCATCCGGTCCACAGTCCCACGGGCCGGGCCCACGGCTCCCCGATTGGACGCAGCAGCACGATGTCGGACACGGCGAAGCGGCCCTGCGGCCTAAGGACCCGATGCGCCTCGCGGAGCACCGCGTCCTTGTCGGGGGACAAGTTGATGACGCAGTTGGAGATGATGACGTCCACCGAGGCGTCCGGCAGCGGCACCGCCTCGATGCTCCCGAGAAGGAACTCCGCGTTGGTCACCCCGGCCTCGGCCTGGTTGCGGCGGGCGAGCTCGATCATCTCGGGGGTCATATCCAGGCCGTATGCGGTGCCGCCCGGCGTCACGCGACGAGCGGACAGCAGCACGTCGAGTCCCCCGCCGGAGCCCAGGTCCAGAACGGTGTCGCCGGGGTGTAACTCGGCCAACGCGGTGGGGTTGCCACAACCGAGGGAGGCGTCGAGGGCGCCGGCCGAGGGCACGTCCGAGGGGTCGTAGAGGTCGTCGGTGATCGGGTCCTTCCCTGCAGGCGTCTCGCAACAGGTCGGTCCGCAGCACGACGTGTTCGATCCACGCAGTGACAGGCGGGCGGCGTCGGCATACCGCTGCTGGACGGCGCGGGTGATCTCGGCGTCGGTCAGTTGGGCCATCGGGTTCTCCTCGGTGGAGCTGGGGTCAGTCGGGCGAAGGTATGTCGGGCCAGCGGTAATGCAGGGGCGGCGGGCATCCGCGAGTGGGTGGCTCAGCGCGGCGCCGTGGTGGAGGTGAGCAGTTCCTTGACGCGCCGCGTGGTGAGCACCCGGCCCGCGCTGACGACCTGCTCGTCGACGACTAGGCCCGGTGTGGTCATGACGCCATACCCGGCGATCTGCGCGTGCTCGGTGACCTTCTCGAAGGTGGCGTCGATCCCGAGCTCGGCGACGGCCTCGCGGGCGGCCTTCTCGAGGTTCTGACAGTTCGTGCAGCCGGAGCCGAGGATCTTGATGTGCATGTGTCGACCTTTCGGTAGGTGGTCAGGTGGGTGGATGTGCGTCACAGGACGGCGTTGAAGAGGTAGCCGACCGCGACGATCCCCGCGGCCGTCACCCCCGCGAAGGTCGCGATGAGCGGCGGCTTGAGGACGCGTCGCAGCAGGATCAGCTCGGGCAGGCTCAGCGCGACGACCGCCATCATGAACGCGAGCAGCGTGCCCATCGGCAGCCCCTTGGCGTGGAGCGCCTCGACCAGGGGCAGGATCCCCGCGGCGTTGGAGTAGAGCGGGATCCCGATGAGCACGGCGACCAGCACCCCGAGGGGGTTGTCGGCACCGGCATACCGGGCGAAAAGGTCTTCCGGCGCCCACCCATGGATGACGGCACCCAGGGCGATGCCGATCAGCAGGTAGGGCCAGATCTTGCGCAGGATCGACGCGACCTCCTGGCGCCCGAGGTCGATGCGGTCCTGCCAGGCCAACCCTGCTGCCGGGTCGATGATCTGACCGTGCAGCCGGGTCTCGAAGACGAAGCCCTCGACATGGCGCTCAAGCCGCAGGCGCCCGATGGTGAAGCCCGCGACGATGGCGATCGTCACCCCGGCCGCGACGTAGAGAATCGTCGGGCCTGGGCCGAAGATGCCGAGCAGCAAGGCGATGGCGACCTCGTTGACCAGCGGACTGGCAATGAGAAAGCTCATCGTCACCCCGAGGGGCACGCCGGCGGCGACGAAGCCGATGAAGGCCGGCACGGCGCTGCAGGAGCAGAACGGGGTGACCACCCCCAGCCCGGCGGCCACGACGTTGCCGACGCCCTCGCGGCGACCGCCCAGCAGAGCGCGGGTGCGTTCGACACTCATGAACGAGCGGAGCACGGTGACGACGAAGATGATGCCGGTCAGGAGCAGGGTGATCTTGACCAGGTCGTAGAGGAGGAAGTGCAGGCCCGATCCCCACCGTGTGGTCAGGTCCAGCCCGGCGAGGTCACCGAGCAGCCAGGTCCAGAACCATTCGTTGACCCGGTATGCCACGGCCCACGCCGCCGCGGCACCAGCAACGCCGCCGAGCAGCCGCGCGGTCGGTCGGTCGGTGGCCGTGGTCGTCATGAGGACTCGGGTGCGCAGCAGCACGCCGATGCGGCGACCGCGGGGATCGCGGCGTGCAAGCGGTCGAGGGCATCGGGGGTGAGTCGGTAGTGGATCCACCGACCGTGCCGGCTGCCCTCGATCAGGCCGGCGTCACGGAGCACCTTGAGGTGGTAGCTCAGCAGATTCGGGGCGATCGCGGGATCGGTCTGCAACCGGCACACGCAGGTTGGCTCCCGGCCGACGAGCTGCGCGATGAGTTGCCAGCGGATCGGGTCCGCGATGCAGGACAGGAGCGCAGGGCCCGGCATGGCTTCAATCACAATTGAATCAACCACGATTGAACTGTATGGCGAACCCGCCCGGATCGCAAACCGGTCGCCGTCCGACCAGCGGGGCGACGTCGCGAGTTACGCAGTGTCGAGCTTGGCCCAGATGGCGATGAGAGTGTCCACCTCCTGCGGCGTGAGCCGTTGGTGGAACAACGTGCGCACGTAGGCCACGTGCCGTGCGCTCGCGCCTTCGAACAACGCGCTGCCTGCCGGGGTGAGCACGGCGTAGGCACCCCGACGGTCCTCGGGGGCTTCCTCCCGAGTGACGAGTCCGGCTCGGACCATCCGGTCGACGAGGCGGCTCATGCCCGACCGGGTCAGCAGGCTGGTGGACGCGAGATCCTGGATTCGCATGCGGTGTTCGTCGGCCCAGTTGAGGCGGAGCAGCACCTCGAACTCGATGTGGGTGATGCCGTCGTGCTGGCGGAGGTCCGCGTCGATGGCCCGGTCCAGTCGGGCATGGGTGCTGAGCAATCCGCCCCACGCCTCTCGCTCGCGGCGCGTGAAACCGCGTCCCATGGTCTTGGCCTCCCTTCGCGCGACAACATCGCGGCAACTGTAGAACCGTCGAGCAGCGCCTGTGAGGGGCGGGGCGTCGCAGCCGGCATCAAGCCAGCCGGCGCGGCCCAGCGCCGCGTGGAGCCCGGCGTCGCGCAACGCCGCTGGCGCCTTGTCGGCCCCCGGGACGCAGCCCGGGTTGGGGGGCCGCAGGCCGAGAGTCGGGGCACGTCGATGATGACGTCCATGACCTGAATCCAGGGCGTTGCGCCCACAGCCGCCGGACCGTCGCCGACCATCCGTCGGGCAGCCGCCCGGCAGCCACCGCTGCGGCAGCTAGCGGGGGTGGGGGCCGACCCAGGGGTCCGTTGCGCGCAGACTCAGGGCCCAGATGCGCTCCAGGTCGGCCTCCGTCGCGTCGAGATCACGGGCGCCCTTGTCCTTGGCCGTGGCGAAGTAGTGATCTCGGGCGCCCGACGCACGCGCCTGGTCAAGGACGGCCACGATCCGTTCCGCGGAGTCCTTCGGGGTCGACGCCATGACGAGCATCGCGGCCTTGATGGCCAGGCGTTGGAGTCGGCCGGGCTCGTCGTCGAGGATCTTCGTCTTGACCAGCCCAGGCATGTAGGTGTTGGCCTGAGGCAGGCCGCGCGCGTTCCACGCCCGCGCGAAGACCTGGATCGCCCACTGCCACTGACCGAGTGTCTGCGCCCCGCCGGGCGATCCGGGCAACGAGAGGTCATCGGTGTCGAGGCGGCCGAGGTTCATCCCGACGACGGAGAGCACTTGACCGCGGCCGGCGACCAGCGGCGCTTCGAGCCCGCGCATCATGACCACCCGCGAAAGCCAGCCGATGGCGAGGTTCGCCTCCCAGCCCTCGGGCGTGACGCGGTGCTCCTGGGTGATGTGGTTGGCGTTGAGGACGAGGGCGTCGAGCCGCTTCGTGGCGGCCTGCACCTGTGTGACGGCGTGCGCAGTCGCCGCCATGGATGACAGGTCGGCAACAATCCCGTATGCCGAACCGGATCGGGTTGCCTCGATCTCGGCGACGACCGAAGCAGTCCGTTCCGCGTTGCGGCCGAGGACTCCGACCCGCCAGCCGGCAGCCGCCAGCCTGATCGCGGTCGCCCGCCCGATGCCATCGGTCGCTCCGGTGACAACGGCCTGCAGGGGAGCAGCTGAGGCATCGACAGGTGGCACGTCCCGGTCCTTTGCTCACGACTGCCCGGAGGCGAAACTATGTGACTGGGCACCCATTCTAGGGGATGGCGGCGTCGGTGCGGGCTGTCGGCCCGGTGAGCGAGCCGTGTGCCGAGGGATCAGTCGCCGCCCGGTGTGGTGAGCAGTCGATCGACGAGGAGCCGAGCCACCTGCAGGTGGTGGTCAACCACCGCCTCACCCCAGAGGTTCTCGGTGTCGATGTCCAGCGACGCACCGATGGTGGAGAACGCGGCAGCCACCCGATCGGTATGTCGGGCGCCTCGCGCATGGGTCGAGGCCGGCCAAACAGCGAGCAGGGAGCGGATCTGTGCGGTGAGCACGCCGTGGGCGTCATCGACCCTGAGGTGATCCGCGACTCCCGTAGCGTCCTGTGGGCCGCCCGACCGCTCGACGGGGGGGCGCGATCCCCGCCCACGCCACCAGGAGCGCGCGGCGCCGAGGACGGCGAACACCAGGTCCGCCTCGGTGCCGGTCGGGCTCGCCCGCGAGCCCGTGGAGGCCGAGAAACGTGCTCGCCCAGGCACCTGGCAGCGCAGTCGCCCGGTGGCGACATAGTCGGTGTCCAGGTGTCCGTCGAGGGTGAGCACCCACGGGTGCGGACCGAAATGTCCCGTCAGCACCACCTGGATGGAGTCGTTCACCCAGCGCTGGTGCGCGAGGGCGTGATGCCGCGCCGCGCACGAGTCGATCCACGCGGTGGGGAGCCGTGTCTCGCGATCGACCGCCATCTCGCGATCGTAGGGCCGTCGAGCCGGTTTCGCCCCTGGTGTCGCGCAGGTCGGCCCGGTGGACGCCCACGTGGTGGGATTTCGCGTCGGTCGTGGGGACCGGCCACCGCGCCAGGTGACCTACTCCCCGACCGTCCGCCGAGCATTCGGACACACAATGTCGCGGACCGGTCGGCCGCTCAAGCCTGGATCGCCTCCCACCAAGAAGGTTGGTGTCCGAGTGCGCGCCTGGCCGCCGACATCCTCGGTCGGGCCGGGGAGCCACCGCCCGGTCACCGTCATCAGCCACACCACGACGGTGTCCGCGATGTCGCGAACGGGCGCCCGTCAGGGCCGAGGGTGCGCCGGCGACATAGAACCCGACCAGTAGGTGGCGATGTTCAGGCTGCCGACGGGGTGGCCTTCGGAGTCGGTGGGGAAGGCGACGGTGCTCAGGTCGGCCTTGAACAACGCGATCCCGTCGTCACGGGCGAGCAGGTCGGGTTCCAGCTTCCCCTGTATGGCGCTCAGCAAGGGGGCCAGGAAGTTCGCGGAGCCCGGGCGGAACTGCGCCGACGGCAGGCGGACTTCGAGGAGTTGACCGGTCGGCCGGTAGATGGCCGCCAACAGCTTGGGGGAAAACCACGGCCACGAGGTGAGTGGCGTGGTCTCCACCTGCGGCGGCCCTGCCGCGGCATCCCACCAGGATGCCTCAGCAATCGCGTCGGCCATGACCCGGCCGAGCGTCCGTGCCGTCTCCAGGGTGGCGCGGCGGTCCTCGGGGGACCCGAGGGGTGGGTCGGCGTTGTCGGAACGGCAGTTGGACACGAAGACCCGCAGCACCACGGTGGGGCCCCGGCCGAGGACACCGTCGACGACCCCATCGGCCTTCGCCAGGAGCGTCTCGCTCAAGTGTGTGGCGTCATACGTGGACAGCCCTCGGGGTCCGGCGTAAAGGAACTCCGAGGTCCAGTTCTCCAGCGCGAGGTTGCGGGTGATGTCGAGGAACACGTCGCACTGGGTGCGCAGGTTGGCCATGACGGACTCGGACGCCTTCTGGGCCAGCACCGACCGCGAGGCGGGATCGACCAGGTCGGGATCGGCGAGCCGGGCGTTCACGACGAGGACGGCCCCCTGGAGCTCAGTGGCCACTCGTCGCAGCAGGTAGGGGGCGATGCTGGCGTCATACGCGTGGTGGGCGTAGGGCGCGACCGACTCCCGCCGAGCGCGGGCCTGTTCGATGCGCGACACGACGGCGTCGAGGAGCAGTTCGAGGGCGCCCTCGGTGCCCTCGAACTGCTCCATCCCTTCCACGCCGACGAGCGCGCTGTGCAGCGTGTCCAGAGCCGCTTCGACCTGACCGACACGCAGGATCTCGGCGGCGAGCCGCTGCGCGGCCCTGGCCCGGTCCGGCGCGGCCAGCTGCGGCACGTGCTGGAGCTCGCCGAACAGCCGCCTGATGAGGCGCTCGGCGCCGTCGATCTCCAGCGAGACGACCTGGAGCCTTTCCGCACGCGCCTGGTCCACGACATGCCGATCGACCTGGAGCAGGTCGGCGTGGACGCCGGCGAGGTCCTGGTGCAAACCCTCCACGGCGGTGGTCAACGCGGTGAGTTGCGCGCTGATCTTCCCCAGCTGGGCGTCGGTCTCGGAGGCGGAGTCCAGCCCCATCGATCTGAGCAGCCCGGTCATCGCTCGACCGCCCGCGGCGCCCAAGGCGCCCTTGGCCACTTCCTTGGCGACGGACCCCACAATGCTGCCCAGGGCCCCCGTGCCTGACGGCACGATCTCCACGACACCAGCGTAGAACCGGGTATGACGGCCGGCCAGGAGCCCGGTGAGTGCCGTGGAGCACGTCCTCCCCTCGCCCTCTGCGGGGCCTTGATCCCGGTGACTGGCGAAGGCCCGTCGGCTCTCCGGTGCGTCAGGTGCCCGCACGTGGGAGGGTTGGGGCATGCGCATCCCGAGCGCTCGGTGAGGGCCGGCGAGGCAGGTGAGCTGGCGTGGCTCGCCGGCGAGTTCGCGCGCGGGGTGACCCAGGTCGTCCAGGGGTCGCACGACGCCGTCCTCGACGCTGCCTACGGTGCGACGGCGGCGGTGGTGCCGGCAGCGCGACCCGTCCGAGCCGTTCACCGTTGGATCGCGGCTGCAGTGTTCCGGAGTGTCGACGTCGGCCTCGACGCGGCCGCACACGTCGCAGGGCGGGTCGTCAGACGGCGCGTCGAACCGGGGCCCAGCGCGCTCGATTCACCGCCGGCCCAGGTCGCGCTGGGCATCCTCAATGGCGTCGTCGGCGACTGGTTGGTCGAGCACGAGTCGCCCTTCGCCCTGACGGCCACGCTGCGACGTGATGGCCGGCCGGTCGAGTTGTCGACGGCCGCGCTCGAAGGGGCATACCCCGGCTCGGCATACCCAAGCTCGGCATACCAGGGGGCGCCCGATGCGGCGAAGACCACGGCGCGCGAGCCGACGCAAGACTGTCTCGTCGTGTTCGTCCATGGTCTGGTGGAGACCGACCTGGCCTGGAGCTATCGAGCCGAACGTCACTGGGGTGACCCCGCCGTCAGCTATGGCGGCCTCCTGGAACGCGACCACGGCTGGCACCCGCTGACCGTGCGGTACAACACCGGGCGGTCGGTCAGCAGCAATGGCGCCGAGCTGGCGGATCTGCTGGCTCGGGTCGCTACGGCGTGGCCGAGGCCCATCCGGCGCATCGCCCTGGTGGGGCATTCGATGGGCGGGCTCGTCGCGCTGACCGCCCTGGCCCACGACGAGCGACCGTGGCGAGAGCTCGTCGACGTCGTGGTCACCCTGGGCAGCCCTCGCGAAGGAGCTCCGCTGGAACGTGCTGCCGAGATCGTCGAACAGGCCGGCGCTCGCATCCCGACCGCCGCGTGGATCGGTGCACTGCTGTCGGTGCGCAGCGTCGGCATACGGGACCTGCACGATCCGTTGGTGCACCCGCCGCTTCCGCCGGGGGTTCGTGAGTATGCCGTGCATGCCACGCTGACGCCGGACCACTGGCACCCGGTCGTGCCGCGGGTCGGGGATGGTCTGGTCCCAGTGCCTCGCGCCGACGTGCGCACCGTGGTCCTGCATGGCCTGCACCACCTGGACCTGCTCTGCCACCCCGACGTCTATGGGCTGCTCCAGGGCTGGCTCGCCGCCCCTCGGGCTGATGCCACAGCCTGAAGCGGCCCGACCAGAGAGGAGCCCGGCGGACCATCGGCGCTGCCACCGACGCCGGCCCTGGCGAGGCGGGCACTCACACGATGGGAGCCGCGGTGCGCGCGGCCGATGGGGTGGACCGCAAAGGACCGCAGCTTCATGGCGTGACGTGTCGTGGCGGATGCGCCCAGAGTTCTATCGAGGTCCCTTCTGCAGCGACCAGGCTGCCTCCACGGCATCCTCGATCGCCCCGGCGTCACCCGCGGCCAGGTTGGCGACGACCATCATGTGCTTCGCGTATGGCGTGGGCACGTCGAATACCTCGGGATGGCGTGCGACCAGATCGTGGCGGACCTCGAAGGGCACTCGTACCACCACGTGCGTCGGGTCCACCTCGCGTGCCACGACTCGCCCCTGAAGCACCCAGCGGCGCAGGCCGGCCTGGCGTTGTCGGCGGACGCCCTCCACGTCCATGACGAGCCGGTCGAAAGCCTCCAGGTCCATTGCTCGAGCGTAAGTCGTTGCGTGGCCGGGCCCAGAAAGCCGGCCCTGAGAACCCGGCTGGCTTCGAGGGTGAGGCTGTCCGGCCAAGTTGGGCGAGAACCAACGGGCGGGTGGCGAGCGCGGGAACACGGAGCACCCCGTCAGAGTTGAGCCGATAGAACGCAACTTTGCGGAGTCCGAGGTTGACAACCCAGATCGGCCGAGGCAAGTTGAGTCCAGAAGCATCAATCCCTGGTCCGCCATACCTATCAGGCGGACCGACAGCCCACACAGGAGAACCCACCATGGCACGTGCGGTCGGCATCGACCTCGGCACCACCAACTCGGCCGTCGCCGTCCTCGAGGGCGGCGAGCCCACGATCATCGCCAACGCGGAGGGTGGTCGTACGACCCCGTCCGTCGTGGCCTTCAGCAAGAGCGGCGAGGTGCTCGTCGGCGAGATCGCCAAGCGCCAGGCCGTCACCAACGTCGAGCGCACCATCCGCTCGGTCAAGCGGCACATGGGCACCGACTGGAAGTCGGACGAGATCGACGGCA
>JBPOIZ010000112.1:0-8725 GCA_052034115.1 Actinomycetota bacterium
GTCACCCGGAGGCAGATCGGGGGTGCGCGGACAGCGGTTGATGTGCGCCCCGAGGGCGCCGAGCGTCGAGGCGACCGAGTCCGACACGGTGTCCGGCACGTAGACCTGCAACGGCCACCCGGCCCGCTGGGTGAGCGTCGCGGCGGCGATGGCCGCGTTGCCGCAGGATGCGATGGCCAGCGGCGCGCGGGGCCCATCGACGAGGCCGAGCTCCTCGGCCGCGCGCAGGTGGAGCAGGATCCCGACGAGGTGGCGGGCCTTGTGGCTGCCGCCGACGTTGCCGGTCTCGTTCTTGACCCAGATGTCACCGCCGAGCTCGGCGCAGAGCACGTCGTTGCGGGCCAGGGCAGTGACGTGGAAGCCGTCGGCCACCTCGCGGGTCAAGGCGATACAGGCCTGGTCCGACATACCGTGGGCGCGAGCGAAGGCCCACCACGCGAGCGAGCGCCCGTAGGCGACGAACGGGTTGGGATCGACGATGACCTCCGGGTCCGGACCGGCGACCACTGGGTGCAGCGCGTGGTGCGCGTCCCCGAGGGCGGCCGCCGGACAGCGGAACGGATGAACGGTGTCGATGGCTACCGATGTGCCGCAGGTGGCACACCGATAGCCCACGACCTGACCGCGCCGAACGGCCCCGGCCGCGCCGGTCACGTCGGAGTCGGGGACGTCCGAGTCGGTCGCGTCGGAGTCGGGGACGTCCAAGCCGCTCACGTCCGCGTCGGTCACGACCCGGCAACCCGGGCGTTGAAGTCCTCGATCATGGCGTCCCACCGGGCCATGAACGGACGCAGCTCGCGCCAGAAGTCCTGCCCGCGGCGGCGCTCGAAGAGCTCGAACGGGGTGCCCTGCTGCTCGACCCAGGTGTAGTAACCGAGGTTGAAGATCCGGTTGCGGTCCTTCTCGGTCATCTCCAAGGTGGCGCTGGTCGGCACGTGGGCCAGATGCTTGCCCCAGACCTCGGCCGCGTCGAGCTCGGTGAACTCGCCGCCGAAGTCCCGCTCGACGACCTTGGCGATCTCCGAGGGGTACATCTGCGAACCGTCGGTGGCGACGGTGACGATGACGTCGTCGGGGCCGAGGTCGAGGACCTTGGCCGCCGAGATGGCCGACAGGACGTTGCAGATCGAGGACAGGCCGAAGTCGACGAGGGCGTCGAGGACGTCCTGGGGCACGCCCTTGTCGCCGAGGTAGGCCCGACCCGCCGCGGAGGTGAAGAGCACCTCGAGCTGGTCGGTGGCCTCGTCGCTGATGGCCGCGACGAGGTCGTGGTTCATGATGTTGTGGATCAGCGGGACGTGTTTGTCGCCGATGCCTTGGATGTTGTGCTCGCCGAACCCGTTCTCCAGCAGGGTGGGGCACTCCAGCGCCTCGGCCGCCAGCACCTTGGTGCCGTAGACGTCTTTGAGGTACTCGCCGGCCGCGATGGTGCCGGCGGACCCGGTGGCGCTGGTCATCAGGGCTAGGCGGTAGTCCTTGCCGGCCTGCGCCTTGACGTGCTCGAACACCTTCGCCATGGCAGCGCCGGTCACCATGTAGTGGGCGATGTGGTTCCCGAACTCGGCAAACTGGTTGAAGATGAAGTTGCCCGGGTCCTTGGCCAGCTCGTTGCAGGCGTCGTAGATCTCCTTGACGTTGGACTCGGTGCCCACCGTCTTGATGACGTCCTCGGCCGGGTTCTCGCACCAGCGGTCGAGCCAGTCGAAGCGCTCCTGGCTCATGCCCTCGGGCAGGATGGCGACGCCGCGGCAGCCCATGAGCCGGCTGATGGCCACGCCACCACGGGCGTAGTTGCCGGTGGAGGGCCAGATTGCGCGGTGCTTGGTCGGGTCGAACTGGCCGGTGACCAGGCGCGGGGCCAGGCAGGCGTAGGCCGCCAGCACCTTGTGCGCGGTGATCATCGGGAACCGGTTGCCGAACAGGACGACGACGGGGCTGGCGATCCCGGTGAGCGAGGACGGCAGGACGACGTGCTCGGGCACCTCGACACGGTTGCCGTCCTTGTCGTTGAACCAGTGGACCCGCCACAGGTTGCGAGCGTCCGGCCCCTGAGGGTCGGCGTCACCCACCCGGTCGGCGGGGAAGGTCGACGGGTCGGCCAGCTGCGCGAACGTCGGCATGACGATGCCGCGCTCGCGGAATCGGGCCACGCTCGCCGCGAGGGTCTGCTCGTCGACGATCCGGTCGGCCAGTCCGAACTGGTCCTCCAGCGCGGTGTGGAGGGTGTCGGTGTGCTCCGTGGTGCTCACGTCTGCTCAGTCATCCTTCGGTCAGATGTCGTATGTCGGTCAGGGTACGAGCCAGGTGCCGGTCTCACCGGCCAAGCCCTCGACGAGCTTGTCCAGCGAGGTGATCAGGGTGCGACGGCCCGGGCCGGACGTGGTGAACCGGATGGCCGCTTCGATCTTGGGGAGCATGGACCCCTCCGGGAACTGGCCGTCGGCGGCATACGCCTGGGCCTGCGCCACGGTCAGCTCGTCGAGGTCGCGCTGCTGGGGGGTGTTGAAGTCGACGGCGACCTTCTCGACGCCGGTGAGAATGGCCAGCGAGTCGCAACCGGTGTCCCGCGCCAGCATGACCGAGACCCAGTCCTTGTCGATGACCGCATCGGTCGCGCGGTACCAGTTGTCCCGGAAGACGATCGGGATGCCGCCACCGCCGCCGGCGATGACGATGTGGCCGCTGGCCACCATGTCGAGGATGGCATCCTTCTCCAGGATGTCCTGGGGGAGCGGTGAGGCGACCACCTCGCGGTAGCCGCGGCCGGAGTCCTCGATCATCGTCTTGCCGGCGGAGCGCAACTGCTCGGCCTCCTCGGCGGTGAAGAACGCGCCGATCGGCTTGGTAGGACGGCTGAACCCGGGGTCCTCGGGGTCCACGAGCACTCGGGAGATGACGGTCACGACCGACTTGGCGACATCGACCCCCTGGGCGTGGAGCTGGTTCTCGATGGCGTTCTGCAGGTGGTAGCCGATGTAGGCCTGGCTCATCGCCACCGCCTCCGACAGCGGCACGAGCGGCTGGTGGAAGTCGGTCTTGCCCCGGTCGATCGAGGACTTGATCATCCCGACCTGGGGGCCGTTGCCGTGGCAGACGACAACCTCGTGGCCGGCCACGACGAGGCCGACGATGGGCTTGGCCACCACGCCGACGGACTGGACCAGCTCGTCGAAGTCGGTGCCCAGGGCGTTGCCGCCCAGTGAGATGAGGATGCGCGACATGGGGATGCTCCTGATGGCCGCCACCGGTCGGCGGTCACTGGACCGCCGACCGGTGCGCGCGCCTTAGGCCTGGGTGTTCTCGCAGTAGATGGTCGGCACGACCGAGTAGAGCGCGGCGCACCGCACCAGGTCGTCCTTCCACTGCAGCTCGTTCGGGGCGTGCGCCTGCGCCTCCTGGCCGGGGCCGAAGCCGACGCCGGGGATGCCGTGGCGGCCGGTGGTCGCGACGAGGTTGGTCGAGAAGGTCCATTTGTCGACGCGGGGCTCACCGAAGAGGTTGCGGTGCGCCTCGATGAGCGAGGCGACGTGCGGGTCGGACTCCTCGTTCTTCCAGGTCGGGAAGAAGCACTCCTGGCCGTACTCCTTGCCGGTCCAGGCGGTCGCCTTGTACTCGTACATCGAGACCTTGGCGCCCCACTTCTGCACTGACGGCAGTGCCTCGATCTCGGCGATGGCGCTCTGCCACGTCTCGCCCCAGGTGAGGCGGCGGTCCAGGGAGATCGCACACGAGTCGGCGACGGCGCAGCGCGACGGCGAGGTGAAGAAGATCTCCGAGGTGGTGACCGTGCCCTTGCCGAGGAAGTCGTCGTGCTTGAGCTTGTCGTTGAGGTCGCGCACCTCCAGGAGGATGTCGGCCATCTTGTAGATCGCGTTGTCGCCGCGCTCGGGGGCCGAGCCGTGGCAGGAGACACCGGTGACCTCGACGCGGATCTCCATCCGGCCGCGGTGACCGCGGTAGATGCCGCCGTCGGTCGACTCGGTCGAGACGATGAAGTCGGGGCGGACGCCGTCCTCCTCGATGAGGTGCAGCCAGCACAGGCCGTCGCAGTCCTCTTCCTGCACGGTGCCGGTCACCAGGTAGGTGTACTTGTCGGACAGCAGGCCCAGGTCGCGGGCGATGGCGCCGCCATACACCGCGGAGACGACGCCACCGAGCTGGTCGGAGCCGCCGCGCCCGCCGATGACGACGTCGTCCTCCATGCCCTCGAACGGGTCGAAGGTCCAGTTGGCGATGTTGCCGACGCCGACGGTGTCGATGTGGCCGTCGAAGGCGATGAGGACCGGGCCGTCACCCATATAGCCGATGGCGCTGCCGAGGTCGTCGATGCGGGTCTTGTGGTAGCCCAGCTTCTCCATCTCGGCGACGATGAGGCGGCTCTTGGCCTCCTCCTGGCAGCTGGTGCCCTTGTTGAGGATCAGGGCCCGCAGGAAGGCGGACATGTCGGCGCGGTAGCCCTCGGCTGCGGCGTGGACCTTGGCGTAGTCGATCTCGGACTTGGTGGTCATCGGTGGGTTCTCCTGAACGTGCGGTTGGTCTGTGGTCGGGAAGTTCGGGGGGTACGCCGGCCGGCGGTATGCCGGTCAGGCCTGCCAGCGGCGGTTGTCCGAGGCCCAGAGCTGCTCGAGCTTGGCCACCGGGTCCTTGACCTTCTGCAGGAAGATCATCGAGGCGATCGAGTAGGGCTTGTTCGAGGCCTGCTTGTACATCGGGTCGCGGTAGCGGTCGAAGACCGAGGTCTCCACCTCACCCTCGGGGCAACTGGTGCCAGTGATGTCCGCCGGCAGCGGGTGCATGTAGAGGCCCTGGCCGTCCTTGGTCAGCTGCATCTTGGCCTCGGTGGTCGTCCAGTCCTTGTGCTCGGCGTTCTGGGCCAGGAGGCGCTTCTCGAGGGCCTTGATGCCATCGAAGTCGCCGTTGCCGTAGAGGTCGGTGCGCTCCTCCATGGCCGCGAACGGGGCCCAGCTCTTGGGGCAGACGATGTCGGCGCCCTCGAAGGCCTCGTCCATGTCGTTGGTGACGCGGAACGAGCCGCCGGAGGCCTGCGCGTTGCGGGCGGCCACGTCGCGGGTCAACTCCATGACGTCATACCCCTCGGGGTGCGCCAACGTGATGTCCATGCCGAATCGGGTCATCAGGCCGATCATGCCCTGGGGCACCGAGAGCGGCTTGCCGTAGCTGGGGGAGTAGGCCCAGGTCATCGCGAGCTTCTTGCCGCGCAGGTTCTCCAGGCTGCCGAACTCGTGGATGAGGTGGAGCAGGTCGGCGGTGGACTGCGTGGGGTGGTCGATGTCGCACTGGAGGTTGACCAGGCTGGGGCGCTGCTCCAGGACGCCGGCCTCGTAGCCCTCCTTGACGTACTGGGCGAAGTCGGCCATGTAGGTGTGGCCCTTCCCGATGTACATGTCGTCGCGGATGCCGACGACGTCGGCCATGAAGGAGATCATGTTCGCGGTCTCACGCACGGTCTCGCCGTGGGCGACCTGGGACTTGCCTTCGTCGAAGTCCATGAGCTCGAGGCCGAGCAGGTTCACGGCGGAGGCGAAGGAGAACCGGGTGCGGGTCGAGTTGTCCCGGAACAGCGAGATGGCCAGGCCGGAGTCGAAGATCCGCGAGCTGCGGTTGTTCTCGCGCAGCGCCCGCAGGGCGTCGGCAACGGCCAGAACGGCCCGGATCTCGTCCTCGGTCTTGTCCCAGGTGAGGAGGAAGTCCTCCTGGAAGAGCCCTGAGTAGTCCAGCCCCTCGAGCTTGGCCAGCTGTTCCCGGAAGTCCATCCGGATCCTCTCCTCGTCTGTCCCCGGCCGGGCCGACCACTGTCGCCCGACGTTGGGAGACCTCATGTCTAATGACTCCCACCGTAGGCGATACTTTGCCAATTGTCTAGAGACTTGCCGCAATCTTGCGTATGCTGGGCTCATGACGAGCGCCGGGTCTCAAGCCGACCAGGACGCCGTCGCCCTCCTCGCGAGCTCGCCGTCCCTGGTGACCCGGCTCGCGGCATACATCAGCGGCGACGGCGTGCAGCGCCATGTCGACTGGGAGGGTGTCGCGGCGGTCGCCGAGCAGGGCACCTGGTCCAGCGCCGAGCGGGCCTTTCTGGGCATCTGCGCCGACCTGGGCGGCGTCGGCACCGAGGGGGTCGCCTCGCCGGCGTCGTTCGGTGCCCGTTGGGACGCGCTCGACGGCCTCCACCAGGCCCTCATCGCCAGCGTGCTCGCTTCATCGGCTCAGTCGAAGAAGGACGAGGAGCGCGCCGTCCTCGAGCGGCTCGGTGTCTCCGTCCCCGACCCGGTGCGCGAGGGATCGCGCGCGGTGCGGGTGCGACTGGGACCGGATATCCCGGCGGTGACCGGCGATGCGCTGGGCCGCGAGCGGGTCGGCTACCGCGAGGGGATCACCCCCGCGGAGACCTGGCTGCGCGGGCGCGGGGTGTGGAAGATGCAGGCCGCTCGGGTCATCGACTCGCAGTACCTCATCATCGCGAACTCAGGGCTGGTGCGGATGATCGGCACCATCGACGGGATCACGTTGCACGGCGAACGGATCGCCATCATTGGCCGGCCGTTGCCGGAGCACCCGCTGGTCGGCCAGCTCGACCCGCTGGAGAACGGCAGCCAGAACCCGGTCGCGTATGGCGACCTCGACGACCCGACCGGCGGCGCAAGCGACGACTGACACGTCGCCCGGCCCTGTAGTCGCACGGACCGCCGGACTACAGTCCGAAGGTATGACGGAACTGGTTTCGACCAACCCGGCGATGACGGTCCACAAGCTCGATCCCGGGGATGACACGGTGATGCGCGAGTGGTCCGACCTGCGCAACGAGGTGAGCGTCGCCCTCCTCGGCGAGGACGCCCAGCTGACCAGTGTCGAGATCCTGCGGGCGATGGCCCGGCGTCCAGACCAGTTGCGCGAGTACTACCTCGCCCGGGCCGCCGACGGCCGGGTCCTCGGTGGCGGGTCGTTCGTGCTACCGGGCGGGCCAGGCGACACCGATGCCGAGGTGTGGGTGGGTGTGCGCCGGGCCGGACGACGAGGTGGCGTGGGCTCGGACCTCGTGGCCGCCATGGAGGCCCGGGCTCGTGAGCTCGGGTGCACCCGCGTCGTCCTCGACCAGACCTCGCCGCGGGAGGACGGACTGCCCGGCTCGAGGTTCTGCGAGGCGATGGGGTGCCGGGAGAGCCAGCTGGTGCTGGGGCTGCGGCTCGACCTGCCGGTTCCCGCGGCAGTGCTCGGGCCCTTGGACGCCCAGGCGACGGCGGCCAGCGGCACGGCATACGAGATCCTCACCGCGTGGGACGAGATCCCCGAAGACTGGCTGGAGGACCGTGCGCACTTGGCCTCGGAGCTGAGCAGCGAATCCCCGGATGCCGCCATCGACCATGAGGGGGAGAACTGGGACGCCGAACGGGTGCGCACGCTGTGGCTCAGCCGCCTGGCCGGCGGCGGCCGGGCCGTCGAGTCGGTGGCCGTGGACCGCGAGAGCGGGCAGATCGTCGCCTTCTCCGACCTGGTGGCCTATGCCTCGATGCCGGAGGTCGCCAGTCAGTCCGACACCGTCGTGCTGGAGGAGCATCGGGGTCATCGCCTCGGTCTGGCCGTGAAGATCGCCAACCTCAAGGTGCTGGCGGCCGAGCTGCCGGACATCACCGCGGTGCGCACGTGGACCGCGGCCGACAACACCCACATGCTCGCCATCAACACGGCGCTGGGGTTCCGGGTCGTGGAGTGGACCCGGATGTGGGTCAAGGACCTCTGAGTCCTGACCCCTGGACAGCGCCGACGCACGGGCAGTGCAGGTTCACGAAGACGTCGACGGCAGACCCAGGGCTTCGACTCGGCGCGTGATGATGTCACTTCGACGATCACGCGCGACGGGGTCAGGTCGGTAGGCGTGCTCGATCCGCCGGGCGCTCAGCATGGGCCAGCCTCCGTTCTGGAGCTCCCACGACTGGATGAGTTCCGCTGCCTCGGGCATTGCGTCCCACGGAAGGCCCACCTCACGAGCCACGTGGGCAAGGGCCACCAGGTCCACGACGTAGTCGAGGGGGAACGCCGGCGCGAGCCACCGGGTGCCCTGGGGGTCGGCCTTGGTCCGCCCTGCAAGCGGCATGATCTTCCCGCCCCTGCCGAACATGAGCCGTCGCTCAGTGAGTAGATCGCCGAAGGCCCGCTCTTGAGCGGAGGTGTCGACCGCTAGTGTGCGCCGTGCCTCGGCGAGGGCGTGGATGGTGGGGGTGAGGCCGAGCACACACGTCGTTCGCGCCATGCACCCCCCGTAGCGGTGCGCCAGATGGTCATCCCAGTGCGCCTTCGGCCGATGATAGGTCCGGTCTCCAAAGGTGATGGGCTGAAAGCGCAGGATCCACTCGATCATCGGCGTCGCCTGACCAACCCTGCCCGAGCGAAGAAGCAGCAGGGCTAGCATGCCGGTGTAGCAGGAGAGCACCGAGTCGCGGGTGCCGCGGATGGCCGCGCCACCCTGAACGACGGCCCTGTCCGCGAGGACATCGAGCGCGCGATCCAGGGCCGGATCTCCTCCCGGCGCTGCAGACTCTTGAAGCGAACGAGCCGCGAAGATGGTCGGAACGATCCGTGCAGTGAGTGCCTCAGACCGACCCCATGTGCCGTCCGGACGCTGCGCAGTGAGCACCTGCTCAAGGCTGACAGGACCACACGGCGTCCGCACCACGTCAGGCTATCCACGGTCAGGCTGGGATGGGAC
>JBPOIZ010000053.1:0-38851 GCA_052034115.1 Actinomycetota bacterium
GCACGGTGTAGAGGGTGTCGAACGCCTCCCGGGAGGCCGCCGACTCACCGTCCCAGAACCGCTCTCGCGACCGCCGGATGTACCAGTTGGTCAGGACATCGAGGAAGGAGCGCATCGTGTCGCAGGCGTGAGCGATCTCGTAGCGGTCCAACTGGTCGGTCATGACCTCGACGAACTCGCGCAGCTTGGCCAGCACATAGCGATCCAGCACGTCCTGGCTTTGCGTCGACCAGCGGGCGTCATACCCGGCCCCGCCGTTGGCGGCGTTGGCGTAGAGCGAGAAGAAGTACCACGCGTTCCACAACGGGATCATGACTTGGCGGACGCCGTCGCGGATGCCCTGCTCGGTGACCACCAGATTGCCGCCGCGCAGGATCGGGCTGCTCATGAGGAACCACCGCATGGCGTCCGCACCGTCGCGGTCGAAGACCTCCGAGACGTCCGGGTAGTTGCGCAGCGACTTGCTCATCTTCTGCCCGTCGCTGCCCAGCACGATGCCGTGCGAGATGCACGACTTGAAGGCCGGCCGGTCGAACAGGGCGGTGGCGAGGATGTGCAGGGTGTAGAACCAGCCGCGAGTCTGCCCGATGTACTCAACGATGAAGTCACCGGGGTAGTGATGCTCGAACCATTCCGTATTCTCGAACGGATAGTGCACCTGGGCGAAGGGCATGGACCCGGAGTCGAACCACACGTCGAGCACATCGGGGATCCGCCGCATGGTCGATCGGCCCGATGGGTCATCCGGGTTCGGCCGGGTCAGCTGGTCGATGCCCGGCCGGTGCAGGTCCGTGACCGGCACGCCGAAGTCGCGCGACAAATCCGCGAACGACCCGTAGACATCGATCCGCGGGAAGTTCGGGTCGTCGGACTTCCAGACCGGAATCGGGCTGCCCCAGAAGCGGTTCCGCGAGATGGACCAATCCCGGGCGTTCTCCAGCCACATGCCGAACTGGCCGTCCTTGACGTGCCCCGGTGTCCACTCGATCTGCTGGTTCAGCTCGACCATGCGGTCTTTGAACGCCGTGACCTCGACGAACCACGAGGACACCGCCTTGTAGATCAGCGGGGTGCGGCACCGCCAGCAGTGCGGGTAGGAGTGCGCGTAGGACGACTGGCGCACGAGCCGGCCGGCGTCGCGCAGGTGTCGCACGATGAGCGGGTTGGCCTCGAAGACCTGGACCCCAGCGATGTCCGCGAGCGGGCCGTCGGCAAACATGGGCAAGAACTTGGCCTGCTCGTCGACCGAGAGGATCGTCGGGATCCCGGCCGCCTCGTTGGATTTCTGGTCGTCCTCACCGTAGGCGTTCGCCTGGTGCACGATCCCGGTGCCCTCGGTGGTCGTCACGTAGTCCTCGACGAGGACCACCCAGGCCCGATCCGTCCCCCAGGTCGCCACGTCCGCGTAGGTGTCCCACAGGGGCTCGTAGCGCAAGCCGGCCAGGTCTGCGCCGACATACCGGGCGCGGACCGCGGCCTGAGCGGACTGGAGATCCGCGAAGCCCAGGTCGGCAGCGTAGGTGCCCAGCAGCGCCTCGGCGACGAGGAACCGGCGCGCCTCGGGGGCCTCGACGACGACATAGTCGATGTCCGGGCCGACCGCGCAGGACATGTTCGTCGGCAGGGTCCACGGTGTGGTCGTCCAGGCCAGCAACTCGACCCCGACGAGCTCGCCGTCGAGGCGATGCCCGCTGGCACGCACCGGGAAGGTGATGGCCACGGACTGGTCGGTGCGCTGCTGGTAGACGTCCTCGTCCATGCGCAGCTCGTGGTTGGACAGCGGCGTCTCGTCGCGCCAGCAGTAGGGCAGCACGCGCATGCCCTCGTAGACCAGGCCCTTGTCGTGGAGGGTCTTGAAGGCCCAGATGACCGACTCCATGAACGTCGGGTCCATGGTCTTGTAGTCGTTGTCGAAGTCCACCCAGCGGGCCTGACGGGTGACGTAGTCCTGCCACTCGCGGGTGTAGGTGAGCACCGAGCCGCGGCACGCCTCGTTGAACCGGTCGATGCCGATGTCGAGGATGTCCTTCTTGGTCTGAAGTCCCAGCAGGCGCATCGCCTCGAGCTCGGCGGGCAGCCCATGGGTGTCCCAGCCGAACCGTCGCTCGACTCGCCGGCCCCGCATCGTCTCGTAGCGGGGCACGATGTCCTTGACGTATCCGGTCAGCAGGTGGCCGTAGTGCGGCAGGCCGTTGGCGAAGGGCGGTCCGTCATAGAAGACGAACTCGTTGGCCCCCTCGTGACCGGGCTCGCGCTGGTCCACCGACGCCATGAAGGTGCCGTCCTGATCCCAGTAGCGCAGCACCAGCTCCTCGACCTGCGGGAAGTTGGGGCTGGCCGGGACGGGGGTGGGCGCGTCCGCGCCGGTGCTGACCTTGGGGTACATCCGGTGTCGTCCTCCTCGTGCAGTGCACGAGGACGACATCGCCGGAACGGTTCCGGCGGCACCGCGGTACCACCTCGCTTGCCGTATGGCGCCCGCGCGGCGGACTGCCAGACGACCTCTCAGGCCGGCTGTGACGGGCCTATCCCGTCCGGGTCTAGTGAGGCCGGTGCACACTGCACCGGCCCGTTCTTCCGGAAGCTCGCCGCTGATAACGGCTCGAACGCTGGTGCGAGCAGTCTACCCCGCGCCCCGGGCCGCGCACCGAGTGTCCTGGCGGGCTGCCAGGACACTCGTGACCGCGCAGCGGGCTAGGCCAGGCCGAGCTCCCAGGCCTCCTCCCAGAGCTCCTCGCGAACTCGCGGGTGTGCCGCGTTCTCGATGAGCTGGCGGGCCTGGGTCTTCTCGTCGAGCCCGTACAACTCGGCGACCCCGTTCTCGGTGATGACAGCGGTGTGCTGGAACGATGTCACCGGCTCGTCGATGAGCGGGACGATCGTTGAGACGTTGGCCTTCGGGTGCCACGACTTCAGGGCCATCATCGACTGCCCACCGCGGGCGTGCACCGCCCCGACGACGAAGTCGGTCTGCCCACCGAAGCCCGAGTGGATCCGCGCCCTGATCCGGGACGCATTGGCCTGGTCGAACAGGTCGACCTGCAGGGCCGTGTTGATCGACGTCATGAGCGGCTGCCGCGAGATGCGCGGCGGGTCGTTGGTGATCTCGGTGCGGACCATCCGGAGCCGGTCGTTGCGGTGCATCCACTGCAGCAGTTCCTCGCTGCCCATGGCGAAGGACGCGACGACATACCGGTCTGGGTCCAAAGCGCCGCTGCGCTGCAGCGTGAGGAGCCCGTCGCTGAACATCTCCGACCAGATCCCCAGGCCGCGCAGCTTGGTCAGGCGCGGCAGGGTCGCGTCGGGCACCGCACCGATCCCCATCTGCAAGGTGGCGCCGGAGCTGATGCGGTTGGCGCAGTACTCACCGATCTGCTGGGCGACCTCGTCGACCGGCGCGTCGGCAGGAGTCGCCGCGCCCAGCGCAGTATCCACCTCGAGATAGCCGTCAAGGTCGTCCAGGGCGATCTCGCCGTCGCCATACGTATAGGGCATGTGCGGGTTGACCTGGGCCAGCACGAGCCCGCCGTGGTGGCGGCAGGCATCGATGGCCGCCGGCAGGACGTTGACCTCGATCCCCAGCGACACCTTCCCGTCGATCGGGGCGGAGGTGTGCAGGATCACGACATCGGGGAACAACGCCCTCCGGAACAGCCGCGGCACGAGGGACAGACGGGCCGGGATGTAGGCCAGCGTCGGGCTCTTGCGCATCCCCGCCCCGACGAACGAGGTCTCATGGACCACACCGTCGCGCCACGGGATGCCGGCGTGGGCGTTGAGGATGTTGAGCCGGTAGGTCGGCAACGTCTCGTCGACGATCTTCAGCAGTTCCCACGGGATGGCCCCATTGCCGCTGGCGACGACCCGGGGCTGACGCAACGGGGTGTCGAGGATGGCGCGGAGCTTGGTCGCGATCTGCTCGGGGGTATGTGGCGCGGTCGGCACGAGCGAGACCATCTGCAGCCCACTGCTCCTTCGGTCGGCGGTCAGGGGTGACACCAGCCAATCACATGTCCGCTGGGGTCTTTGAGGCGGAAGGTCCCGGCGTACCCTGCCTGCATGCCGCAGTCCCCGACCGACGCCCTGACCGGTCGGGTGTCCGCCGGTTCGGTGACTTGCGACCCCGAGGTCATCAGGGGTTACGCCCGGGACAGTTCCCCCGGTGATGCCGTGGAGTCGGATTTCACGGTGGTCCGAGCCCGCGACCGGGCCGACGTCGTCGCGGTGCTCACCGAAGCGGCGGCACGACGTATCCCCGTCGTCCCCCAAGGCGCCCGCACTGGGCTGGCCGGGGGCGCCTCGGCCACGAGCGGGGCCATCGTGCTCAACGTCGAGGGCCTGGCGTCCATCACCGACATCGACCCGACCCAGGGTCTGGCCATCGTCGGTCCGGGCGTCGTGACCGCCGACCTCAAGAACGCTGCTCTCGCTGTGGGGCTGGCCTACCCGCCCGATCCGGCATCCGCCCAGACGTGCACGATCGGCGGCAACATCGCCACCAACGCCGGTGGCCTGTGCTGCATCAAGTATGGCGTGACCGCCGACTACGTCATGTCGACCGAGGTCGTCCTGCCCGGCGGGGAGATCATGCGCACCGGCCATCGCACCCTCAAGGGAGTCGCCGGCTACGACCTGACTGGTCTGGTGGTCGGGTCCGAGGGCACCCTCGGTGTCGTCACCGAAGCGGTGCTTCGCCTCGTCCCGGCCCCCGATCCCGCCCGCACCGCCGTCGGCGTCTTCGCCTCAACAGCGCAGGCCTGCACGGCCATCCTCGCCCTGCGTCGAGAGCGCCACCGGCCCAGCCTGCTCGAGTTGCTCGACCGGCCGAGCATCGCGGCCATCTCGGCGCTGGCCGACTACGGCCTGCCGGACGCCGAGGTCATCCTGCTCGTGCAGTCCGACCGACCCGACCATGCCCGGGCCGACGTCTATCGGTATGCCGACATCCTCGATGAGTCCGGCGCAACCGAGGTGGCGGTGGCGGACACCACGACGGAGTCGGACGCACTCCTTGCCGGCCGACGCAGCCTGAACACTGCCTATGAGCACAAGGGCAGCCGGCTCGCCGAGGACATCTGCGTCCCCATCGTGGCCTTGCAGACCTTCCTCGAGGCCGGCGAGCGGATCGCTCGAGCCAGTGGCGTGGAGATCACGATGGCCGGGCACGGGGGGGACGGGAACCTCCATCCGTCGTTGTTCTACGACGCCCACGAGGCAGCGTACTTCGACCGGGCGCTGGCCGCCTTCGACGAGCTGGTGGCCGAGGCCCACCGCCTCGGTGGCACGGTGACCGGTGAACATGGCGTCGGCACCTTCAAGGCGCGCCACCTCCTCACCGAGCTCGGCCCGGCCGAGATCGCCCGGCAGCGCGCCCTCAAGGCGGTCTTCGACCCGACGGGCATCATGAACCCCGGCAAGGTGTTCTACGACCCGGCCTCGGGTGCGGCATACCACTGAGTGCTGCTAGAAACGCACCATGTACGAGACCGAGACGCGGGGGGCATGGCTCAGCGCCGACCAACTCCGCGACGCCCGCGACCGGCTCCCCATCGTCTATGTGGACCTCGTGCCCGTCCGGGTGGACGAGCGCAGCGTCGTCACCGAGGTCGGCCTCCTGTTGCGGGCCAGCGACGACGGGACGATGCGGCGCGAGCTCGTCTCCGGCCGCGTGCTCTACCACGAGCGCATCCGCGACGCGATCATCCGGCACATCGAGAAGGATCTCGGGCCGGTCTCGCTCCCTCAGGTGCCGCTGTCCCCGCAGCCGTTCACCATCGCGGAGTACTTCCCCACACCGGGGGTGACCCCGTTCCACGACCCGCGTCAGCACGCGGTCTCGCTGGCCTACGTCGTGGTGGTCGTCGGAGACTGCGCGCCGCAACAGGATGCCCTGGACCTGGCCTGGCTCACTCCGCAGGAGGCCTGCGACGTCGCCACGACCGACGACATGGACGGCGGCCACGGGGTGCTGCTGCGCCAGGCGATGGCGCACCTGGGTTTCGTCGTCTGAACCTCAGCGAAGACGGGTCGCGCACCAGGACGCGAGGCGAGTCACGATCGGGGTTGGCACAGACCTGGGCGTAGCCGACGCCGCGCACGCCCCACCCATCGGCAGCCTCCGACACCGCAGCTCCGCCACGGCGTCGCCACGGGGCGACTGCGCTGCCAGGGGCGGGGCTCCGCCCACCACCCCACCCCGCCGGCTCCCCTAGCTACCGAGACCACCGACTCCCCTTCCCGATGCAGACCGCTCGCGGCGCGGCCGGCCCCAAACGGACCCGTCAGGGCCGCCGGTCGGTTCGGGTGCCCGCTGGGTCAGCTGGCCCGCTGCCCCCGGCCAAGGGCCAGGCGCAGCGTCCGGGCGAATGCGTCCGGGGGGCCCACACGAGACGGACCACGACATACCCCAGCGCGGTGAGGCGTGATTCGCGCAGCTTCTCGGCGACGAGCGCCTCCCGACCCGTCGCTCCGTCGTACTTGACGAGTCCGTCGAACTCGACGACGACCTTTCCCTCCACAAGGAAGTCCACCCGGCCGACCAGGCCCGCGGCATCGCGAATCGTTACCTGGCTCTGGAACCGGTGTCCCAGATCGTGCAGGAACAGTCGGGTCCGGGACTCACCCGGTGACTCGCACGCCGCATCGGTCAGGTCGATGCAGCGGTCGACTCGCCCACGAACCCGCTCGGCGAGATGTGCCACAGCGGCCCGCAACTCGTGAATCGTCGTCTCGCCCTGGTGCAGGGCGGCATCCATCGCGCTGATGCCGGACACCGCTCCGGACGCGGCCACGGTCTGGACCAGGGCCACCGGCACTGCCAGCGCCCGGGTCCCCCCGACGGCGACGACCGGACATCGAGGCGCCGGGTGGACGACCACACCGGCACGACCGCGGCTCCGGGCGACCGTCGATGCAACGTCGACACGCGACAGATCCACTTCCACAAGGGGCAGCCGATACAGGGCCAGGGCCGCGTGGTGCGACGCGGCGTCCTGCATGGGTCGGGACCGCAGGACAGCCCGGACGCGCTGCAGATAACGCTCCGACCCCGGGCGGTCCTGGTAGCCCGTCGGCAGCACGAATGCCCCCCGCCGAACGCGGACCAACTCACCGGCACGCACCAGGCGGCTCAACTCCGCAGTGCCGACGCCTGCGCGAGCCGCGTCACGGACACCGATGACGCCCCCCTGAGCCTGCGCGAGCGCAAGCAGGCGCGCTTCCATGTGCCCGACTGTCGCCGCAGGTCCGCAGCGCCGTCAACCGCGCTCGGGTGCCCTGTGGACAACCCCCGGGGGCGGCCGTCAGCAGGCCGGACCCCTCGAACTCGAGCACTCCGGACGGCACACCAGGGGCCTGGCGGCTCAGGCCATGCCCCCCGCGATCGGCGTCAGCGGCGTCAGCGGCAGCAACGTCCGACCGGTGGGCCCGATCTCGATCTGGGTGCCCAACTGCGGGCACACCCCGCAATCGAAGCACGGGGTCCATCGGCAGTCGTCCACCTCTACCTCGGCGAGGGCATCCTGCCAGTCCTCCCAGAGCCAGTCCTTGTCCAGACCCGAGTCGATGTGATCCCACGGGAGCACCTCAGCGTGCTCACGTTCTCGGGTGGTGAACCACGCAACGTCGACCGGCTCGTCGGCCAGCGCCACCGCGGCACACCGCATCCACCGCTCGAAGGAGAAGTGCTCGCTCCATCCGTCGAAACGACCCCCGTCCCGCCATACCGCCTCGATGACCCGTCCCACCCGACGGTCCCCCCGGGACAGCAGTCCCTCGACGATGCCCGGCTGGCCGTCGTGGTAGCGGAACCCGATCGCGGAGGCATAGCGACGATCACTGCGGATGGCGTCCCGCAACAGCAGCAGCCGTCGGTCCACCTCGTCTGCTCCGAGTTGCGCCGCCCACTGGAACGGGGTGTGTGCCTTGGGCACGAAGCCACCGACGGAGACGGTGCACCGGATGTCACGGTGCCCGCTCACCTGCCGACCGGTGTCGATGACCCGGCGGGCGACGTCGGCGATCCGCAGGACGTCCTCGTCGGTCTCGGTGGGCAGACCACACATGAAGTAGAGCTTGACCTGCCGCCAGCCTGCGGCGTATGCCGCCGAGACGGTGGCGATGAGGTCGTCCTCGGAGACCATCTTGTTGATGACCCGTCGGATCCGCTCCGAGCCACCCTCCGGCGCGAACGTCAGACCGGACCGGCGTCCGCCGCGGGTCAGCTCGTTGGCCAAGTCGATGTTGAAGGCGTCCACCCGAGTCGAGGGCAGCGACAGCCCGATCTGCGAGCCCTCGTAGCGGTCGGCGAGTCCCCGCGCGATCTGCCCGATCTCGGTGTGGTCGGCCGACGAGAGGGACAGCAGGCCGACCTCCTCGAAACCGGTCGCGGCGAGCCCCCGCTCGACCATCGCGCCGATGCCGGTGATCGAGCGCTCCCGCACCGGGCGGGTGATCATCCCGGCCTGGCAGAACCGGCAGCCGCGCGTGCAGCCACGGAAGATCTCCACCGACATCCGCTCGTGCACCGTCTCGGCGACCGGCACGAGCGGCTGCTTGGGATATGGCCACGAGTCCAGATCGGCGACCGTGTGCTTGGCCACCCGCCAGGGCACACCCACCAGTGCCTCCTGCGGAGCCACCCTGCGGATCCGCCCGTCGGGGAGGTAGCTGACGTCATAGAACGCCGGCACGTACACGCCGGCACCGCGAGCCAACCGCAGCAGCAGCTCGGTGCGGCCCCCCGGACGACCCTCGGCCTTCCACGCGGCGGCAACGTCGGTGACCGCGAGGACCGCTTCCTCGCCATCCCCCACGACGACCGCGTCGACGAAGTCAGCGATCGGCTCGGGGTTGAACGAGACATGGCCGCCAGCGAGCACGATCGGGTCGTCGGCTCCGCGCTCGCTCGCGTGCAGAGGTATGCCGGACAGGTCCAGGATGGTCAAGAGGTTCGTGTAGCCCAGCTCGGTGGACAACGAGACGCCGAGCAGGTCGAACTCGCGCACCGATCGGTGGCTCTCCAACGTCAACTGCGGCACGCCGTGCCCGCGCTGCAGGGCCTCCAGGTCGGGCCAGACGGCATACGTGCGCTCGGCCAGGACGTCTGGGCGCTCGTTGAGGACCTCGTAGAGGATCATCAGCCCCTGGTTGGGCAGGCCCACCTCGTAGGCGTCCGGGTAGGTCAACGCCCAGCGGACGGTGAGTTCCTCCCCGGTCGGCCCGAACCCGCCGACCTGCCAGTCCTTGGCCGTCGAGTTGATCTCTCCGCCGAGGTACTGCACCGGTTTGGCGACCATGGTCAGGAGGGGCTCCAGGTCGGTGAACCGTGACAGGCCGGGCATGAGGTCAAGGTTAGGTGGACCTTCGTTGCCCACCAAACGCACGACCCGCGAATCGTGCGACACACTGACCGGTATGCCGGACAGGTATGGGGCATGAGCGCACCATCTCCCCCGGATCGCGACACCCGCGAGGACCGGTTCCGGATCATCTACCAGGCGACCTACGACGATCTCCTGCGGTTCGTCGAACGCCGGGTCCATCCCAGCCACGCCGAGGACGTCGTCGCGGACACCTTCCTGGTGGCCTGGCGACGTTTCGAGGACCTGCCGCAGGACACCGCATCGGCCCGTGCCTGGCTCTTCGGCATCGCCCGCAAGAGCCTGCTTAACGACCGCCGCTCGGACGCCCGGCGGACCGCCCTGGCGGTTCGCATCGCCGACGCCACGTCCCCGGCCCTTGCTCTGGACCCGGACTTCGTCGCGGGCCGGCTCGATGTGGCCCGGGCCTGGCACCGCCTGACCACCGAGCACCAGGAGGTCCTCGCCCTGGTGGCCTGGGACGGTCTGACCTCTCCGGAGGCGGCGACCGTGCTGGGCATCTCACCGGTCGCCTTCCGACTCCGCCTCACCCGCGCCCGCCGCGCGCTGCGCCGGTTCGCCGACCTCGGCCCGGCCGCCTCGACCGCCCTGACCGACCCCGTCACCGAAGGGAGCTCGTCATGAACCGCGAGCGCTCGACCCACGAAGACCCCACCATCACCGTGCTGCGGACCCTCGACCCGGCCGCATCCGCCGAGCCTCGGGTCAGCTCGGCCGTCGCTCAGGAGTCACTCGCCGCGATCCTTGCCAGCGACCTGCACCCAGTGCCGTCGACCACCGACCTGCTGGAGAGTCGGCCGCGGTCACGCCGCTGGCTGGTCCTCGTCGCGGCCGCGACCGCCGGTGCGCTCGCGTTGGCCATCGGCCCGCAGCTCGGTGGCGGCGACGCCGCCTTCGCCTCGTGGACGTCGACCCCCAACGACGTCACGCCCACCGATCTGGACGCTGCAGCGGCCGGCTGCCGGACCTTCCTCACCAATGCGCTGCCCCCGGACAAGCCGGACAGCGCCTCGGCGGGGACCGATGACGGCGCACCGACCTCGGCCGACATCGAGGCCAGCACGCCGGTGATCGCCGAGCGCCGCGGCGACTGGACCTTCGTGCTCATGAGCTCGGCCGGGTTCGAGATCTCCTGCCTGACGTCCAAGGACCGCTACGGAAGCGGCGCCATCGACTCCAGCACGAACGACGCACCCCCCGCACGGGAGGTCCGGGTGACCGCGCTCGGAGCCAGCCTCATGGACGACGAGGGGTTCGTCAGTGTCAATGGTCTCGTCGGGAAGGACGTCACCGGGGTCGTGGTGCACACCGCAGACCGAGACCTGCGGGCGACGGTGAAGGCAGGGCGCTTCCTGGCCTGGTGGCCGCAGACCGTCGAGCGGGAAGAGCCGCCGTTCCCGACGATCCGGCTGACGCTGACCTTCGCGGACGGGTCGATCAAGGAACTCAGTGCCCAGGAGTCGCAGCCGCTGGCCGGGCACGGCACGAGCAGCGGCGGCCGCTGACCACGACGACACGCCAGTGGGGGCGGGGGCCATCGGCCCTCGCCCCCACTGGGTCGTGCCGGTGGTTCAGCTGTACATCGACTCGATGTGGTGACCGTACTTGTCGACGACGGCACGACGACGCAGCTTCAGGCTCGGGGTGAGCATGCCCGCGTCGATGGTCAGGTCCTCGTCGAGGATGGTGAACTTCTTGATCGTCTCCCACCGGTTCAACTGCAGGTTGAGCTGGTCGACATACCCCTGGACCATCTCCTGGCACGCCGCGGAGGTGACCACCTCGTGGTAGGGGCGCCCGGCCATCCCGTGCTGGGCCGCCCAGCCGGTCATCGCCTCGGCGTCGAGGGTGATCAGCGCGGTCGCGTAGTTGCGCCCATCACCAGCGACGAGCATCTGGCTGACATACGGGCACAGACCCTTGAAGATCGACTCGATCTGCGAGGGGGCGATGTACTTACCACCCGAGGTCTTGAACAAGTCCTTCTTGCGATCGGTGATCCGCACGAAACCACGGTCGTCGATCTCGCCGATGTCGCCGGTGTGCAACCAGCCGTCCTGCAGCGCCTCGGCGGTGGCCTCCTCGCGGTTGTGGTAGCCACGCATGATGCCCGGACCGCGCATGAGGACCTCGCCGTCCTCGGCGATGACGACCTCGGTGCCGGGCAGCGGCAGGCCGACCGACCCGTACTGGTAGGAGCCACCGGCGGGGCGGTTGACCACCGAGGCGGCGCTGGACTCGGTCAGGCCGTAGCCCTCGATGATGACCATGCCGGCCGCCCCGAACCACTCGGCGACGTCGCGGTTGAGCGCGGCGGAGCCGGAGATGAAGAACCGGACCCGACCCCCGAAACGGTCACGGACCTTGCTCAGGACGAGCTTGTCGGCCAGGGCGTGCTGAATGGCGAGCATGCCCGAGGGGCTCTTGCCCTGCAGCCGCAGGTCGCTGACCTGCCGGCCGACGCCGAACGCCCAGCCGAACAGCTTCTCCTTCACGCCACCCTCTTCGGCGACCATCATCGTCACCCGGCCATAGGCCTTCTCGAAGATGCGCGGTGCAGCGCCCATGAACGTCGGCTTGATGACCGCAAGATTCTCGACGATCAGGTCGATCCGGCCGTCGACCGCCGTCGGGAAGCCGATCTGCAGGGCGAGGGTGAGCAGGACCTTGCCGAAGGAGTGCGACAGCGGCAGCCAGAGGTATTGCAGGTCGTCCTCGCTGAGAATGTGCACCGAGTCGACGGCCGCACCCTCGTAGACCCAGCAGTCGTGGGTCAGCAGCGCCCCCTTGGGTCGGCCGGTCGTGCCCGAGGTGTAGATGATCGTGGCGAGCTTGTCCGGCGACAGGCCGTCGATCCGCTCGTCCACGGCGCTGGGGTGCTCCCCGAGATAGGCCGCGCCGAGCTCACCCAGCTCGTCGGTGCTGATGACCCAGTCACCGTCGCCGGCCCCGTCCATGACGACGACCTTGGTGACGGCCGGCAGCTCGGCCCGCTTCGCCTTGAGCTTGGCGACCTGGGCGTCGTTCTCCGCCATGACTATCCGGCTGCCGGAGTCGGCCACGATGAACGCGACGTCCTCCACCGACGAGGTCGGATACACCGTCGTGGTGGCCGCACCGGCACACATGATGGCCAGGTCGGCCACGACCCACTCGAACCGAGTGGTGCTGGCGATCGCCACCCGGTCCTCCGGGGCCATCCCTAGGGCGATCAGGCCGGCCGCGTAGCGGTGGGCCAGTTCCTCGGTCTGGCGCCAGGTGACCGAACGCCACTGCCCGTCGCGGAAGAACCTGAAGGCCTCGCGATCGGCGCTGGCAGCCGCGCGTTCGCGGAACAGATGGCCAAGCGAGTGGGCGCGGTTGGTGATCAGTGCGCTGTCGACGACCTCGTTGGCGGCGGTAAGCAGCATTGCATTCCCTCCCAGGGGTTGAGATGGCGCAGATGCTGCCATCCCGTCAGGCGCGGGGTAAAGGTCCGTTGGGCCCGCGCGGCCGATGTCACGACCGAGGGGTTGCCGCGAGAATACCGCGGCAGCGCGCCACGTCGTCGTGCATCGTACGAATGAGGTCGTCGACCGAGTCGAACTTCAGGGTGGGCCGGAGTCGCTCGACCACGTCGAGAGCGACGACCTCGTCATAGAGGTCCAGGTCGGTGCGGTCCAGCACGTAGGCCTCGACCCGGCGCGACGCCCCGTCAAAGGTCGGGTTCGTGCCGATCGAGATCGCGGCGGGCAGCACCCGGTCGAGCCCACCGTGCGGCACGTCGAGGCGCACCAGCCAGCCGGCATACACGCCGTCCGCAGGAACCAGACCGGATGAATCTGGCGCGAGGTTGGCCGTCGGGAACCCGAGCAGCCGTCCCCGGTGGTCACCGTGGACCACGACCCCGGTCAGCCGATGCGGGCGCCCGAGCACATGCGCAGCGGCGGTCATGTCACCGGCGGCGATGAGGGCCCGCAACTGCGTGGATGACCACCGACCGCCCTGCCCGACATCCGGTAGGACCACGACGTCGAAACCATGCTCGGCCCCCAAGCCGCGCAGCGTGTCGGCATTCCCGGAGTTGCGCACGCCGAAGCGCATGTCCTGGCCGACCACCACGCAGCGGGCCTGGAGCGCGTTGACGAACACGCCCCCGACGAACTCCTCGGGTGTCTGCTGGGCCAGTTCCGCAGTGAACGCCAGGACCAGGACACCCGCCACCCCACACTCGGCGAGCAGCGTGATCCGTTCGTCGAGCGAGGTCACTGCGGCCGGCGCCCGGTCCGGGAACAAGACCGCCAGGGGATGCGGGTCGAAGGTCACCGCGACCGGTTGGGCACCGCAGCGGGACGCTTCGACCACGACCCGGTCGATGACCGCACGATGCCCCAGGTGGACACCGTCGAAGTTACCCAGGGTGACGACGGTCCGACCGAGGTCCGAGGGGATCTCGTCGAGGCCGCGCCAGATCTGCACGGCGGTCACTCTACTGTTCGGTCGGCGCCTCGCTGGAACCGGTCCGCCGCGCGTGACCGGCGGCCACGTCCGCAAGCAGGGCTGCCCGGCGCTGCGCCGCAGGCAGCGAGACCTGGGCCACGAGGTCGGCCGACGCCTCGTCCCCGGCGCTGCGCAGACCCTCGATGATGCCGAGAACATCGGCGACCGAGACGTTCTGGCTCAGTTTGGCCTTCGCCTCCACCCGGGTGAGGTGCACCTCGATGCCGACGATGGCCCGGAGTTGACGCTCCAGGTGGCCATCCACCAGGTCCGCGACGGTCCAGGGATGAGGTCGATGCGCTTCGTGTCGTGCCGACAACCGAGACACCACATCCTGGGTCCACTCGACGTCGTCGTGAGCCACCAGCCGGCCGTAGGCGTGCACGGCGACGTAGTTCCAGGTCGGGACCACCGTGTGCGCAGCATCCCCGTCGGTGCGCCACCTGGGCGAAACGTAGTGATCATTGCCCCCGACGATGACCAGGGTTTCGGTGCGCGTCGGTTCCAGCCACTGCCGGTTGTTGCGGGCCACGTGGCCCACCAGCGAGCCGAGGCCCTCGCCGGGCTGGTAGAGGAACGGCAGCAGGGTCGCCACCGGGCCGTCCGCATGGACGGTGACGAGGTTGGCCACGGTATGCCGGTGCAGCACCTCCTGCACCTGGTCGGGTGTCATGGCGAAGTGCGCAGGGACGTACATGACTCCACCGTAGGTCACCGGCCCTGGTGGTCGCTCAGCTGGGCAGCACCATCGTCGGGCGGACCACCCCGTCGATCACCTCCACGACGGCCACCAGGGTTCCGTCCGGATCGATCGCCGCGGCGGTGCCGGGCCGCGCATCGATCCGGGCGCGGGGCCGACGTCCATGCCGCAGGGCCTGCGCTTCGTCGGCGGTGACGTCATACCGTGGCAGGAGCCGTTCGGCGGCCGCTGCCGGCGCGAGGAGCGCCGCCGCGACATCGAGGCCGGGGCCGTCACCGGTGCCGAGCCCGTAGGCATCGGCGAGTGTGAACCGACCCACCCGGGTGCGGCGTAGGGCGGTCAGGTGCCCGCCCGTGCCCAATCGGCGCCCGAGGTCGCGGGCCAGCGCCCGGATGTAGGTACCCGACGACACCTCCGCCTGGATGTCCACATCGACGACGGCGAGACCATCGGGGCGGCGCCCCTCCCGCATCCCGACCACCTCGAGACGACGCACCGTGACCTCTCGCGGGGCGAGCTCGACCTGCTCGCCGGCCCGCACTCGGGCATACGAACGCACTCCCCCGACCTTGATCGCGCTCACCGCGCTGGGCACCTGCTCGATGGTCCCCCGCAAGGTGGCCAGGACCGCCTTGATCTGCGCTGCCTCGACTCCCGCGGCTCCGGGCGCCGACAGGACCTCGCCCTCGGCGTCGTCGGTCGTGGTAACCACCCCGAGCCGGACGGTGCCGTCATACGCCTTGTCCGAACCCACGGCGTAGGTGAGCAGCCGGGTCGCCGAACCGACCCCCAGGACGAGGACACCAGTGGCCATCGGATCAAGGGTGCCCGCATGGCCGACCCGACGGGTGCCGGCGAGCCGGCGCACCCGTCCGACGACATCGTGCGAGGTCCACCCACCCGGCTTGTCGACGACGACAAAGCCGGACGGCGCGGCGTCGCTCACTCCGCAATGTCCTCGGCGGGGTCGGCTGCCTCGACGGGGCGCCGGTAGGGGTCGGCCTCCCCCGCCGGGGTGGCCGACGCCGCGGCTGCGGCGAGCTCGGCGTCCCGTCGGGTGGCCGCCTCGATGACCCCTTCGAGGTGGGCCGCACCGTCCGGTAGCGCGTCGGCCACCAGGTCCAGTGACGGAGTCAGCCGGATGCCGAGCTCGCGGCCTACGGCCGAGCGCATCCGGCCGAGATTCGCGGTGAGGGCGGCCGCGGTGGCCGCCCTCGCCGCGTCGTCACCGAGCACGGTGTAGAACACGGTGGCGTGCTGGAGGTCGCCGGTGACGCGGACGTCGGTCACGGTGACGAAACCGAGCCGCTCGTCCTTGATCCGGTGCTCGAGGAAGTCGGCGACGACCTGCTTGATGCGGTCGGCCACCTTCCGGGCGCGGGCCGGGTCAGCCATGGGAACCTCCGTCGTCAGGCGCGCGGCTTCTCGCGCATCTCGTAGGTCTCGATGACGTCCTCGACCTGGATGTCGTTGAAGCTGCCCAGGTTGATACCGCACTCGAAACCGTCGCGGACCTCGGTGACGTCGTCCTTGAAGCGCCGCAGGCCGGCGATCTCGATCCCCTCGCCGACGACGACACCGTCGCGGACCAGCCGGGCCTTGGTGCCACGGCGGATCTCTCCGGAGCGGACCAGCGAGCCGGCGATGTTGCCGAACTTGCTGGACCGGAACACCTCGCGGACCTCGGCGGTGCCGAGCTGGACCTCTTCGAACTCCGGCTTGAGCATGCCCTTGAGGGCGTTCTCGATGTCCTCGATGGCCTGGTAGATGACCGTGTAGAACCGCAGGTCGACACCCTCGCGGTCGGCCAGGTCGCCGACCCGCTCGGCGGGACGGACGTTGAAGCCGATGATGATGGCGTCGTCGACCGTGGCCAGGTTGACGTCGTTCTGGGTGATGGCGCCCACGCCGCGGTGGATGATCCGCAGCTGGACGTCGTCGCCCACGTCGATCTTGAGCAGGGCGTCCTCGAGGGCCTCCACCGAACCGGACACGTCGCCCTTGAGGATGAGGTTGAGCGTGCTGACCTTGCCGGCCGCCAGCGCCTCGTTGAGGTCCTCCAGGCTGATCCGCTTGCGGCGCTTGGCCAGTGATGCGGCCCGGGCCGCGGCCTCGCGGCGTTCGCCGATCTGGCGGGCGGTGCGGTCGTCGGGCGCCACGAGGAAAGTGTCCCCGGCGTTCGGCACCGCGGTCAGCCCGAGCACCTGCACCGGACGGGACGGCAGCGCCACGTCCAAGAGGTTGCCGTGCTCGTCGAGCATCGCCCGGACCCGTCCATGCGCGGCACCGGCGACGATCGAGTCTCCGACGGCGAGCGTGCCGGATTGGACCAGCACGGTCGCCACCGGACCACGGCCGCGGTCGAGGTGCGCCTCGATCGCGACGCCACGGGCGTCCTTGTCCGGGTTGGCCCGCAGGTCCAACGCCGCGTCGGCCGTGAGCAGGATGGCTTCGAGCAGGCCGTCGATGTTGACCCGCTGCTTGGCCGACACATCGACGAACATCGTGTCGCCGCCGTACTCCTCGGCCACGAGGTTGTACTCGGTGAGCTGCTGACGGATCTTGGCCGGGTTGGCCCCTTCCTTGTCCACCTTGTTGACCGCGACGACGATCGGCACCCCGGCCGCCTGCGCGTGGTTGAGCGCCTCGATGGTCTGCGGCATGACGCCGTCGTCGGCCGCGACGACGAGAACGGCGATGTCGGTCACCCGGGCACCTCGGGCACGCATGGCGGTGAACGCCTCGTGACCCGGAGTGTCGATGAACGTGATCGCCCGCTCGACGGCCTCGTGCTCGGTGACGATCTGGTAGGCACCGATGTGCTGGGTGATGCCGCCGGCCTCGGACTCGACGACCTTGGCCGAACGGATGGCATCGAGCAGCTTGGTCTTGCCGTGGTCGACGTGACCCATGACCGTCACGACCGGCGGGCGCGGCTCGAGATCATCGTCGGTCTCCGCGTCCGCCTCGGCCTCGAGGTCGATGTGGAACTCCTCGAGCAGCTCGCGATCCTCGTCCTCCGGTGAGACGACCTGCACGTCATACCCGAGCTCGGAACCGAGCAGCTTGAAGGTGTCCTCGTCGAGGGACTGCGTCGCCGTGGCCATCTCGCCGAGGTGGAACAGCACCGTGACGAGCGAGGCCGGGTTGGCGTTGATCTTGTCGGCCAGGTCGGTCAGCGACGCACCTCGGGGCACCCGGATGACCGTCGAGCCGTCGCCGCGCGGGACCTGCACGCCACCGATGGTGGGGGCTTGCATCTGCTCGAACTCTTGACGCTTGGCACGCTTGCTTTTGCGGCCGCGGACCGGTCGGCCGCCACCGCGACCGAAGGCACCCTGGGTGCCGCCACGGCCGCCACCGGGTGCGCCGGGACGACCACCGCCGCCAGCGAAACCGCCACCACCGGCGCCACCACCGGGGCGACCGGCAAAGCCGCCACCACCAGCCGGCCGGCCAGGGGCGCCAGGACGACCTGGGGCACCGGGACGGGCTCCGGGGCGCGGGACGGCAGCACGGTCGGGCATCATGCCCGGATTCGGACGAACCCCACCGGGACGGGCTGCGGGACGCGGTCCGGCAGCACCGGGGCCCGGGCGCGCGCCCCCGGGGGCGGCGGGGCCGCCACGGCCGGCCGGCGGGCGCGGCATGCCCTGGCTCGTTGCGAACGGGTTGTTGCCTGGCCGCGGAGGCCGGCCCATGCCCTGGCTGGGCGCGACCGGGTTGTTGCCCGGGCGCGGGCCGGGGCGCGGCGCTGCCGGGCGCGGGGCACCCGGCGCTGCCGGGCGCGGGCCGCCGTCACCGGTGGCTGGAGCCGCGCTGGGTGCAGCAGGCCGTTCGGGCGCCGCCGCAGCAGCAGCCGCAGCGGCGGGCGCAGCGGCCGGCGCCGACGGAGCAGGCGGTGCGGCCGGTGCCGGGGGACGCGGGCCGGGGACCGGCCCCGATCCGGGGGCCGGCGCGCGGACCACTGGGGCAGCAGAGGCCTCGCCGGCCACCGGAGGCGCAGCCGACGGCCGAGCCGGTGCGGGTGCGGCGGGCGCTGGCTTGGCGGAGGCACCGGCGGGCGGATTGGCCCGCTCGCCGGCCGAGCGCAGCTCCGGCGGGAGCGTCTCCTTGATCTTGCGGACGACGGGGGGCTCGATCGTCGACGACGCCGAGCGCACGAACTCGCCCTGCTGCTTCAGGAAGTCCAGCAGGACCTTGCTTTCGACCCCGAGCTCCTTGGCGAGCTCGTAGACCCGGACCTTGGCCACGTTTCTCCTTCGAAGGTGGTCCGGACCCGGGTGGGCGCGGACCGATGTCAGTACAGGGGGGTGCTCATCGCTGAGTACTCATCGGGTGCTCATCGGCGTGTCAACCCGCTCTCGGTCGGTCGTGCAGGACAGGTGCGCGTGATCGTCGAGGTATGCCGCCACCGGCTGGTCGTCGATCGGACCGTTGATGTGCAACGCCCGAGCAAACGCACGCCGGCGCCGGGCAAGCCCGAAGCACTCGGAGGTCGGGTGCAACCATGCGCCACGTCCAGGTGCCCGGCCACGCAGGTCCGGCACGGCATACACCGTGACGTCTCGCGTGTCCGCAACCACTCGCAGGAGTGCCGTCCGGTTGTCCGTGCGACGGCATCCCACACACGTCCGTTGCGGGACGGTGATGGGTGCCGAGTCGCGGACGGGCGTCCGGCCGGTGCGCACGAGTCTACCGCGCGTCCGGGGCCTCGTCGGACCCTGCGGGGGCGGTGTCCGGACGGATGTCGATGCGCCAACCGGTGAGTTTGTTGGCCAGCCGGGCGTTCTGCCCCTCCTTGCCGATGGCCAGCGAGAGCTGGTAATCGGGCACAATGACCCGCGCCGAGCGCGTGGCCGCGTCGACGACGTGGACCGCGACGACCTTCGCCGGCGACAGCGCAGCGGCGATGAAGTCCCGAGGGTCCTCGGCCCAGTCGACGATGTCGATCTTCTCCCCCTTGAGCTCGGTCATTACCGCCCGCACTCGCGCCCCCATCGGCCCGATGCACGCGCCGGTGGCCTTGACCCCGGGGACGGTCGAACGGACCGCCATCTTGGTGCGATGACCGGCCTCGCGCGCCAGGGCCGCGATCTCCACCGTTCCGTCCGCGATCTCGGGGACCTCCAGGGCGAACAGCTTGCGAACCAGATGGGGATGGGTCCGCGACAGCGCGATCTGCGGCCCCTTCAGGCCCCGCTTGACGCTGACGACGTAACACCGCAGCCGCTCGCCGTGGACATACCGCTCGCCGGGCACCTGCTCGGCCTGCGGGAGCATCCCCTCGACCGAGCCGAAGCTCACCAGGACCGTTCGTGGGTCGCGGCCCTGCTGGATGATCCCGGAGACGATGTCGCCCTCCCGGCTGCGGAAGTCGCCGAGGACGGCCTCGTCCTCCAGCTCGCGCATGCGCTGCACGATGACCTGCCGGGCGGTCGAGGCGGCGATCCGTCCGAAGCCCTCCGGGGTGTCGTCGAACTCCGGTCCGGGCTCACCGCGGGTCGGCCGCTCGTCCTCGGTGGCTGCCGGGATCAGCGGACCCTCCTCCCTGGCCCAGACCACGACGTGCCCACTCTTGCGGTCCAACTCCACCCGGGCGTGTTTGAAGGCACCCTCGGTGTGGTGGTAGGCGACCAGAAGGGCCGCCTCGATGGCGTCGACGAGGATGTCGAGGCTGATGTCGCGCTCGCGCTCGATGGCGCGTAGGGCGCTCATGTCAATGTCCACCAGGTCTCCTCAGTCGTCGTCACCGAGGCGCGAGAACTCCACCTCGACCCGTCCGGTGTCGACGTCCTCGCACGCCAGCTCGATGACCTTGGCGCCGTCGGGGTGCAGCTTGAGCTTGTGCGATGAGACGAAGACGAGGCGGCCGCTCCGGCCCACGCCGTCATGTCCCCGCAGCGTCACGAGGCGTCCGACATTGCGGCGGAAGTCGTCGACCGAGCGCAGCGTGCGCCCGACGCCGGGTGAACTCACCTCGAGGACGTAGGGCGTCTGTCCCATCACGTCCGTCTCGTCCAGGACGCGCGAGATGACGTTCGAGGCTTCGGCGACCGAGTCGAGATCCACCGGCGGGACCGGCGAGGTGTGATCGCGCGGGTCCAGGTCCGCCAGGTTGCGATCGATGAGGACCCGCACGACCCGGCGGCGCCCGGCAGCGGTCACCGTGAGGTCGATCAGCGTCAGTCCCAGACCGGCGAGCGGCGGGTCCACGAGCGCGCGGACCTGCTCGGCAGCGCTCATGACGACTCCAGTCCGCCCTGTCGGGCCGTGCGGTGGGCGGTCGGTCCGTCCCACTGCGCCAACTGTAATAGCGCCGCGGTGGCATCATCGACTGGTGCCCCACCCGACCCCGCCGCCGGCGCCGCCGCGACGCCAGGTCCTACGCGGCCTGGTCGGGCTGGCCGGGCTGGCCGGGTTCGGTGCGTTGGCGGCCTGTGACGTCCGGCTCGAGTCGGACGCGCCCGCCATACCGGTGTTGCCGCGTCAGGAGGGAGTCGACGAGCGGCTCCTGCTCGCGCTGGCCGGCGCGGTGTCCACCATCGGTGCTCTGGCGAGGGCAGCCCCGACCTCCAGCGCGTCCGAGCGCAGGTCCGCCGCGGCCGTCGCCGATGCGTGCGCAGCGCAGGGCAAGGCCGTGGCCGAGATGTTGGCGGCCGACGGCGTGCCGGCCGCCGTCATCGCTGGCCCGATGTCCTCACCCAGCACCGCAGCCGCCTCCACCGTCCGGCCGTCCGGCACCACCGCACGGCTCGATGCGGTGTGGGCCGCACAGGCCCGCCTGGTGACCGAGCGGGTCACCGATCCGGCCACGGTCGCCGTCGCCACTGGGCATCGAGCCCTCGTGGCCAGCGTCCTGACGCATCACGCCACCCGCGCGAGCCTGCACGCGGCCCCGCCTCGGTGGCCGAACGAGCGTCTCCCCTCGGCCCCCGCCGCGATCGCCTTGGACCGGATGCGCGCGGCGCGGTACGGCCTCACCGTCGCCGCGGCACACCTGTCAGGGGGGCCGCGGACCCGTCTGGTCCGCCTCGACGCTGCACTGCACCGCATCGAGGGGCAGCTGCGCGAGCAGGCCGGCCGGGTGGCCAGCCCGGCGCCACCGGCCTACGACCTGCCCGTCGTCGTGACGGACCAGACAACCGCGACCCGACTCGTCACGTCGGTGATGGCCGACTTCGGCGCCGGCGTGCTGTCCCCCCTGGTGGCGCTCCCACCCGGGTCACCAGGCCTGGCCGCAGTGGTCCAGCACGCCAGCGAGGTGCTCGTCCTGACCGCGCCGTGGTCGGGTCCGCTCGCCGCCCTGCCTGGCCTGCACGTATGACGTCTACAGCCGAGATCCCGCCGCTGCCGAGTGGGTGGCTCGCCGCGATCGCGCAGCATCCCGCCGAGGGCGGCCCGTCCGGGGCGGAGTGGGTGCCACAGGTCCCACGGCTGATTCGCGAATGCCTGGCCCAGTGGGACCTCGATCCGGATGGCCCGGTTCGCACCGGGTGGACGGCGGTGGTCCTGCCGGTGCGGCGCGCGGACGAGCGCTTCGCCCTGAAGGTAGCCCGGCCCACCCGCGACACCGCGGGCGAACCGATTGCCCTGCGGCACTGGGCCGGGCGTGGCGCGGTGCGCCTCGTGGCTGCCGACCCAGCCCGCGGCGCCCTGCTCCTCGAGCGGTTGGATCCCCACCAGGATCTCTCGGGCGTCGACGTGGACACCGCCTGCGGGGTGATCGGCGCCCTGTTGGCCGAGCTGCACATCCCGGCGCCGCCGAACATCCGGCGGCTCAGCGGGTTCACCGCCGACCACCTCGCCGGGCTCTCGGCTCGCCCCGACATACCGCGCCGGTTCGCGACCCGGGTGGAGGGTCTGGCCCAGGAGCTCACGAGCGACTCCTCGTGCGACGCGACGGTGCTCCACCTCGACCTGCACTTCGAGAATGTCCTGGCCGGCACGCGGAGCCCCTGGCTGGCGATCGACCCCCAGCCCATCGCGGGTCACCCCGGCGCAGAGGTGCATCCCGTGCTGCGCAATCGCGTCGCGGAGCTGGGGTCCGGCGCCGGTTTCCGATGGAGCGTGCGGCGTCGCCTCGAGGTGATCTGTGACGCCGCAGGCATCGATGAGGACGCCGCCCGCTGGTGGACCATCGTCCTGTGCGGTGTGCAGGCCCGCTGGGCCGCCGCTGCGGGCGACCGGGAGACGATGTCGTTCAACATCGCCCTGGCCAAGGCGCTGGACGGCTGACGACGGTTCAGAGGGCGAAGGTCGTGCAGCGCGGCGCGCGCTGGGTGAACCGCGTGGCCGTGTCGGCGGTGCCGACGAAGAGAGCGGTCGCCCAGATGTCCGCCTCCTCCAGGCTCGGCCCGACGACCGTGGTCGATCCGCGGCGGCCGATCCACTGCCTGGTGAGCGGGTCGAACAGGTGTGCTCCCCGGGCTGCCGTCCCGGATGTCGCCAGGCCCCCCTCGAGCAGCGGGACCACCCTGGCGATGCGGCCGCGATCCGCAGGGTCCTCCACGCCGATCCGCCACGCGTCGGCGTCCGGCCCGGTCGGCGGCACATGAAGATGCCGGCCCACCCGGACGTCACCGCCGGCATTGACCGCCCAGGAGGCCCCGGGCAGCCGCGCCAGGTGCTCCGCCGCCCGGTCCACCGCCCAGCCCTTGACCAGACCAGTCGGGTCGAAGCGCACCACACCCTCGGAGTCGGGGAGCCAGGCGGTGAACGCTCCGCCGGTGGCCTCGGTGGCGGCCTGGCATCGCCGGGCCACCTCGGCGACCTCCGGTGGGCAGAGGTCAAGGGCCACCTCACCGCGCCGCAGCCGGTTGATCCAGGAGTTGTCCTGGTAGGTCGAGAACGTCTCGTCCACCCACCGCAGCTCCGCGTATGCCGCTGCGACGACCCGCTCTGTCTCCGCGGTGCGGCCCAGCGCCGAGCGCACATGAATGCTGATCGGCATCCCCATGTGGTGCTCGACCCAGACCGCCTTGCTCACAGACCGGCCTGGTCGATTGCCGATTGCAGCGACTCGATGTAGGCCCGAGAGGTGATCGTGGCTCCCGAGACCATGTCGATACTGCTGCTCTGGGCCTCGACGGCCTCGGAGTTGAGGATCGGCACGGCATAGGAGTTGATCTCCTGGTCACGGTGGTCGGACCAGGGCACCTGGGTGACGATCGATCGGGAGATGGCTCCGCCGGATACGGTGATCTGCACCTGCACCGGCCCGAAGCGGGTGTTGACAGCCTCCCCGAGGTAGGTCCCGTCGCTGCCCCCACCGGCAGGGTTGCCCGAGGACCCAGAGTCGGTGCCCGAGGACCCCGAGTCGGTGCCCGAGGACCCCGAGTCGGTGCTCTGTGGCGCCGAGGAGGTGATCGCCGGCATCGAGCTGGAGGTCGACGTGTGGTAGCTGAACAGCAGGACCAGGGCGCTGATGGTGCTCATCAGCCAGGTAACGATGCGGCGCATGGCGGGGTCTTTCGTCGAGGTCAGAGGGAGAAGGCTTCGGTGTGGATGGCGGTGCGGGGGACGCCGGCGGCCGATGCGGCACCCACGACCGTGGCGATCCACTCCGGGTTTCCGCACAGGTAGACATCACGCTCGGCGATGTCCGGGACCAGGTGACGCAGCGCGGCGACGTCGTCGAGGTGGGCCGCTTCCTGAGGAAGCCATGAGTCGCGCCCGGGAATCCGCCGGCCGGGGACGACCACCACCTTCGCGCCCTTCGCCGCCGCGGCGGCGTCCAGTTCCGTGGCCAGGACCCGGTTCGCGGCGCTGCGGACCCGATGGATCACCATGACGTCGCCGGGCTCCTGGTCGAGCTCCTCCAGGACGGCCTTCATCGGTGTGATACCGATCCCGGAGGCCATGAGGAGCACCTTGCGGCGGGTGCGCACACCGGCGTGCAAGCGGCCATAGGGGCCCTCCACGAGCACCCGGGTGCCACGCGCCAGCGAGGCAACAGCGGTGGAGCCGTCGCCGACGTGCGCGACGGTGAACCGCAGGGCCCGACCATCGGGTGCCGCGGACAGCGAGTACGGATGGGCCCGGGTCCACCCGGGGCCGTCCAGAAAACGCCACTGGAAGTACTGACCACCACGCACCACCAGACGCTGGAGGTCGCGCCCGGTCACCACCACCGTGGTCACCCCGGGCTGCTCCGCGACGACGTGGTCGACCCGGAGCTCATGGCGCCGCGAGCGCCACAGGGGGAGACCGATGCGGAAGGTCAGCACGGCGACGACCGCAGCGAGCCACAAGCCCCACCAAAAGACGGTGGCGGTGGTGCTGTCGAGGAACTGCGCGCCGGTCCATAACTGGTGCGGCAGGGCGAGCCCGGCCCCGAGATAGGCGTAGAGGTGGATCAGGTGCCAGGACTCGTAGCGCAGCGCCCGGCGGGCCGCCCGGATGCTGGTGACCACGACCATGATCAGCGCCAGCGTCCCGGCCAGGGCCAGGAGCATCCCGGGGTAGGTCAGGACGAGGTCGACGAAGGTGCCGACCACCCCGACAGTGGTGCCGGTCGCATACCCCAGCGTGATGAAGACCAGGTGCGCGAGCATCAGGGTGAACGATGTGAAACCCACCACCCGGTGCCGCCTGGTGAGTTCGTCCTGCCCGTAGGCCTGCTCGACGAACGGGATCCGGGCCATGAGGAGCACCTGCAGCAGCAACAACGCGCTGCTCCACAGGCCGGTGAGCCGACCTACCTCGGTCAACGCGCCGGCTGCGCCGGCCAGGTTCTGCACCCCTCCGCCGGCGACCCATAGGGCCGTGACGACCAGGCAGAGCAGCCAGGCCAGGGATCCGGCGAGGTCACGCCACCATTGCGGCGGCGCAGCCGGGAGGGCCCGGGTCGCGGTGCGCGGCACGACTGGCACCTCCACAGGGTTCAACAGCGTCATGGCGCTGACTCTCGGCACCAAACCTAGGTGTTTCCTGTGACCAGTCCATGCACGAGCGGTGAAGCACGCCGATCACGGGTCGGCGTCACCACCAGTGCAGCAACGCGCCACTGAGCCGGACGACGAAGACCAGGACGACCACCAGAGAGACAAACCGGATGAACCGCCCACCGCGAGCCACCGCGAGCCGGGCACCGACATACCCACCGGACAGGTTGCCTGCGGCCAGCGCCAGAGCCGCCGGCCAGAGGACATAACCCTGCGGAAGGAACACCGCGAGCGCCCCCAGGTTCGTCGCGACGTTGGCCACCTTCGCGCTCGCACCGGCCTCGAGAAAGCCATACCCGGCCACTCCGACCAGCGCGTAGAGCAGGAATGACCCGGTCCCCGGGCCGAGCGCACCGTCATACCCGCCGATGACCAGGCCCACGAGCATGGCCAGGACCGCACGCTGCCGGACCGAGCGACGGGGGGCGTGGATCGCCCCCAGGTCCGGACGGCGCAGGATGAACAGGCCGACGCCGACCAGCACGGCGAGCACGATCGGTGTCATCGCCTCCTTGGGCAGGCGGGTGCCGAGGACGGCCCCACCCGCCGAACCGCAGAACGCGACCGCCGCCATCGGCGTGACAACGCGCCATTCCACACCCACCCGGCGCACGTAGGTCGTCGCCGAGGTGAAGGTGCCGACGACGGCACCGAGCTTGTTCGTCGCGAGCAGCTGCGCGACGCTCGCGCCCGGCAGCCCGAGGAGCAGAGCCGGCAGCTGGATCAGGCCACCCCCACCGCCGACGGCATCGACGGCACCGGTGAGGAAGCCGGCGGCGACGAGCCACATCACCGTCCCCGGCCCGAACTCGACGCTCACCGCCAGCCGCGAACCAGGCCGAGCAACTCGGCCAACTCATGAACGACCGCGTCAGGTGTGACGTCGACGGCCACCTGCTGGTCCTCGGGGAGGTCCGAGTGCGGCACCCAGGCGGCACGCATGCCGACGGCCTGCGGCCCGTGGACGTCCTCGAAATGCCTGTCCCCGACGAAGAGGCACGCCTGCGGAGCCACCCCGACGCTGGCGGCCGCGGCCCGGAAGATGTCCGGATGCGGCTTCACCCAGGGGGTCTCCGAGGAGTAGACGTCGCCGTCGATGAGGTGTTCGACCCCGTCCCGGGCGAAGATCCCGCGGTGGTAGTCCCGACTCCAGATGGTGTTCGACAGAACCGCGACCTTGACACCCTCCGCCCGCAGGGCCGTCCACAGCGGTTCGACCTGCGGGTCGGTCCAGGTGTGCGGCTCCCAGAACTGCCGGTATCTCGCCAGCCCGGCCTCGACGGCAGGATCACCGGGCCGCAGGCCCACGGCATCGAGAACCTGCTCCAAGGTGCCGCTGCTGTGCTCCTCGCGCCCGCGGCGCCAGATCGCATCCTCGGCCGCGAGGATCCGCGACGCCAGGTCGAAGCGGGCGCACGCCATCGCGCCCATCCCGTCAGCGAACGCGTCCCACTGGGCGCGCAGATCGACGGTGTGCCAGGGCGTCAGGGTACCGCCCCAGTCGAAGATGACCGCCTCGACCCGACCGTTCACCCAGCGCTGACCTCGGTGCGCACCGCGGCGGCCGCCTCGGCCACGGCGACCTCGCGGCGCTCCCCCGTGCGACGGTCCTTGATCTCGACGACGCCGGTGGCCAGGCCCCGGCCGACCACGACGATGGTGGGGACACCGATCAGTTCGGAGTCCTTGAACTTGACCCCGGGGCTCACCCCGACCCGGTCGTCATACAGGACGTCCAGTCCCCCGTTCGACAGCTCGGCGGCGAGTTCGCCGGCGGCGGTGAAGACCGCCTCGTCCTTGCCGGTGGCCACGACATGCACGTCAGCAGGCGAGACCTCACGCGGCCAGACCAGGCCGAGCTCGTCGTGGGTGCCCTCGGCCACGCAGGCGACCGCACGCGACACACCGACGCCATAGGAACCCATCGTCACGGTGGCCAGCTTGCCATCGGGCCCGAGGACCTGCAGGTCGAGCGCCTCGGCATACTTGCGGCCCAACTGGAAGATGTGTCCCATCTCGATGCCGCGGGCGCTGGCCAGGGCGTTGCCGCAGGTCGGGCAGGCGTCGCCGTCGCGGACCTCGGTCGCCTCGATCACCCCGTCGGGGGTGAAGTCACGACCCGCGACCAGGTCCAGGGTGTGTTCGCCGGCCACGTTCCCACCGGCGACCCATCGGGTGCCGGTGACGACGCGCGGATCGACGAGGAACCGGATGCCGGACGCGCTACCGGCGCCCAGGGCCAACGGACCCAGGTAGCCCTTGACCAGCGTGGGGTATGCCGCGAAGTCCTTCTCGTCGAAGGCCTCGACGGTGGCGGGCTCGACCTGCGCGGCCAGCCGCTTCTCGTCGACCTCGCGGTCGCCCGGGATGCCCATGGCCAGTGGTTCGCGACGCCCGTCGGGGTAGACGAGGGTCACCACATAGGTCTTGAGGGTCTCCTCAGCGGTCCAGGAGTGGCCGTCGGCCTTCCGATAGCGCTCGTTGAGGCAGTCGACGAGCCGGGCGATGGTTGCGCTGTCGGGCGTGGTCTCGTTGTGCGCGGCGGGCACGCCGTCATACGGCACGGCGTCGGGGACCGGCACGCGGACCGCCTCGACATTGGCGGCGTAGCCGCAGACGGCACACCGCACGTAGGTGTCCTCGCCGTTCTCGGCGGTGGCGAGGAACTCCTCGCTCTTGCTGCCACCCATCGCTCCGGCCATGGCCGCGACGATGACGTAGTCGAAACCCAGCCGGTCGAAGATCCGCACGTAGGCCGCTCGGTGCGCGTCATAGGAGGCCTGCAGCCCCGCGTCGTCGAGGTCGAAGGAATAGGAGTCCTTCATGACGAACTCGCGGCCGCGCAGCAGCCCCGCCCGCGGCCTGGCCTCGTCGCGGTACTTCGTCTGGATCTGGTACAGCGAGACGGGAAGGTCCTTGTAGGACGAGAACAGATCCTTGACCGCGAGCGTGAACAACTCCTCATGGGTGGGGCCGAGGCAGTACTCGGCACCCTTGCGGTCGGTCAGTCGCAAGAGGCTGTCGCCGTACTCGGTCCACCGGCCGGTCGCCTCATAGGGCTCCTTGGGCACCATCGCCGGGAAGAGCAGCTCCTGGGCGCCCATGCGGTCCATCTCCTCGCGGACGATCCGCTCAACCCGGCGCAGGACCCGCAGGCCCAGCGGCAGCCAGGTGTAGACGCCCGGAGCGACGCGGCGGATGTAGCCCGCCCGCACGAGCAGCTTGTGGCTCGGCAGCTCGGCATCCGCCGGGTCCTCGCGCAAGGTGCGCAGGAACAGGGACGACATACGCAGGACGGTCACGATCTCTCCTTCGGGGTTCCCCGGAAGAATAGCCGCCTGGCGCAGGCCGACCCGACTGACTTATGCCCGGGCGGCCGGCCCCGGCCCGAGGCGCGTCAGGGCAGGCGGGCACCCACGTGCAGGGCGATCGCATCGGTGGCGGCGACGTCGGCGGTGAACCAGCCGGTCTCGGACACCGTGACAGTGGGCCCGGTGCACGAGCCCTCGGTCCAGGCACCGTGGACGACGTCGCAGTAGCGACCGGGCGGCAGGCCGGTCTCGAAGGAGCGCCCGGCGAGCGGGGCAGGATCGGCGTTGATGACGACATACCCCTGGTGACCGCGCGCGAACGCGACCGCCTTGGCCCCGTCGTCCCACCACCGCTCGACGCCAGTGCCGGCGACCGCATCATGAAATCCGACCATCCCCGCCACGGCGGGCCAGCGGTGCTCGCACACCCACGGCACCCGCCCACACACCGCGTCGTCGGTGCGCCCGGTGGCGCGGTCCGCCGGGGGGCCGGCGTCCGGGTCGTCGAAGGAGTAGGAGCTCATGACGACGGGCTTGCCATAGGGCCATGCGAGCATGAACACGTTGGCCAGCCGGTACGCCTCGGGGTTGGCGTAGGTCACCACGGCCGACCCGCCGTGCCGCTGGGTGTCGTGGTTGTCGAGAAACACCCGGGCCACGGCACTGTCGACCGGCCCGCCGAGCTGATTCAGTGCGGTGATTCGCCCGCTCCGGAAGGCCTGGCCGACCTCGTCCCCGTAGGTGAAGACGAGGACGTCGCCCATGCCGGCGTACTCGCTCGCGGTGATCGGCTCGCCGCCCTTGTCGATGACCTCGAGGTAACTGCGCGACGGGGTGGCGACCCGGCCGAGCAGGTCCGCGAGGTCGGCGGCGGGGATGTGCTTGGCGGCGTCGACCCGGAAGCCGTCCACCCCCAGCGAGACCAGGTCACGAAGGTATGCCGCCAGCCCCGCCCGGACCGGTTCCTGGTCGGTGGCCAGGTCGGCGAGGTTGACCAGCTCGCAGGACTGGACCTGCTCTCGGTTGGAGTAGTCCGAGATGTCGTCCTGGTCCGCTAGGCCACAGTGATGGAAGGCAGCCGGTCCCCAGGTGCCCGGGTAGTCGTAGTGCGTCCACGCCGTCCCGGCATACCCGACGCCGGAGTCTCCACCAGCCATGTGATTGACCACCGCGTCGGCATAGATCCGCACGCCCGCGTCGTGGCAGGCCGTCACCATGGCTGCGAAGTCCGCGCGGGTGCCACGACGACTCTCGATCCGATAGGAGACCGGTTGGTAGTCCACCCACCATGGGTGGCCGGCGACGACGACATGTTCCTGCGCCGGCGAGATCTGGACACCGCCATAGCCACGCTCTCCCAGCCACTGACACTCGGTGGCCACCGAGCGCCAGGGCCACTGAAACAGGTTGACGACGACGTCGTGACCGCGCCCGACCTGCGGGTCCCGCATCCGGCCCGTGCTCTGGGCCAGGCCGAACGCGAGCAGCGCAGCCAGCACGGCGATGGCGACTCGCCAGCGAGGCGGGCGATCCATGGGTGAAGGTCAGCGGTCGCTGTAGCGCGCCCGGGTGCCCGCCGCGACGAAGCCGAGTCGCTCGTAGAGGAAGCGGGACGGGTTGTCCACGTTGACACACAGCCACACGTGCTCCGCCCCGGACTTGCGGAAGGCACTGAGCGACCGGACGACCAGGTGCGCTCCGAGGCGGCGACCGCGGTATCCCGGTACGACGCCGACCTGATCGAGCCAGTCGTCGTCGAGGATGACGAAACCGACCGGATTGTCGCCCTCATCGAAGGCGACCCGAGAGTCCTCGGGCCGGAAGCCGGTGTCCTGCGTCACCCAGTCGAGCCACTCGGCCTTGGGGGTGTCCGGAAAACCCGGACGCTCGGCGAAGGAGAGCCGGTACGCCTCGTGGAACGCGTCAGCGGTGGCTTCCGAGAACGGCTCGGTCCGCAGCCCGGCCGGCAGGGCGACCCGGGCGATGTGCGCCAGGTCGTGCCGCATCACGGTCTCGGCGAAGACCCGGCGCAGACCGGAGCGGGCGAAGAGCGCCTCGGCCTCCAACGACATCGTCTCGGCGACGACCAGCGGGTGATTGTCCCCTGCTTGGGCCCTGGCCCACTCCACGAGGGCCTCGCCGTGTCCCATTCGCCGCAGCGAGGGGTGGACCATCCCCGTGGCGGCCAGGGCACCGAGCCGGTCCGGGAACAATGCGACGGCGGCCACGAGATCGCCGGTCTCGTCTCGGCCGCCCAGGCTGGGCCCATGGAAGAAGTAGCCCCGCAGGACTCCGTCGTCGGACAGCATGGGGAACCCACCGTCGACGCGCAGGCACTCCTGCGCAAGCCACGCCAACTGGGGCAGGTCGGCCTCGGTCAAAGGCGCCCACTGGAGCACCGCCATACCGCCATCCAAGCACGGCTGGGCGGAAGCCGCCGTCCGGCGAGGCACGCCGACGTCACGAGGATCACAGCAGGATCGTCGCGAACTCCCCCACGGGGACGAACCCCACCGTGCGGTAGGCGGCCCGTGCGGCAGCGTTGTAACTGTTGACGTAGAGGCTCACGGATTCTGCGACGGTCGCGAGGACCTGCTCGGTCACCGCCGCGATGAGCGGCACGGATAGGCCCATCCCTCGCAGCCGCGGCGTCAGCCACACCCCCTGCAGTTGAGCCTCACCGATGGCCAACGAGCCGACGTCAGCCTTGAACAGCACCTCACCTCGCTCGACCCAGACAAAGGTATGGCCCCGGTCGATGAGGTCGGCGATGATCTGCCGGTAGGCGTGGTCGGATCCCCGGTAAGGCGGGTAGCCGATCTCCCCGGTGAACATCGCTGCGGCCGCGGGAAGGACGATGCCGACTTCGCGCGGGGTGGCGAGCCGGACCTCCGGGTGCAACTCCACGCCGATGACCGATGGCCGCATCTGAGTGGCCAGGAGCGGCTGCCCGGCCCGGATGGCTCGCGCTGGGCTCCACGTCGGCGCCAGACCGTTCCACATGCGCTCCACCGGTTCGGCCGGGCCGAACAGCGAGGCGGTATGGCGGCGTGACCGGCGCAGCCGCGCGGTGAACGCGTCGATGGCCTCCTCGTCGGCACCGATCGGGACGATGTTCGCGCCAGCCCAGCACAGGGCCCGCAACTGCCCATCGGATCGAAAGCCCAGCACCGACCCTGGCTGGTATTGGAGGGCACCTTCGGCGATCCGCGCGGCGACGAACACGCTCGCAGGCCGGTCCTGCGCACACAGGTCCAGCGCCTCGTCGACCTCGTGGATGGCGACCGGGCGCACTGGGCTCAGGGCGCGCAGCACACTGTGATCCTGACGTGTCCGGCGCCCGGTGTCACGCCTTGATCGGCGTGCCGCGTGTCAGCTCACGGTGACGACCGGCCCCACGGGGGCGGCCTCGTCGCCGGGCCCACCGTCGCCCATCTGCTCGGCCAAGCGCAGGGCTTCGTCGATGAGGGTCTCGACGATCTGACTTTCCGGCACGGTCTTGACGACCTCGCCACGGACGAAGATCTGCCCCTTGCCGTTGCCGGAGGCGACCCCGAGGTCGGCCTCGCGTGCCTCGCCCGGGCCGTTGACGACGCAGCCCATGACCGCCACCCGCAACGGCACGGTCAGCCCTTCCAGACCCGCGGTGACCTGGTCGGCCAGGGTGTAGACGTCCACCTGCGCCCGTCCGCACGAGGGGCAGGAGACGATCTCCAGCTTTCGCGGGCGCAAGCCGAGTGATTGGAGGATCGCCGTGCCGACCTTGACCTCTTCGACCGGTGGAGCCGACAACGAGACTCGGATGGTGTCACCGATCCCCTGGGCCAGCAGCGCCCCAAAGGCCACCGACGACTTCACGGTGCCTTGGAATGCCGGCCCGGCCTCGGTGACGCCCAGATGCAACGGCCAGTCGCCGCGCTCTGAGAGGAGTTGGTAGGCCCGGATCATGACCACCGGGTCGTTGTGCTTGACCGAGATCTTGAAGTCGTGGAAGTCGTGCTCCTCGAACAGGCCGGCCTCCCAGAGTGCCGACTCGACGAGTGCTTCCGGGGTGGCCTTGCCGTACTTCTCCAGCAAGCGAGGGTCCAGCGAACCGGCGTTGACCCCGATCCGCAGGGACACGCCTGCAGCCTGGGCCCGGCGCGCGATCTCGCCGACCTGGTCATCGAAGGCGCGGATGTTCCCCGGGTTGACCCGCACCGCGGCACAGCCGGCGTCGATCGCGGCGAAGACGTACTTGGGCTGGAAGTGGATGTCGGCGATGACGGGGATCTGCGACTTCTGGGCGATCGCCGGCAAGGCGTCGGCATCGTCCTGGCTCGGGCAGGCGACGCGCACGATGTCGCAACCGGCCGCGGTGAGCTCGGCGATCTGCTGCAGCGTCGCGTTGATGTCGGTCGTGGGTGTGGTCGTCATCGACTGCACCGAGATGGGCGCTCCCCCGCCGACGGCAACGGCACCGACCTGGATCCGGCGAGTCGGCCTGCGGGGTGCGACAACCTCGGCGGGGACGCCGGGCATGCCGAGGGAGACGCTCATGAGGTGCAGTATCTCAGCCGGTATGGCGGGTCGGATCCGCCGGTATGGCGGGTCGCGTCAGAGGCTGATGGGCTTGACCAGGTCGGCATACATCAACAGGACGGACAGGCCGACGAGCACGGTTGCGACGGCATACGCGAGCGGAAGGGCCTTGGCGACGTCGACCGGGCCCGGGTCTGGTCGACCCAGCACGCGGGCGCCCGACCGCTTGACCGCCTCCCACAAGGCCCCGACGACGTGGCCGCCGTCCAGCGGCAACAGCGGGATGAGGTTGAAGACGAACAGCGCGAGGTTGAGCGAGCCGAGCAGACCCAGCCCGAGGTAGATCTTCTCGGTCACGGTGTCCACGCCGGCCACCTGGCCGGAGACGACCTCGCCACTGATCCGGCCGACCCCGACGATGGAGATGGGGCTGTTGGGGTCTCGCTCCCCCGAGCCGAACGCCGCCTGGGCGACCCCGACCACCTTCTGCGGGATCGTCGTCACCACGCCGAAGACACCGGACACCTGTGACCACACCTCGCCGGGCACGGCGGTCAGCGGCTGGCGGACCAGGACGGCGGTCGGCGCCATACCGAGGAACTTCGTCCGTTCGGTCTTGAGCACGCCGTCGGTGATCACCAGGGAACCGTCGGCCGCCACGACCGGGGCCACTCGGTCGGCCAACGTGACGGTCAGGGTCACCGTCGAGCCGCCGCGGTCAACGACCAATGTCATCGGCGTCTCGGGGTGCGTCTTGATGAGGGTCTGCACCTGGGCCCAGGTGGTCACCGGCTGGCCGTCGACGCTGACGATGGTGTCGCCGGCCTGCAGACCGGCGGCCTTGGCGGGGCTGACCGGGTCGCCGGCAACGCACGCCGGGACCGGTGCCGTGGCCGTCGGTGCGGTCGAGGTGACGCAGTCCGAGACGAAGCCGACAGTCGGCACTCGGGTCAGCGCCCCGAAACCGACGAGCGTCACCGTGATGAGGGCTGCGGCCAGGACGAGATTCATGACCGGTCCGCCGAGCATGGTGACGATCTTCTGCCACGGCTTGAGGGCGTAGAACACGCGGTGGGCGTCCTGCGGGCCAACCTCTTCGGCCGAGTCCCGGCGGGCCTGGTCGACGAGTTGGCTGAACCGTCCGGTGGACGCCCGGCGGAGCACGAGCGGGTCGGTGCCGGGCTCGGGCGGGAGCATCCCGATCATCCGGACGTAGCCGCCGAGGGGGATGGCCTTGACGCCGTACTCGGTCTCGCCGCGCCGCCTCGACCAGACCGTCGGGCCGAAGCCGATCATGTATTGCGTCACCTTGACGCCGAACAGTTTCGCCGGGACCAGGTGACCGATTTCGTGCAGGGCGATGGACGCGCCGATTCCGACGACGAACAGCAGGACCCCGACGACGTAGAGCGCAACGGTCATGATGGGTCCTTCCCCGGCAGGCCGAGGAGTGTGGCTGCCTCGGCGCGAGCCCATCGATCGGCCCGCACGACCCCCTCAACGTCCAGGGCGGCCGAATCACTCCCGGTGACGGCGACCTCGCTGGCCGCGTGCCGGTCGACCACCCGAGCCACGGTGTCGACGATGTCGGTGAAGCGGATGAGCCCGTCATGGAAAGCATCCACGCAGACCTCGTTGGCGGCGTTGTAGACGGCGGGGAAGGTGCCGCCGGTGCGACCCACCGCCTTGGCCAGCGCCACCGCCGGGAAGGCGTCGTCGTCGAGCGGGAAGAACTCCCAGGTCGCCGCCTGACTCCAGTCGCAGGCCGGCGCCGCGTCCGCAACCCGCTGCGGCCAGGCCAGGCCGAGGGCGATGGGGATGAGCATCGACGGAGGGCTGGCCTGGGCCAACGTCGAGCCGTCGTGGAACTCGACCATCGAGTGGACGACCGATTGGGGGTGGACCACGACGGTGATGTCGTCATACGGGACGTCGAAGAGCAGATGGGCCTCGATGACCTCCAGGCCCTTGTTGACCAAGGTGGCCGAGTTCGTCGTGACGACTCGGCCCATGTCCCAGGTCGGGTGGGCCAGCGCCTGCTGGGGTGTGACGTCCATGAGCTCGTCGCGACGCCGGCCGCGGAACGGGCCACCGCTGGCGGTGACGACCAGCCGGCGGACCTCCTCGCGCCGCCCACCGCGCAAGCACTGGGCCAGGGCGGAGTGCTCGGAGTCGACCGGGACGATCTGGTCGGGAGCTGCCGCCGCCTTGACCAGCGGCCCACCGACGATGAGCGACTCCTTGTTGGCCAGCGCGAGGGTGGATCCGGCGCGCAACGCCGCCAGCGTCGGTTCCAAGCCGATCGCCCCGGTGATGCCGTTGAGGACGACGTCGACCGGATGCGCAGCGACCTGCGCACTCGCCTGGGGGCCGATGTGTAGGACCGGCCGGTATGGCGCTGCCCCGGTGCGCGAGACCTCGGCGGCGATCGCGGCCTCCAGTTCGTCGGCGCTGCCGCGCGCCATACCGATGTGGTCGGGACGCAGCGCGACACCCTGGCGGGCCAGCAAGGCGATGTCTCCCCCGCCTGCGGTCAGGGCATGGACGCTGAACCGCTCGGGGTTGCGACGAACGATGTCGAGCGCCTGGGTGCCGATCGAACCAGTCGACCCGAGGATCGTCACCACACGTGGTTCGCTCACAGGCTCATTCTGCCTGGCCCACGCGCGTCAGCGGGCCACGAGGACACAGGTCACGTGGGAGTGATCGGCCTCGAGGTCGTCCAGGACAGCGGCAAGGACGGCATACCCGTGCGGGTCGTCGGCCCGTAGTGCCGCCAGACCGTCGACGATGACGGCGAGCGGCCGCTGCGAGGCACTGGCCCAGTCGCGCAGCGAGTCGTAGAGCGCGTCGGCGTTTCGGCCGAACCAGTCCGGCAGGACCAGGGCCGCGGCGAAGGCGTCGTAGATGCTCGGCAGATCCGGCCCGGCCGGGACGACCTCGACGGCATACCCGTCGGTTTCGAGCTGGCGAACCACCGCGGCGACGTCGTCGTCGGGGCCAAGGACTGTGCTCACCCGGACTCCTCGATCTGGCGGAACGATGTGTAGTGGTCGTCGGTGTAGTAGAGGTCGCCGCTGCTGCCGGCGATGATCCGCCGCGCACCTCGGTCGCCCTCGCCGGGGGTGCGGACCGTGTACTCCCGGTAGTAGCCCAGTTTTCGAGTCGGCAGGATCCCCTCGCGGTTGCGGAACGTGCTGCCGTCCTCGTCGTAGCGGAACGGGCCTCCCACCGCGATGGCATCCAGGACGGCCAGCGCCTCGTCCGGCAGGTCGCCGAGCGCGACGGTCGGCAGTCCGCTGCTCGGGGTCCGCTCGTCCAGGGTGACCCGTCCCCCGCCGACCGAGGTGGGCAGGCTGGCCGACGGCAAGGCGACCGGTGCGGTCGGCGTGGTCATCACGCTCGGCCTTCGCGTGTCCGATCCCCCGGGTCGAAACAGCAGCACGGCAAGCGCCACCAGCGCCAAGCCGAGCAGCACCGCCGTCGCCAGCCGCCCCGCGCCGGAGAGCCGAGACGGCCCTGCTGTCGACGTCACGTCAGCCCCGATCAGTGCTCGTGGCCGTGTCCGAGGTGTCCCTCGGGAATGCGGCCCGAGAGCAGCGGCAGGGACGGGTCCCAGCGGGTGCCGTCCCTGGCGTCGCGCCGCTTGCGCGCGATCGCCGAGAGGGCTTCGAGGACGACCCGGTTGGCCAGCGCAGCGGTGATGTCAGCATGGTCGTAGGGCGGGGACACCTCGACGACGTCCACCCCGCAGACCGGCAGCTCGAGGCAGATCCGGCGCACCGCGTCGAGCAGCTGACGGGCCGACAGGCCGCCCGGTTCGGGAGTGCCGGTGCCTGGCGCATGCCCGGGGTCGCACACGTCGATGTCGACCGACAGGAACACGCCCTCGCACTCGTCGGTGGCGATCTGGAACGCCTCGGTGAGGCACTCGTTGAGGCCGCGGTGGACGATCTCGGTCATCTCGAACGAGCGCATCTGCTGCTCGGCCATCCACTGCAGCGTCTCCGGCGGCGGCCAGTAGCCGCGCAAGCCGACCTGCAGGAACCGATCCCCCCGCAGCGCGCCCGACTCGATGAGCCGGCGCATCGGCTGTCCGTGGCCCCACAGCGACCCGAACTCGATGTCGCCGGTGTCGGCATGCGCGTCGAAGTGGATCATCGAGACGCGACCATGGCCCAGGACGTTGGCGCAGCCCTTGGCGTCGGGGAAGGCGATCGAGTGGTCACCGCCGAGGACGACGGGGATGGCGCCGGCCCTGACCACCTTCTCCACAGCGGCCTCCAGCGTGGGCAGGGCGGTCTCGATGTCGCCGGAGTACATCTCGACGTCCCCTGCGTCGAGGACCCGTAGGTCGACCAAGCCGTCGGTGCGCAGCGCGAGCGACGGCCGCGAACCGTCGTGCGGGAGGTAGTCGGTCATGCGGATGGCCTGCGGCCCGAACCGGGTGCCCGGCCGGTGCGAGGTCCCCCCGTCGAACGGCGCCCCGAGGATGACGACGTCGGCGTCGGCATACGTGTCCGGCTCGTCAAGGTCGCACCGGTCGACCCCGAGGAAGGTGATGTCCGGCCCGTGCTGGGCCCCGTAGCGCGTCATGGCGGCATCCTACGGACCGGGTCCGCCAGAGGTGTCTCGACGATGCCGGCGGGCTTTGACCGAGGCACCCTCGGACGGAATTACGTGGTCCTTACCGAGTGCGTTCACCACTGGTCCTGCGTCGCTGCGGTTGCCTACCGTCGGTTGCGTCCAGGCTTCCCAACACCGAAGGGCCTCCGATGTCCGACTTACGTATTCGTCCCTCCCGCGCTGCGCGACGTGCGGCCATCCTGCTCGGCCTGGTGGCCGCTGCACCGATCACGGCTACCGTGGCCTCCGCGGTGACCGCTGTGTCACCCGCGGCCGCCACCACCGGTGCGGCCGATCGGCGCCCACTGTGCCAGAACACATACATCGCCTTCCCGGCCGTGGGAGAAAGCGTGGCCGTGCGGATCCTCGATGTCGCCGCCGACCCCGACCGCAAACCGATGCGGATCGAGTCGTTCTTCGACGAGTACCCAGGGTCGGTGCGGATCGACAACAACGGCACCCCGCGCATTGCCTCCGACGACTTCCTCGTCTTCACCCGCGCCACAGCCGACATCAGCAGGCAGACGATCTACTGGACGGTGTCCGATGGCACGCAGTCGGTGCAGTGCAGTTCCTCCGGCCGGGTCTACACCCCGCCGATCACCGCTTGATCGAAGGCGGCCGCCTGCGGCAGGCGCTCCTCCATTCCCCAGGGCGAGGCGTACCCGCTTGGCGCCGGGGCCGACAGCAGGTCGAGGAACGGCAAGGGATCGAAGGCCTCGGGTCCCAGCACGCCGACACCCGACCAGGCACCGGACGCCAGCAACTCAAGAGCCACGACCGGGTTGACCGCGGTCTGCCAGACGACGCACTGGGCGTCGTACTCGCGCATCGACCATTCGTTGTCCGTGACGTGGTAGAGGTAGACGGCCCGCGGCGCCCCGTCCT
>JBPOIZ010000095.1:0-8133 GCA_052034115.1 Actinomycetota bacterium
CGAGCTTGGTGTCGCGGGCGTCGACCTCGTGCTCCTCGATGTGGATCGAGGAGAGGACGTCGTCCTGGACGAGCCGCTGGCTGAGGATGATCGCGTCCTCGTAGTTGTGGCCCTCCCACGACATGAACGCCACGAGCAGGTTGCGCCCGAGTGCCATCTCGCCACCGTCGGTCGCCGGGCCGTCGGCCAGGACCGCGCCCGCCTCCACCCGGTCGCCCTCATTGACGACGACGACCTGGTTGTAGGACGTGCCCTGGTTGGACCGGGCGAACTTGGCGATCCGGTAGGTCTGGTAGGTCCCATCGTCGTTGGTCACGGTGACCAGGTCCGCGCTCACCTCGGAGACGACGCCGGCCTTCTCGGCCCGCACGACGTCGCCGGAGTCGAGCGCCGCCCGGAACTCCATGCCGGTGCCGACGAGCGGCGCCTCGGACTTGACCAGCGGCACCGCCTGACGCTGCATGTTCGAGCCCATCAGCGCGCGGTTGGCGTCGTCGTGCTCGAGGAACGGGATCAGCGCGGTCGCGGCGGACACCATCTGGCGCGCCGAGACGTCCATGTAGTCGACGTCGTTGGCCGGCACATACTCGACCTCGCCGCCCTTGACCCGGACGAGAACGCGCTCTTCGGCGAACCGGCCTTCGGCGGTCAACGGCGCGTTGGCCTGGGCGATGACGTGCTCGTCCTCCTCGTCGGCGGTGAGGTAGTGGACCTCGTCGGTCACCAGGCCACCGGTCACCTTGCGGTAGGGCGTCTCGACGAAGCCGAAGGCGTTGATCCGCCCGTATGACGCGAGCGACCCGATGAGGCCGATGTTCGGGCCTTCAGGGGTCTCGATGGGGCACATGCGCCCGTAGTGCGAGGAGTGGACGTCACGGACCTCCATACCGGCCCGGTCGCGGGACAGACCGCCGGGGCCGAGCGCGGACAGGCGCCGCTTGTGCGTCAGCCCAGCCAGGGGGTTGTTCTGGTCCATGAACTGGGAGAGCTGGCTGGTGCCGAAGAACTCCTTGATGGAGGCCACGACCGGCCGGATGTTGATCAGCGTCTGCGGCGTGATGGCCTCGACGTCCTGGGTCGTCATCCGCTCGCGAACGACGCGCTCCATCCGGGACAGACCGGTGCGGACCTGGTTCTGGATGAGCTCGCCGACACTGCGCAGACGACGGTTGCCGAAGTGGTCGATGTCGTCGGTCTCGACGCGAAGGTCAACCTCCTCGCCGTGGCGCAGCCCCTTCATCGTGGCTTCGCCGACGTGCAGCGCGCACAGGTAGCGGATGGCGGCCGCGATGTCCTGCGTGGACAAGGTCGAGGCGTTGATGTCGGCGCCGAGGCCCAACTTCTTGTTCACCTTGTAGCGACCGACCTTGGCCAGGTCGTAGCGCTTGGCGTTGAAGTAGAGGTTGTCCAGGAGAGTCTGGGCAGCCTCCTTGGTCGGCGGCTCGCCCGGACGCATCTTGCGGTAGATGTCGAGCAGCGCCTCGTCCTGGTCCTTGATGTGGTCCTTCTCCAGGGTCAGGCGCATCGACTCGTACTCGCCGAACTCGGCGAGGATCTGCTCGCTGGTCCAGCCCAGCGCCTTGAGCAGGACGGTCACCGACTGCTTGCGCTTGCGGTCGACGCGCACGCCGACCATGTCGCGCTTGTCGATCTCGAACTCCAGCCAGGCCCCGCGGCTCGGGATCACCTTGGCGGTGAAGATGTCCTTGTCGGAGGTCTTGTCCGGGGTCTGCTCGAAGTAGACGCCCGGGCTACGCACCAACTGGGACACGACCACACGCTCGGTGCCGTTGATGATGAAGGTGCCGCGCTCGGTCATGAGCGGGAAATCGCCCATGAACACCGTCTGGCTCTTGATCTCACCGGTCACGGTGTTCATGAACTCCGCGGTGACGAAGAGCGGCGCGTCATACGTCTGGTCGCGCTCCTTGCACCACTCGATGGTCTTGCGGGTCTCCTCGAAGCGGTGGTCGCGGAAACTCAGCGACATCGTTCCGGAGAAGTCCTCGATGGGCGAGATCTCCTCGAAGATCTCCTCGAGACCAGAGCGGTCCGGAACGTCGGTGCGTCCGGCGGCCTTCGCCTCGGCGACCCGGGCCTGCCAGCGCTCGTTGCCGAGGAGCCAGTCGAAACTCTCGGTCTGCAGAGCGAGCAGATCGGGAACCTCGAGCGGCTCCCGGATCTTCGCGAAGGACAGACGGCCAGAGGCCGTCCGTGCTGTGGTCACGGTCTTGGACGTGGTGCGCGAGGCAGCCAAGGGTGGTCCTTCCACGGGCCTGACGGTTAGTACGGCGGCGCCGGTCTCGTCCGTCCCATGGACTGACCGCAGGCAGGGGCACAGCGGTCAAGCGCCAAGCATTCGGGGCGGGGTAGAGGACACAGGCAGCGCAAAGCGACAGCATACCGACCAGGCGCACGCCTGTCCAGTCGGCGCTGCGACTGCCGACCCGGCCGAGTGGCCCCCCGGAGGTCGTGGCCCTCGGAACAGGGGATCCAGATCGACGGCCCGCGCGAGGCGCGGCGAGTCGGCTGTTGCCAGCTGCATCCGCGCTGGGCGCGGACACCACGAATATGACCGTATGCCGGGCTTTGGTCAAGGGCCGACACGCATTCGTGATGCGCCGCGTCAGCCTGCACGAGGGTCCCCCATGCCCCTGCCACAGGGTCCCGATCGGGGTTCGGCGACCACCATTGCCGCTGCGCAGAGCGAGCACTAACGTGCCGGAATGACCGATTCCTCCCCCTTGGCCCCACCTAGCCCCAGCGAGCGCAGGCAGCGGGGCCGGGCCGCGCGCGCCAACCGGCCGAGGTCCTCGTTGGCCACCTGGCGGCCGCTCCCGGACCGTGCGGACCCGATCGACCTCCTGCTCACCCAAGAGCCGCCGCGAGTGGCGGCGCTGCTCCCGCTTCGCCATGCGCGGATGGCGACCAACGCGTTCAGCTTCTATCGGGGGTCGGCGCTGGTCATGGCCGCGGATCTGGACACCCTGCCCCGCTCCGGGCTCGAGGCTCGACTGTCCGGGGACGCGCACCTGTCAAACTTCGGCCTCTTCGCCGCCGCGGACCGTCGCATCGTCTTCGACCTGAACGACTTCGACGAGGCGACGACCGGCCCCATCGAGTGGGACCTGCAACGTCTGAGCACGTCGTGTGTCCTGGCTGCCCACGCCGCGGGCAAGTCCGCGCCGGTCGGCATCGCCGCGGCCCGGGCCGCGGCGGCGGCATACCGGCAGTCCATCCGCGAGCGCGCCGCCCGCACCGAGATCGAGGTGTGGTACGGCCGAGAGGACGCCAAGGCGCTGGACCGGTGGATGGCACGCGACCACGTGGGGAGGCAGACCCGACGCGATTTGGCGGCCTACCGCGCATCGGCGGCCAAAGAGTCGATGTGGACGGCGGTCGAATCCCTGACGACCAAGACCGCCCGCGGTCGGCGCTTCGTCGACAAGCCACCGCTGCTCGTGCGGATCGGGCTGTCCGGCGATCTGGCACAGGCGGTCCTCGCCCTGTTCGAGGGCTACCGCGCCGGATCCGGCCCGGCGCTGCACGAGGTGCTGGCCCGATACCGGGTCATCGATGTCGCCCACAAGGTCGTCGGGGTGGGCAGTGTCGGGATCATGGATTTCGTCCTGCTGCTCCAAGGGCGCTCCGCAGCCGACCTGCTCGTCCTCCAGATGAAGAACGCGCAGCCGTCCGTGCTGGCCGCCTACACGGCGGTGGACCCCACCCCTCCGGCAGAACGGGTCGTCACCTCGGCACGGCTCATCCAACCGAGCACGGACCCGTTCCTGGGGACCACCGGCATCGGGTCGAGCAGCTTCTACGTGCGCCAGCTGCGGGACATGAAGTGGGCGCCCGACCCGAGCCGGTTCACCTCCTCCGGGCTCGTCGACTACGCCCAGGTCTGCGGGCACGACCTGGCCCGCTCCCACGCGCGCACCGGCGACGCGGTGGCGATCGCCACCTACCTCGGCGGGAGCACCGCGGCGGACCAGGCGCTCGCCGATTTCGCCGTCCGGTATGCCAAACAGGTCCGCCGGGACGCCGCGGCGTTCGCCACGGCGGCGACGAACGGGACGATCTCCTCGTCGAGCACCGTGCGCCGGGCCGACATCGTCGCGGGCCTGCACGAAGCGCTCGGGCTGACCTCGCCCCCGTCCGTTCGGTAAGCGCGACGAAGGGGCCCGACCGGTGTGGTCGGGCCCCTTCGTCGGTATGACGTTCACCCCGCGTCGGGGTGAGGCCTCACTTGAGGGTGACTGTGGCGCCGGCGCCCTCGAGCTGCTCCTTGGCCTTCTCCGCGGCGGCCTTGTCGACCTTCTCGAGAACGGCCTTCGGAGCGCCGTCGACGAGGTCCTTGGCCTCCTTGAGACCCAGCGAGGTCAAGGCGCGGACCTCCTTGATGACGGCGATCTTCTTGTCGCCGGCAGCCTCGAGGATGACGTCGAACTCGTCCTGCTCCTCGGCAGCCTCGGCCTCGGCCGGGGCACCGGGGGCGCCGGCGGCCGCGACGGCGACCGGAGCGGCGGCGGTGACGCCGAAGGTGTCCTCGAACTGCTTCACGAACTCGGAGAGCTCGATGAGGGTCATCTCCTTGAAAGCCTCAAGGAGCTCGTCGGTGCTGAGCTTCGCCATGGTGGCGTTCCTTCCTGTGCGGGTGCCGTGAGTGGCGGGTGGTGGTGGTGTCGTTCGGGCTGGGCTCACGCCGGTCAACCCGGGGTGAGGTCAGCCCTGGTCCGCGTCACCCACGACGGGCGACTCTGCGTCGGTGCTGTCCTGCGCCGGGGCGTCCTGGGGCGCCTCGGCAGCTGCCTCCGCGGGCGCGGCCGCGACAGGCCCTTCGCTCTCCACCTTCGCGCGCAGCGCGTCGACGACGCGGGCTGCCTGCGAGAGCGGGGCGGCGAAGAGGTAGACGGCCTTGCTGAGCGAGGCCTGCATGGCCCCCGCCAGCTTGGCGAGGAGAACCTCGCGCGACTCCAGGTCGGCGAGCTTCTTGATGTCGTCGGCCGAGAGCGGACGCCCGTCGAGGACACCGCCCTTGATGACGAGCAGCGGGTTGGCCTTGGCGAAGTCGCGCAGCGTCTTGGCGGCCTCGACAGGGTCACCCGTGACAAACGCAACGGCCGAAGGCCCAGTGAGCTGACCGTCCAGCGCGGTGACGCCGGCATCGGCGGCGGCTCGACGGGTCAGGGTGTTCTTAACGACCGAGAAGGTCGCGTTGCCGCGCAACGTGTTGCGCAGATCGGTCAGCTGCTTGACGCTCAGCCCCCGGTACTCGGTGAGCACCGCAGCGGACGAGGAGCGGAAGCTCTCGGTGAGCTCGGCGATCGTCGCCGACTTCTCAGCCTTGGCCATGGGGCCTCCTTCACTTCTGCGCCGGCCCGGCCCACATGAAGAAAGCCCCGGCGCAGGCGCCCGGGGCTCGCAGCGCGGCCGTCATACCTGCCGGTATGGCGTCCGCCGAAGCGGTTCGGTGTCCTGCGCTGGTCGCCCGCTTCGCGGAACCTTCGACCTCCCCTGCGGAAGGTGACCGGCGGTCATTGGTCGTCGCCCAGGGTAGACGAAGGCCCCCGGACAACCCAAATCGTCTCGGGGGCCCTCGTCGTCAGCGTTCGGTCAGGGCATCATGCCCTTGAGGAGCTCACCGAAGGTGACGACCTCGTCGGCCGGCGGCGCCGCGATGGACACCGGGACACCCCAGGTGTAGTTCAGCGTCGTGGTTGCCTTCTTGCCGGCCGTCGTCATCTCCGTGGCGGCCTTCAGCGGCAGCGAGGTGGCCGGGTCGATCCAGTACTCCTGCACGACATCCCCGGTCACTGCGTTCTTCATGGCTTCCTCGGCGGACGCGCGAGCCTCGGCCGGGAGCTTGTCGAGCATGGCCTTCATGGCGGCCTGGGACTGCTCGGTGATCACCGCGGCAGGCGTCACCATCTTCACACGCCGGGTGACGGCCCCGTTGAGGGTCGCCTCACCGAGGTCGGTGATCGTCGACTTGGCGACGAGGTCGGCAGAGGCGGTCTGCATCTGGGACACGGACTTGGCCAGACCGGCACTCACCGCAGCGGACACCGGATCGTCGGAGTCGCCGCCGAAGGTGATCCACTTCTTGCCGGCGGGCAGCTCGGTCATCCCCGGCATCCCGCCCAGGGATACGACCCCATCGACGAGGACCATCTTCACGTCCTCGCCGTCGAGGCTGAACGTGCCGGACATCTTCTGCGGCGGGCCGGTCTCCATGTCGAGGCTCATCGACTGGCCGGCCCCGTCCATGGTCATCGTGGCGGTCTGGCCGGGCTCGCTGGCCTTCCTCAGCGCCGCCGCGAGGATCTCAGCGGCGGAGCCGGAGGCAGGAGCGGGCGCCGGGGCCGAACTCGAGGCGCTCGACCCTGCTCCGGTGCCGGCCGGCGCAGAGGGTGTCGAACTGCTGCCGCAGGCAGTCAGCGCGAGGGTCGCGGCCAGCGCGAAGGCGGCGGCGTGGCGGGGGCGGACAGTCATGGTGCGGGCTCCTGACGATGTAGCCGGCTGGGCAGCGCTCCTCGCGGCCCAGCGCCAAGCGTAGGTCCCCGCCGGCCGGTTCGCCGAACCGAACGCAGCGAAGTGACGGAGTCGAGACCGAAGAACGCCGCAGGGGGCGGTTCCCTCGGGAACCGCCCCCTGCGGAACGGGGTGCCGACGGGTCAGTTCGACTCGTCCTCGGTGAGGTTACGCAGGCGGGTCACGTCCACCGGGATGCCCGGGCCCATGGTGGTGGCCATGGTGCCCTTGATGACGTAACGGCCCTTGGCGGCCGACGGCTTGAGCCGCATGACCTCGTCCATCGCGGCCGAGTAGTTCTCCACCAGGGCCTTCTCGTCGAAGGACGTCTTGCCGATGATGAAGTGCAGGTTGGCATGCTTGTCGACGCGGAACTCGATCTTGCCGCCCTTGATGTCGGTGACCGCCTTGGCGACGTCCATGGTCACGGTGCCGGTCTTGGGGTTCGGCATGAGACCGCGCGGGCCGAGCACCTTGCCGAGCCGACCGACCTTGCCCATCATGTCCGGCGTCGCGACGACGGCGTCGAAGTCGAGCCAGCCGCCGGTGATCTTCTCGATGAGGTCGTCGGCGCCGACGTAGTCCGCGCCGGCCTCACGGGCCGCCTCGGCCTTGTCGGCGTTGGCGAAGACCAGGACACGTGCGGTCTTGCCGGTGCCGTGCGGCAGGTTGACCGTGCCACGGACCATCTGGTCCGCCTTGCGCGGGTCGACGCCGAGCCGCAGCGCGACCTCAACGGTCGCGTCGTACTTCGTCGTCGACGTGCTCTTGGCGAGCCGGACGGCGTCGATCGGTGAGTAGAGGGTGCCGGCGCCGATCTTCTCGGCCGACGCGCGGTAGGACTTGCTGCGCTTCATGGTGCTGCTCCGGTTTCGTGTGGTGCGGGTGGAGTTGTGGTCGACGGGCCGCGCCGGCCCTGCCACCGGTCGGGGCGAGGATCGCCCCGACCGTGTCGAACTCAGTAACCCTCGGTGGTGATACCCATCGAGCGTGCGGTGCCGGCGATGATCCGGGCTGCGTGCTCGATGTCGTTGGCGTTCAGGTCGGGCATCTTCTGCTCGGCGATCTCGCGGACCTGGTCGGCGCTGAGCTTGGCGACCTTGTCCTTGTGCGGGACTGCCGACCCCTTGGCCACCCCGGCGGCCTTCTTGATGAGCTCGGCAGCCGGCGGGGTCTTCGTCACGAAGGTGAAGGACCGGTCCTCATAGACGGTGATCTCCACGGGGATGACGTTGCCGCGCTGGTGCTCGGTCGCGGCGTTGTACGCCTTGACGAACTCCATGATGTTGACGCCGTGCTGGCCCAGTGCCGGACCGACCGGCGGGGCGGGAGTGGCCTGACCGGCCTGGATCTGCAGCTTGATGAAGCCGGAGACCTTCTTCTTGGGGGGCATGGTGCCCTGCTTTCTTCTCGTGGACCGACGCCGTGGGCGATGACCCGGTTGCAGTGTTCCTATGATCCGGTCGGCATGGGCCGCCCGGGGCTTGGGGGTGGTGGGCCGCCGCGGCCCACCCCCATCAGAGCTTGGCGACCGGCCCGCAGGACAGCTCGCCGGGGGTCTCGCGGCCCCACAACGACACGAGCACCTTGTGCGTTTTC
>JBPOIZ010000030.1:0-109659 GCA_052034115.1 Actinomycetota bacterium
TAGCGGCCGACGCCGATGATGTCGTCGCCCACGGTGGCGACGAGGGCAACCCGGTCGACGTAGTCCACGTGGGTGAACCGGAAGACGTCCCGGTCGCTGAGCTCTTTCAACGGGGCGAAGAACCGCAGGTAGATCGACTCGTCGGACTGCCCCGCGTGGAATCGCCGCAGTGCCTCGGCATCGTCAGGGACGATGGGACGTAGGTGGCCGACGGATCCGTCGCGCAGCACGACATCTGCCTCCCACTCGACCGGATAGCCGGGCGGTAGGTTCGGCACCTCGCTCATGGCCCCATCGTCCCACGTCAGAGGGCAGGGCCTGGCACCGAAGCCGACCGTCGGGACGTGCGACGATCACCACATGGAGCTCGCGGAGGTCATCCGTCGACGGCGCATGGTCCGCCGCTACGAGGCAGACCGCCAGGTGCCGGTCGAGGTCGTCGAACGGTTGCTCGGGTATGCCGTCCACGCCCCCAGTGCCGGCTTCAGCCAGGGCTGGGACTTCCTGGTGCTGCGTGAGCCTGCCGAGCGTGCGGCCTTCTGGGCGGCCACCGCCGAGCCGGGCAGGGCGCCCGACACCTGGCTGGCCGGGCTCATGACGGCGCCGACCCTCGTCCTGTGCCTCTCGCACAAGGACGCGTACCTGGACCGTTACGCCGAGCCGGACAAGGGGGTCACCGACCGCTCGGAGGACTACTGGCCGGTCCCCTATTGGGATATCGACACCGGTATGGCGGCGCTGCTCATGCTCCTCGGCGCCGTCGACGAAGGCCTCGGGTCGTGCTTCTTCGGGGTGCCGGCGCATCGTCATACGGAGGTGAAGGTGGCGTTCGGCATACCGGCCGGCCGTGCGATCGTCGGTGTGGTCTCGCTCGGCTATCGGCTGGCGGACCGTCGCAGCCCCTCGCTGCGCCGTGGCCGACGTGGCGTGACCGAGGTGAGCCACTGGGGACGGTTCGGCGCGGCGTCACCGCCACCCGCACCCACTGCGTGAGGATGGGGGGTCGACCGGTTGCAGCACGAAGGAGCGTCGATCCGCCCATGGCCCGCGGTGCCACCAACCCGCCTCCGCAGGACGTCGTCGAGAAGATCGTCGACATCGACGTCGAAGAGGAGATGCAAGGCGCGTTCCTTGAGTATGCCTATTCGGTCATCTACAGCCGTGCGCTGCCGGACGCCCGCGACGGCCTGAAGCCGGTTCAACGCCGCATCCTCTACTCGATGGATGAGCTCGGCCTGCGGCCCGAGCGCGGCCACGTCAAGTCCTCGCGCGTCGTCGGTGACGTCATGGGCAAGTACCACCCGCACGGTGACCAGGCCATCTACGACGCCCTCGTCCGGCTCGCCCAGCCGTTCTCGATGCGGCTCCCACTCGTCGACGGCCACGGCAACTTCGGCTCGCTGGACGCCGGCCCCGCGGCCTCCCGATACACCGAGGCCCGGCTCGCCTCGGCGGCGATGCTCATGACCGGCGCTCTGGATGAGCAGACCGTCGACTTCGTCCCCAACTACGACGACCAGCTCCTCCAGCCCGAGGTCCTGCCGGCGTCGTTCCCCAACCTGCTCGTCAACGGCGCCACCGGAATCGCGGTCGGTATGGCGACGAACATGCCCCCGCACAACCTCGTCGAGGTCATCGGCGCCGCCCGCCACCTGCTGGATCACCCGGGCGCGACGCTGGACGACCTCATGCGATTCATCCCGGGCCCGGACCTGCCCTCCGGCGGCCGCATCGTCGGCCTGGACGGCATCCGGGATGCCTACGCGAGCGGTCGAGGCACCTTCCGCACCCGAGCGACGACCCGGATCGAGAACGTCACGGCCCGCCGCAAGGGCATCGTGGTCACCGAGCTGCCCTACCTGGTCGGCCCGGAGAAGGTCGTGGAGAAGATCCGCGACCTGGTGCTCAGCAAGAAGCTGCAGGGCATCTCCGATGTGACCGACCTCGGCGACCGCAAGCACGGGCTGCGGCTGGTCATCGAGATCAAGACCGGGTTCAACCCCGAGGCCGTCCTCGAGCAACTCTTCCGGCTCACGCCGATGGAGGACTCCTTCGGGATCAACAACGTCGCCCTCGTCGACGGCCAGCCACGCACCCTGGGTCTGAAGGAGCTCCTCGAGGTCTACGTCCGGTTCCGGCTCGATGTCGTGCGGCGACGCACGGCATACCGGCTGGCCCGTCGCGAGGAGCGGCTGCACCTCGTCGAGGGGCTGCTCATCGCCATCCTCGACATCGACGAGGTCATCCAGGTCATCCGAGGTTCGGACGACGCGGCAGCCGCACGCGCCCGGCTCATGTCGGTCTTCGACCTGTCCGAGGCCCAGGCCACCTACATCCTCGACCTGCAGTTGCGCCGGTTGACGAAGTTCTCCCGGATCGAGCTGGAGCACGAGAAGAACGAGCTGGAACGCCAGATCGAAGAGTTGCGGGCCGTCCTGGACGACGAGCGCCTCCTGCGCAAGACGGTCTCCACCGAGCTCGCCGACGTCGCCGCCAAGCACGGCACCCCACGACGCACCGTCCTGCTCGAGTCGGCCGGGATCCCCGCCGCGGTCTCGGCGCCCCTCGAGGTGGCCGACGACCCGTGTTGGGTGCTGCTCTCGGCCACCGGACTGCTCGCCCGGACGGCCTCGGACGAGCCGCTGGCCGCCGACGGCGACCGCGGCCGGCATGACGCGGTGGTCAGCGCGGTGCGCACCACGGCCCGCGGCGAGGTCGGCCTGGTCACCTCGGCCGGACGGCTGATCCGGGTGTCCGTCCTGGAGCTGCCGGCCCTCCCGCCGACCCACGGCGCGCCGGCCCTGTCCGGCGGCACCCCGTTGGCGGCCCACGTCGAGCTGGACCGCGACGAGGAGGTGCTCTGCCTGGCCGACCTGGACGAGGGCGCCGCCGGTCTCGCGCTGGGCACCGCCGCCGGGGTGGTCAAGCGCGTCGTCCCCGACTACCCCGCCAACCGCGACTCCTGCGAGCTGATCGCTCTCAAGCCCGGTGATCGGGTCGTCGGTGCAGGCCCGGTGCTCGCCGAGGACGACGACCTCGTCTTCGTCACCTCCGATGCCCAGCTGCTGCGGTTCCCGGCGTCGTCGGTGCGGCCCCAGGGGCGACCCGCGGCCGGTATGGCGGGCATTCGCCTGGCCCCGAAGGCCTCGGTCACCTCCTTCGGCGTCGTCGCCGCACAGGCCGACGCCATCGTGGTGACCTCGGCCGGTTCCTCGGCCGCCCTGCCCGGCACCCAGCCCGGCTCGCTGAAGGTGACACCGTTCGCGGAGTATCCGGCGAAGGGCCGAGGCACCGGCGGGGTGCGGTGCCACCGGTTCCTCAAGGGCGAGGACGTCCTGGTCCTGTCCTGGGTCGGTGGCACACCGGCGCGCGCCTGCGGTGCCGGCGGGGTGCCCGTGGACCTGCCGCACGCCACCGGACGGCGCGACGGGTCAGGCTCCCCGGCCGCCTCGGTCATTGCCGGCATCGGCTCGCCGCAGGGCCGCCAGCCCGGCTGACCGGCTCGCCGCCGCGGTCTCAGGTGCTGGCTCCTCCCCGAGGGGCCGACCGGCCCCGATTAGACTCACGGGTCATGCGCGTGGGTGTTTTTGGAGCAACCGGCCAGGTCGGCGGGGTCATGCGGGCCCTGCTCGCGGAGCGCCGTTTCCCGGTCGAGCAGATCCGCTACTTCGCCTCGGCCCGTTCGGCGGGTCGCACCCTGCCATGGGGTGATGCCGAGGTCGTCGTCGAGGACATGGCCACGGCTCCCTTCACCGGCCTCGACATCGCGCTGTTCTCGGCTGGCAAGGGAGCCTCCCTCGAATACGCGCCCCGGGTGGCCGCCGCCGGTGCCGTCGTCATCGACAACTCCAGCGCCTGGCGCATGGACGCCGGGGTGCCGCTGGTCGTCAGCGAGGTCAACCCGCACGACCTCGACGACCTGCCCCGCGGCATCGTGGCCAACCCGAACTGCACGACGATGGCGGCCATGCCGGTGCTCAAGCCACTGCACGACGAGGCAGGTCTGCGCCGGCTCGTCGTGTCGACCTACCAGGCCGTTTCCGGCACCGGGGGCAAAGGCGTCGCCGAGCTGGACAGCCAGGTCACGGCGGTCGCCGGCCAGGCTGCGGCGCTGGCCTTCCACGGATCCGCGGTGGACTTCCCCGCACCGCAGGCGTATGTCGCCCCGATCGCGTTCAACGTCGTGGCCCTGGCCGGTTCGCTCGTCGACGACGGTTCGGGCGAGACGGACGAGGAACAGAAGCTGCGCAATGAATCGCGCAAGATCCTGCACATCCCGGACCTGGCCGTCTCCGGCACGTGTGTGCGCGTCCCCGTGTTCACCGGGCACTCGTTGGTCGTCAACGCCGAGTTCGACCGTCCGCTGAGCCCGCAGCGCGCCACCGAGCTGTTGGCGCAGGCTCCCGGGGTCGAGCTCGCCGCGGTGCCGACTCCGTTGGCGGCCGCGGGTCAGGACCCGAGCTTCGTCGGGCGAATCCGCGCCGACCAGAGCGTTCCGGACGGGCGCGGACTGGCCCTGTTCGTCAGCAACGACAACCTCCGCAAGGGCGCCGCCCTCAACGCCATACAGATCGCCGAGGAGATCGCCCGCCGCCGCGGGTGACCTGTGCGGCCGACCTTCGCGGCCGACCTTCTCCGTCAGGCGTCGATGCGATCCCGGTCGATCCGGGCCGCCGAGTCGACGATGAAATCCCGCCGCGGGCCGACGTCGTTGCCCATGAGCAGCTCGAAGACCTCCTCAGCCCGTGCCGCGTCGCCGAGGGTGACCTTCCGCAGCGTGCGGTGCGCCGGGTCCATGGTCGTCTCGGCGAGCTGGTCGGCGTCCATCTCCCCCAGACCCTTGTAGCGCTGCATCGGCTGCTTGATCTTCTTGCCGCGCTTCTCCAGCTTCGACACGGTCTGGCGCATCTGCTGCTCGGTGTAGGTGTAGATGAGCTCGTTCTTGGCCGAACCGGGGTTGATCACCTCGATCCGGTGCAGCGGTGGCATGGCGGCATACACCCGGCCGGCCGCCACGAGCGGACGCATGTAGCGGAAGAACAACGTGAGCAGCAGGGTGCGGATATGCGCGCCGTCGACATCGGCGTCGGTCATGAGGATGACCTTGCCGTAGCGCACCGAGGCCAGGTCGAAGGTGCGCCCCGAGCCGGCCCCGATGACCTGGATGATGGCCGCGCACTCGGCGTTCTTGAGCATGTCGCCGACCGAGGCCTTCTGGACGTTGAGGATCTTCCCGCGGATCGGCAGCAGCGCCTGGAACTCGCTGGAGCGGGCCTCCTTGGCGGTCCCCAGCGCACTGTCCCCTTCGACGATGAACACCTCGCTGCGCTCGACGTCCGTCGAGCGGCAGTCCTTGAGCTTGCTCGGCAGGGTGGAGGACTCCAGGGCGGTCTTGCGGCGCTGGGTCTCCTTGTGCAGCCGGGCGCTGATCCGCGACTTCATCTCGGCGGTGATCTTGTCCAGGAGCAGCGCCGACTGCGCCTTGTCGTCGCGTTTGCCCGAGGTCAGGCGCGCGGTGAGCTGCTCCTCCACGACCCGGGCCACGATGGCCCGAACCGCCGGCGTCCCGAGCACCTCCTTGGTCTGCCCCTCGAACTGGGGTTCGGCCAGCCGCACCGTGACCACCGCCGTCAGCCCCGCGAGGATGTCGTCCTTGTCGACCTTGTCGGTGCCGACCTTCAGGCGGCGGGCGTTGAGCTCCAGCTGGCGACGGAACACCTTGAGGAGCGCCTGGTCGAACCCGGCGACGTGGGTGCCGCCCTTGGGCGTGGCGATGATGTTGACGAACGAGGTCATGACGGTGTCGTAGCCGGTGCCCCAGCGCAGGGCGACGTCGACACCGCACTCCCGTTCGACCTCGGTCGGGGTCATGTGGCCGCGGTCGTCGAGGATCGGCACCGTCTCGGTGAACTGGCCCGACCCCTGCAGCCGCCAGACCGCGGTCACGGCGGAGTCGGGGGCGAGGAACTCGACGAACTCGGAGATCCCCCCGAGGTAACGGAACTCGGTCTCCTGCGGGCCGCCAGCGGGCGCCGTGCCGGCCAGACCCCGCTCGTCGCGCACGACCAGGGCCAGCCCCGGGACGAGGAACGCGGTCTGGCGGGCCCGGTCGTGCAGCGCCTGCAGGTCCAGCTGGGCGTCTTTGAGGAAGATCTGCCGGTCCGGCCAGAAGCGAACTCGCGATCCGGTCACGGCTCGCGCCGCCTTGCCCACCACGCGTAGCTCGCTGCCGGTCTCGTATGCCGTGAACGGCGCATCCGGGCTGTGCGGTCCGGGCGGATCGGCGAAGACCCCCGGTTCGCCGCGTCGGAAGCTCATGCCGTAGGTTTTGCCGCCGCGGTCCACCTCGACGTCAAGGCGGGAGGACAGGGCATTGACCACCGAGGCACCGACTCCATGCAACCCACCGGAGGCGGCGTACGAGCCCCCACCGAACTTGCCGCCGGCGTGCAGCTTGGTGAAGACGACCTCGACACCGCTTAGCCCAGTGCGCGGCTCGACATCGACCGGTATGCCGCGGCCGTTGTCGCGGACCTCGATCGACCCGTCCGCGCCGAGCACGACAACGATCCGCTCCCCTGCACCGATGAGGGCCTCATCGACCGCGTTGTCGATGATCTCCCAGACACAGTGCATGAGGCCGCGCTGGTCGGTGGAGCCGACATACATCCCGGGGCGCTTGCGCACCGCTTCGAGGCCCTCCAGGACCTGCAGGTGCCGGGCGGTGTAGCTCTCCGGACCGTTGGTCCGGCCTCCCGGCTCCGAAGAAGGGCTCCGCCGCGCCACCGTCATCCTCCACCGTCGTCGACGACCGCCCCGTTCGGCGGCACCGCAGCAGGCTAACCGCTCCGGGCGACCTCACCTCGCTGCCACGCGGCGGCAACCTGCCGCGAGCGCCGCTCAGTCCTCGACGGCCACAAACAGGCCCGATGAGCGTGCGGCCCACGCCAGTGACTGCGGGCCGACGACACCGTCACAGGTGCCCCCGGGCCGAGTCGACCCCCTCGGCCACAGGTGCAGCTGCAGCCGCTGCCAGGCCGAGTCCGGCCCGAACGAGCGCCGGTGCGCGGACCCGTCGACGTAGGCCTTCTCCAAGAACCCGAGCTGGAAGAGGGCCTGCTCGGCGAGCAGCACCTCGGCGGCATACTGGCTCTTGGTCCCCACCGGTCCGGCCAGATCGTGCCGGGCCGCCGCCTGCAGGTGCGACAGCCGCACCCTGGGCAACGCCTTCGGCGTCCGGCCGACCCGGATGGTCAGGGTCTGTCCCACGACGATGCGGTCCGGATCGGCGATGCTGTTGTCGGCGACCAGCGTGGCCACCGTGGTCCGGTGCGCCGCCGCGATCTGCGAGAGCGTGTCACCGCGTTTGACCACGTACCTCGTCCGCGGTCGGGAGGTCAGGTGCGGTGTCCTGGGGCCCGCGTAGGCGGGCCGACCGTAGCCGACGACACAGTCCGGCGCGAAACGCTTGGCCCGCCATACCCGACCGTTCTCGACCCCACCGACGGTTACCGTGACGTTCCCCTCCACCGTCTGCACCCAGCCGTGGCCCAGATCCCGCTCCACCAAACCGATGTGGTCGATGGCTCCTCGTCGCTTGTCCGTCGCGCTGTCCCAGTTGAAGAACACCACATCGCCGAGCCGCGGCCTCTCCTGCGGCCCGAGCCATCGCCGCCGGTCCGCCCACCAATCCGCGCAGGCAATGGTCCCGGCGAACTTGCCGAGCAGGTCGTAGCCGCCCGAGACGGCGCGCCCTGCCTCGCTGACGAAGATGTTGCACCACGGCACACCGTTCCATCCGTAGCGGCTGCCGAAGACGGTCCGGTTGCTGCCTGCCGGGGACTCCTGGACACCGATCTGGCCAGCGGCATAACGCATCACGGCACTGGCGCTCGGGGCGCTCACGGGAGGCCTTCGTCGTCGGTCTGCGGACCCAGCAGATCCGGGATCTGCGAGATGTCCGGATGGTCCTGCTCGACTGGCGGGTGAAGCCGGGCCAGCGTCTGCTCCGTCTCGTCGTCTCCGCGTGAGTTCAGGTGGGGCATGACCGACTCCTTCGCGCTGGGCCGACATCGTCCGATATGTCGGTTTCTAGGGAGGAGGCCGGCGGGGCCGGCGTGATGCATCCCGGGCACTGCGCAGTTCGGGACACGAGATCCTCCCCGTGGGGAAGACCTGCGCGTGCTTGACTGTTGCACGTGACGTCGGCCGCCAGGCTCGCCTGGGCGGTCGTCATATGTCCATGAGAGGCCCCGGGCGGCGACGAGCCGCCCACGAGACCGACAGGAGGTGCAGACGTGACGCCCACGATGATTCCGCAACTCACCTCGGCCGACCGCTGCGACCGATGCGGCGCGCGGGCCTACTTCCGGGCCCTGCTCGTCACCGGCGGTGAGTTGCTGTTCTGCGCTCACCACGGCCGCCAGCACCTGCCCGCTCTGCAGTCCCGCTGTTCGCAGATCATCGACGAGACCGACCAACTCGCGGCCGAGCCGATGCCGGCCCGTTCCGGCGACTGAATCATGGTCTGGGTCACGGCCGCACTCATGGCGGTCGGCCTGGTAGGCATCGTTGTCCCGGTCCTGCCCGGTCTGCTGCTCACCTGGGCCGCGGTGGGCCTGTGGGCCTGGTCCGGGGGGCAGGGCGCCGGCTGGGTGGTCTTCGGGATCTGCACCCTCTGGTATGCCGCTGGGCTGGTTGCTCAGTACCTCGTACCGGGTCGGCGGATGCGTGCGGCGGGCGTGCAGACGCGCACGCTCATCCTCGCTGTGTTGGGCGGCATCGTCGGTTTCTTCGTCATCCCCGTCCTCGGCGCACCGGTCGGCTTTGTGCTCGGCATCCTGCTGGTGGAGTACCTACGGCTCAGGGAGCCGAGCACCGCGTGGTCCTCGACGAAGGTTGCGCTGCGTGCCGTGGCGCTGAGCATGGGGATCGAGCTCATGGCCGGGTTCGCCATCGCCGCCACGTGGGCGATTGGCTTGTGGACGATGCGTTGACCGTCAGGTCGTGATGTCGATCGCTCGCTCGTGACTGGAGCGACTCAGCGTTCGTCCGTGACTGGAGCGACTCAGCGTTCGTCGCCGCGGCGTTGCCAGCGATCCTCGAGCCGTTGCATGAAGGACGTGCGCGTCCCGGCCTTCTTGGTCGCAGGTTTGGCCCCCGCGGTGCCGCCCTGGCCCCCAGCCACGACCGTGAGCTGCGGGCGGCCGCGGCTCAGCGCATAGGCCGCGCCGGCAACCATCACGACGAAACCGACTCCGCCCAAGGGCACCAGGGCGTTCATCACCCCGAGGACCACCAGGCCCAACCCGACGAGGACGCCCAGCGCCCCGAGGACGACCCGACGCCGGGCAGCACCGGACACGCTGTTCTGGAGGCGTGTCGCGAACTGGGGGTCTTCGTCGTAGAGCGCCTGCTCCATCTGCTGGAGCATCCGCTGCTCGTGATCCGACAGTGGCACCGTGGCCTCCTTTCTTTCTCCGGGCCGACAGGGCATCAGGGTATGCCGTACTCCGTCCAACGCTGACGGCGCCTCGGGAGTTTCGCTGGCCGTCTGTGCTCAGGATAGGTCGCCGCGCGGCCCCTGGAAACCCGTCGGCCGATCTGCGAGGAGCCGTGCGGGACGCACCGCCCCTGCACCGAACCGGGCGCTGGCTCGGTCGACGGCGCGGTCCGCATCCGCCCAGCCGTGCTCCGGATCGTCGAGCGCAACCTGGATCGGCGCGCTCACCCGGTCCTGCAGGCCCTCGAGCCGGACCCCGACGAGCCGGATCCTGGCCCGCTGCAGGCCGAGGGCGTCGTAGAGCGCTCGCGCCGTCTCATAGATCTGCTGGGAAACGTCCGTCGGGGACTTCAGGGTGCGCGAACGGCTGATCGTCGTGAAGTCGGCAAAGCGCACCGTGACCGACACCGTGCGACCCACCATGCGGGCCGAACGGACCCGAGCCGCCGTGCGGTCGCTCAGACGAAGCAGCTCTCGGTGGATGAGCACCGGATCGTCGATGTCGGCTGCGAAGGTCTCGTTCGACCCGATGCTCTTCTCGGCGCGTTCCGGGATCACCGAGCGGTTGTCTCGACCCCAGGACAAGTCGTGCAGATGCTCTCCCAGGCCCGGTCCGAGGGCCCGGCGCAACGTGTCGACCGGAGTGTGGGCTATGTCGGCGACGGTGCGCAGGCCGAGGCGCTGAAGAACCTCTTCGGTGCGATCGCCCACCCCCCACAGCGCGCCGACGGGCAGACCGTGCAGGAAGGACACCACCTCGGTCGCCGGCACGATGAGCAGCCCGTCCGGCTTGGCCAGACCGGAGGCGAGCTTGGCGACGAATTTCGTCGGGGCGACACCGACCGAGCAGGTCACCCCCTGCTCGTCCGCGATGGTGTCCCGCAGGAGTTCGCCGATGACCGCCGGGGTGCCGAGCCGGCGTTGGGCGGCAGCCACGTCGAGAAACGCCTCGTCGAGCGAGAGCGGTTCGACGATGTCGGTGACCGAACGGAAGGTGGCCATCACGGCCGCGGAAATACGCGAGTAGCGGCGGTGATCCGGCTCGATGACGGTGGCCTGCGGACACAGCCGCCGGGCCCGCGCCATGGGCATGGCTGAGGTGACGCCGAAGGCGCGGGCCTCGTAGGTCGCCGAGAGCACGACCGATCGACCGCCTTCGCCGCCGATGATGACCGGTGTCCCGACGAGCTCTGGGCGGTCCAGCAGCGATGCCGAGGCGTAGAAGGCGTCCATGTCGACGTGCAGGATCGTGCACCCGGTGTCGTCGGGATGCTCACCGCCGGGGCGACGCTCCAGCGCGAACTGGCGCCGGCTCATCGCCGACCTGCCGGCTCAGGGCGCGGTCGCCAGGACATGCAGGCCCGCGCCGAGCTGGCCGAGCACGGCATACGTCGGATGGTTGCTCGCGGCCTCCTCCAGAGCCAGGAGGGCCGAGCGGTCGGTGGCGCTGTCGGCCACTGTGGCGGGCACGAGGTCGCTGAAGAGCCGCACCCCGTGGACTCGGTCAACGACGAACCCGTGTCCGTGGACAAGCCTCTCGACGCCACCGGAGTCGAACCGCCGCGGGAGCGGGTCGGCAGTGCCCCACCGGCCCTCGGGCGAGGTGAGCGCGGCCGCTGCGGCAGCCACGTCCCCGGCCACGACCTTGGCCAGGACCACGGCGAGTCGGCCCGCGACGAGCAGGCTGAGCAGCCCACCGGGTGCCAGCGAGCCGCGGATCGCTTCGAGGGTGGCGTCAGGGTCGTCAACGACCTCCAGGACGCCATGGCAGCAGACCAGGTCGACCGAGTGCGGCGCCACGTGGTCGGCGAGGCTGTCCGCGTCGCCCTGGACGGCGCGCACCCTGGACACCGCGGCGGAGTCGCCGGCGCGGCGCTGAAGGGCGGCCAGGGCATCCGGGCTGGGATCGACGACCAGGACGTCGTGGCCGAGCTCGGCGAGCGGGACCGCCATACCGCCGGTGCCGCCGCCCAGGTCGAGAACCCGCAGGGGGCGACCGAGCTCGTCGGCCCGCCGCTTCGCCAGATCGCTGACTGCGGCCCAGACGGCGGCGGTGCGCAAGGACCGGCCAGGACGGCGGGGGCTGCGCTCGTCGGGCACGGTCGGCTCCTTGAGGTCGAGTCGATGAGGCCGGATCGGTTCAGGAACACCCTAGTGTCCCGCGCTCCCGGGACTCGCGTGCCACAGTTTGCGTGGCGCGACCCCCGCCTCAGGGACCGCCCCGTCGGCGGCCAGGGCCCGTGCGGCGCGAACGTCCGACCCCGCCGGACGGACGTCTGCGTAAGGTGACTGCCTGAACCCCGACGCGTGAACGAGGACCCGGCGTCCCGTCGGACGGTCGATCGCGGCCTCCTCGGCCGCCGCCGCCCGCTCCATGGCCACGGCGTCGGCCTGGGCCAACGCGGCGAGGACGGCATCGGTGCCACCGCCGCGCCAGGCATCCCACAGGCCGGTGAGCTCCCAGGCGCCGGTGGCTCGGATCGACACCCCCCGGGGGCCGGTGCGGCGGACCTGACCTCGCACCAGGAGCAGCCAAGAGTGGAAGACGGTGGCGGCATACGGACCCTGGACATCCTCGAAGAAGGTCGCATCGGCCGGTCCGGTGCCGTCATCGACGGTGAGGAAGACGACCCGGCGACCCGAGCGCACCGGCGGAGTCTGGGTCGCGACCTTGACCCCGGCCACCCAGACCGGCCGGGTCGTCTTGGCCTCGAGCAGGTCCCGGGCCCGGGTCACACCAAGGGCCTCGAGCATCGGGGCATAGAAGTCGACGACGTGGGCGCTGGCATCCAGCCCGAGGATGTCGAGCTCGGCCCGCACCCGCTCCGGGCCGGTGAGTTCGGGCAGCCCGTTGCCCTGCGTGAGCACCGGTGTGTCGCCGAGGTCGAGCAGCAGCTGGGTCGGGACAGGGCGCACCGGTGCGGCCGCCTGGGACTGCCGGGCGGCCAGGGTGGCGATGTCGAGCGATGGCGCCGACGTGTCGGCCTGGCTCCACGCCGAGCCGTAACCATCGGTCGCGCTGCCCCATGCCTTGAGCCCACCCTTGCGCGGCCCGGTCCGACCGGCACTGAGCGAACGATTCCACCGGTCCAGGTCGGCGAGGTGGACGAGCAGGTCGCGGCGGGTCACTCGGCCGCGGCGGCCGAGCCGTGCGGTCGGCACATGCCGCGCCCGGCGCTGCGGGACGAACCCCTCCTCGGCCGGCAGCGGCTCGATGTCGTAGATGGAGTCGAAGCCGCCGGCGAGGATGATCCGCTCGGTCACCGGCAGGCTCACCCCCGCCCGCCGGACGAAGTCGGCCAGACTGACATATGGCGCCCCTGCCTCGATCCCGGCGACCTCGGCGCCGCTGATCCCCGACACGTCGGCGAGGGACAGCCGGATGCCGTAACCGCTCGCGTCGGGCAGATCGGGATGGGCGCTGACGTGCGGAGCACGCTCGCCCTCGGCGAGCGCCTCGATGCGATAGACCCCGGTGGAGGCGTTGATGTCGAGCCCGAGAACGGCGATCCCCAGCGAGCGGGCATCATCGAGGATGAGGCGCTTGGGATACATCCCCGGGTCGTGGGTGAGCACCCCGGCCAGGAAGGCGGCCGGGTGATGCGTCTTGAGCCAGGCTGTCTGATAGGTCGGCAGAGCGAACGCGGCAGCGTGCGCCTTGCAGAACCCGAACGAGGCGAAGGCCTTCAGGACCGCCCAGATCTGGTCGACGACGTCGGCGGCATACCCCTTGGCCCGGGCAGCAGGGCGCCACCACCGCTCGACGTCGCGCTGACCTGCAGGAGTGCCGAGGGCGCGGCGCACCTCGTCGGCCTGAGCCAAGGAGACCCCGGCCGTCGCGGCGACGATCTGGAGGACCTGCTCATGGAAGACGACGACCCCCTCGGTCTCGGCGAGGGCGGGCACCAGGCTGGGGTGGATGTAGTGGGCCCGGCGCCAGCCGTTGCGCGCCGAGAGGAACGGGACGATCATGTCCGACTTCACCGGCCCGGGCCGGAACAACGAGATGTCGATGACAAGGTCTTCGAAGGATCGCGGTCCGAACTTGCCGACGAGCTCGCGCTGCCCCGGGCTCTCGATCTGGAAGCACCCCAGGGTGTGCGTCGTGCGGATGAGGCGGAACGTCGCGTCGTCGTCGAGCGGCACCTGGGTCTGATCGTCGAGGTCGATCTGCACCCCGTCGACCCGCTCCACCTCGGCGACGGCGTGCGCCATCGCCGACTGCATGCGGATGCCGAGGATGTCCAGCTTGAGCAGTCCGAGAGTCTCGACGTCGTCCTTGTCGAACTGGCTCATGGGAAACCCGAGCCAGGACGCCTCGACCGGGGTGCGGTCCAGCAAACCGGAGTTGGACAGCACGACACCGCAGGGATGCAGCGCAATATGGCGGGGCAGCCCGTCGAGGCGTTCGACGAGCTCGAAGAACACCTCCAACCGCGGTGCGTCGAGGCCGCTGGCCCGCAGCTCGGGCAACTCCCCGATGGCGTGCCGCGCATTGCGGGCGCTGATGTGCGGGAACGCCTTGGCCATGGCGTCGATCTCGGTGGGCGGCAGCCCGAGCGCAGCCCCGACGTCGCGGATGGCATGCCGCACTCGGTAGGTGTCCATCATCGACACGCAGGTGACCCGTTCACCGCCGAACCGGTCGAGGACCCGCTCGTAGATCTCGGTGCGCCGAGCCGACTCGACATCGACGTCGATATCCGGCAGCTGGGCCCGCAACGGTGAACAGAACCGCTCCATGAGCAGGCCGTATCGGATCGGGTCGACCCCCGAGATGCCGAGGAGATAGTTGACGAGGGAGCCGGCCCCCGACCCTCGTGCCGCGACCCGACAGCCCATCTCCCGGATGAGATCGGTGACCGCGGCGACGGTGAGGAAGTAGGACGGGTAGCCCAACGTGCCGATGACGGCCAACTCGTCGTCGAGCCGGGCGGTGATCGTGGTCAGCTCGCTGTCGGAGCGCCCCGGGAACCGGCGCCCGATGGCGGCCCGGCACCGATCGGTCAGGACGTCGTGCGGGTCCTGCTCGGGGCGCAGCCCGAGCACCCCGGTCTCCGGCAGGTGAACCGAGCCGATCCCGAGGTCGGTCGCCGGGTCCTGGACACACGTCATGGCCAGCCGGACGGTGTCGGCAAACAGCCGATCTGCCTCGGCCCGGGCTCGCCGTCCACCGACACTGATCTCCGGCCCACTCGCGGCGACGATGTCCAAGGCAGTGGCATACATCGCCGCGGTGGGGGCCAGATAGCCCTCCCTGGTCAGCCGGTCGACGTGGCGAGGGTGCAGCGGCACCAGCCGGCGGGCAGCGTCGAGGACGTCGACCACCGCTGAATCGTCAGGGTCGGCATGTCGGACCGCCCCGGTGAGGACGGCCGGCAGACTCTCGCGACGCGCGAGGGCGAGCATCCGGGCGGCCTGATCCAGCCCGGTCGCGCTCGATCCGGGCCCGCCGTGGCACACCACCTCCACGGCGAGGGCATCCGGTGGCAGGACCGAACGCCACCGACGCAGGTATGACGTCGCCAGGTCGAGGCGGCGACTGCGCACCGCCCGCCCCACGTCCGAGTCGGGACCGAGGAGGACGACCAGTGGGCCCGGCTCGTCCGGGACGCCGGGGCGGGCATGCTCGGCCAGCAGCGCAGGTGTGGCGACCGGGTTGCCTCGCTCGCCACGCAGGTGGGTAGCCGTGACCAACCGACACAACCGGGACCAGCCCACCCCGGCCGTCAATCCACTACGCCCGCCCCGAGCCAGGATCGTGGCCCGCGGGAGCCGAGGATCGACGACTGCCCCGCCCCGCACGGGGGCGCGCGGACGCCCGCCGGTCCGCCGGGTCGGATCACTCGCGCCGACCGGTCCACCACCGCCGAGGTCGAGGGCCAGGTCCACTCCGAGGATGGGTGCGATGCCGGCCTCCTCGCAGGCCACCGCGAAGCGGACCGCGCCATACAGCCCATCCCGGTCGGTGAGCGCCAAGGCGGGCTGCCCCCACGCCGCGGCCCGGGCGACCAGGGTCGTCGGCGGCGACGCGCCGTACCGCAGCGAGAAGCTCGACGCGACGTGCAGGTGGACGAAGGCATCAGCCACGCCGACTCCCGCTCGCACCGACCGCGGCCGGAACGGTATATCCCGGCAGCGGGGCCGACCTGGCCACCCCGAGGAGGTCCTCGACCAGGCCGAGGAAGGTCTCGGCGGCCCGCACGAGGTCGTCGGCCTCCCGGCTCCCGTGCAACGCCGCCCCCCGCTCGACTGCTGCCCGTCGGCGGGCGGACGCGGCGAAGAAGGCGGCCCACTCCCCCAGCTCGGGGGCCAGCTCGGCCAGCAACTGCCAGACGCTGCGGGGCCGGGACGGGGAGCGCGGGACGCTACGGGCGGCCACGAGGGCCGCCGCCGCGCGCAAGGCGCCGAGATGCGCATCGACATATCGCTGGGCCGCGTCGTCGCAGCGACCCGACGCGATGAGGCTGGCCCGGGCTCGGGCCAGCAAGTCCAACGCGGCGCCTGGGGTCGGCATGGCAGGCACCTCAGTCGCTCACGCGGGCGAGGGACCACTGCCCCGCGTCGGCCACCAGATCGAAGACCCCCGTGCCGCGGGATCGGCCCGCGCTGGCCTCGACCCGCCAGACCACCGCGTCGCGGGCCAGGGCCAGGAGCGCCCCGCCGTCCGGTGGCGCGGCCGACGTGCCGCTGGCTCGCTGGGCGACCTCGCGCCACCAGGGCCGGGCCTCCTGCCACCGGGCCAGCACCGAGCGCACGTGGTAGAGCCGGCCCTGCCAGAGGAACAGTCGCGGCTCGCCCTCGGCCTCTTGGACCGCGACGGAAGCGTCATACCTCCTGGTCATCACCCACCACCTCCAGGCCCCGATCAGCCAGGGCTTCGCACATACGTTCGATTAGAACAAATGTACGATGCCACGAGCGTGGCCCGTCAAGCCCTAGGGTGAGCAGCCATGGAGATCAGCGACCATCCCTCGGTCCACCGCGTCCGTGCGCGGCTCGCCGACCTCGGCGTCCCCGGGCAGATCGTCGTCCTCGACGAGGCGGCGCGCACCGCTGCCCAGGCGGCCGAGCAGCTCGGGGTCACCGTCGCCCAGATCGCCAACTCACTCGTCTTCGCCGCCCGGATCACCACCGCAGCGCCGGTGCACCCGCTCCTCGTCATGGCCTCCGGGGGACACCGCGTCGACACCGCGCTCGTCGCTGCGGCGCTCGGGCTGGCTCACCTCGGGCGGGCCGACGCCGATCTGGTCCGGGCCGCGACCGGATTCGCCATCGGTGGGGTCGCACCGGTCGGACATCCGGCCGCCCTCCCGGCGGTCGTCGACGAGGCGCTGTCGGCATACGACGTCATCTGGGCGGCCGCGGGGCACCCGCACGCGGTCTTCCCCACGACGTATGCCGAGTTGCTGCGGATCACCGAGGGCCAGGCCGTGCGGGTGGCTCACGACTGATGTCGTGATCGCATCGTTGTGATCCGGGGGAACGGCACTGCCCTGGCATATGTTTCACCTAGCGGCACGCCCCCCACACGAAGGACGGTCATGGGCGCAGAAGTACTCCCCTGGGTCTTCACCTCGGGTTGGGCGAGCGGCATCAACGCGTATGCCGTCGTCCTCATCATGGGCCTGGCCGACCGGTTCGCCCATCTCCAGCAGGTGCCCGACGCCCTGGCCCGCACCGACGTCCTCATCGGCGCTGCGGTGCTCTTCCTCATCGAGATGGTCGCCGACAAGGTGCCCTACATCGACTCGACGTGGGACTCGATCCACACCGTCATCCGCCCGGCCATCGGCGCAACCCTCGGCTACCTCATCGGCAACGAGTCCTCGTCCATGGACGCCGCCTTCACCGCCGCGACCGGAGGCATCACGGCACTGCTGTCCCACCTGGTCAAGGCCGGACTGCGCACTGCGGTCAACACCAGCCCGGAGCCGGTGAGCAACGTCATCGTCAGCACCGGCGAGGACGTCACGGTCGCCGGTGTGGTGTCGCTGGCCTTCCTCAACCCCTGGGCCGCAGCGGGGATCGCCGTGCTCCTGCTCGCCGTCGGTGCCCTCGTGCTCGTCTTCGTCATGCGCAAGGTCCGCGGGCTGCGTCGCCGCTACAACGCCTGGGGTGAGCGGATCGGCATTGCCGCACCGTCGTCCGAGCCTGAGGTGGTCGACCCACCGCCGGTGCCGCCTCGTACCTAGCCGACCTAGCCGCACCGAGCCGGAGCCGGCCGGAGTCAGCCGGTCAGACCCAGCAGCTCGACCACTTCGAGGGTCGCCGTCGAGCGGTTCATGGTGATGAAATGCACGCCCGGGGCGCCCTCGGCCAGGAGCCGACTCGTCGCCTGGCAGGCGATCTCTACCCCTACCGACCGCACCGCGGCGACGTCATCGGACACCGCGGACAGTCGCGCGGTGACCTGCTCCGGTAGCGGCTGGCCACTGAGCTCGGCCATCCGACGCAGCTGCGGGTAGCTCGTCACCGGCATGATGCTCGGCACGATCGGCAGGTTCGACCCCCGCTCGGCCACTCGATCACGAAGCCGAAGGTAGGCATCGACATCGAAGACGAACTGGGTGATTGCGAACGCGGCGCCGGCCTCCTGCTTGCGCAGGAGGACGTCCACATCCGCGTCGAGGCTCGCCGACTCCGGGTGCTTGTCCGGGAAGGCCGCCACTCCGACGGTGAAGTCACCGAGGCTGCGCACCAGAGCCACCAACTCCTCGGCATGGTCGAGGCCGTCGTCGTGCCGCGTCCAGGGCGTGCCGAGCCCTCCCGGCGGGTCGCCCCGCAGGGCCAGCACGTTGCGGACACCCGCCTCGGCGTACCTCCCGACCACCCGACGCAGCTCGGTCACCGACGCGCCCACGCAGGTCAGGTGGGCCATCGGCAGGAAGTCGGTGTGCGCGGCGATGCGGGCAGTGGCCCGAACGGTGCGATCTTGGGTCGAACCGCCGGCGCCATACGTCACCGAGACGAAGGCGGGGCGCACTCGCTCGAGGCGACGGACCGCGTCCCACAGGATGGCCTCGCCGGACTCATCCTTGGGCGGGAAGAACTCGAAGCTGATCGCCGGGTGAGCGGCATCGAGCAGATCGGGGATCGACCGCCGCCCGGACCCCGAGACGTCGAGGCGCGAGGCGGGGATGGCCATGACCTCAGCCTAGGGTCGCGGCGCCGGGCCCGGGTCAGGAGACCACGTCATGGGCAACGCAAGGAACGCGTAGGCTCGGGATCGCTCCGACGAAAGGCCTCAGCGTGACCGACGTGCTCGACCAGGAAGACCTGCGCAATCGGGTCCAGGCGGTCGTCGACGCAACCCTCGAACGGCAACGCGCGGTGTTGGCCGAGCTCGGCGACGAACTCGTCTGGCTCGTCGACGACATCGCCGCCCTGCTCGGCGGCGGCAAGCGGCTGCGCGCGGGCTTCCTCTACTGGGGGTATCGTGCGGCCGGCGGGGTAGACAGCGATGCGCTGGTGCGTCTGGCAACCGCCATGGAGTTCTTCCAGGCCGGGGCGCTCGTCCATGACGACGTCATGGACGACAGCGACACCCGGCGCGGGCGCCCGGCCCTGCATCGGGCGGCCGCGACCAGGCACAGCTCGGCCGGGTGGACCGGCTCCCCGGGGCGGTACGGTCACGGCGCGGCGATCCTCGCCGGCAACCTGTGCCTTGCCTGGTGCGACGAGTTGGTCGCCGGGTGCGGTCTGCCGGCGATCGAGGTCGCGCGGGCGCGCCCGGTCTTCGACGTCATGCGCACCCAACTCATGGGTGGTCAACTTCTCGATCTGTCCGCGTCGGCGCAGGCCTGGGCCGGTATGACGGCCGCGGGGCGGGTCGACCAGGCCCGACACGTCATCCGCTACAAGAGCGCGAAATACACGATCGAGCACCCCATCCTCATCGGCGCCAGCGCCGCAGGAGCCGCGGATCCGCTGCTCAGCGCGCTGTCGGCCTACGGGATCAGCCTGGGCGAGGCCTTCCAACTGCGCGACGACCTGCTGGGTGTCTTCGGGGACGCAGCCGTGACCGGCAAGCCGGCCGGCGACGACCTGCGCGAGGGCAAGCGCACCGCGCTGGTCGCGATGGCTCTGGAGCACGCGTCCGATGCACAGGCGGCCCTGCTCGAGCGCCGCTTGGGCGACCCGTTCATCGACGATGCCGGAGTCGCGGCTTTGCGCGACATCCTGGTCGTCACCGGGGCGGCCGACCGCGTCGAGGCCATGGTCGGTGCCGGAGCCACGGCCGCCCGAGCGGCGCTTGCGCAGGCCCCGGCGCTGGACCCGGCCGCGACGCAGATTCTCGACCGACTCGTCGATGTCGCCACGAGCCGCACCGCCTAGGTGGCGGCTGGCCCACTCGGCCGAGCATCGGCGGTGGGCCGCTGGGCGACCGCGGCGTCCTACCAGGCGGTCAGTTGGGCCTGGCGCCGCACGAGGGCCCGGTGGCCCGCCTCGAGCGCTGTCATCGGAGTCATGTCATCGGGCAGCCCAGCGTCCGGGCTGAACAGCCACGCGACCGCTTCGTCGTCGGACATCCCGGCGTCGGCCAAGACCGTGATCGTGCCCTTGAGGTCGGCGCGTGGTCCGGAGGCCGCCGCAAACCGGGCTGGCACGTGCAGCGCCCGGTTCTGACCCCGACGGACTGCGACCAGTTCGCGATCACCGATCAGGGCGCGGACCCTGGTGACCGGCATCCCCCAGCGTTCGGCCAGGTCCGGCAGGGTGAGCCAGTCGCCCACGAGACCGTCGAGATCGAGCGGGTCGGGAATCGGCGATGCATCGGTCACGCTCCCAGGGTGCCAGACCGTCCATGCGCGCCGGCCCCTGGACTCGCCGCAGCCCCCCGTGCCGACCCGCGTACCAGAAGTTGACGACAGCCGAATATGGCTAAATCCGTCATAGAGTCGGTATTGTCTCACTGGTCTCATCCAGCACACACGCCACATACATCACGCTGCCCCAGCTCTGGCAGCCGCCTCGATCAGCCCTAGACGCCCACCCAGGGGAGTACGCATGATCGTCCAGCCAGCCTTACCCCCGACCCCGCTGAACGTCCATCCGCACCTGACGTCGACGGTTCTCGCGCACGCACGCGTCTGGCAGACGTATGTCGTGCGTCCCGGGGACACGGTCTGGGAGATCGCCGCGCGGGCGCACACGACGGTCGAGGCGATCGTCGGCCGCAACGACCTCCCCCGCGGCGGGGCGTTGATCCGACCCGGCCAACGGCTACAGATCCCCGGCGCGCCGGCCAGCGCCGACACGCCGCCCGCTGCACCGTCGACGGCCGGTAAGCCGGTCACCAAGTCACCCACCAGGACGACGACGTACATCGTGCGCGACGGCGACACCTTGAGCGCCATCGCCGCCCGGATCGGGGCCAGCGTGGATGTGCTGTCCCGGATCAACAAGTTGGCCAACCCGCACCGAATCCACATCGGCCAGCGACTCCTCGTCCCCCGTGCTGGCTCGGCCAAGGCCACGACCGCCAACAAACCCGCCCCGGCCAGGGGAAAGCCGGCGCGCAAGGTGCCCAACACGTTCCTCGGGCGCACCTACCCGGCGGCGGTGGCCGAAGCAGCCGCGGACAATCGAGCGGCCCTGGCCAAGGTCGCGGTGCCCTCGCGCGAACAGACCAAGGCGCTGATCAGCACCGTGGCCAAGCGCCACGGGGTGGATCCGTCGTTGGCCCTGGCCGTCGGCTGGCAGGAGTCGGGCTGGGACCAGCGTCAGGTCTCTCCGGCCAACGCCATCGGCATCATGCAGGTCATTCCCTCCTCGGGCCAGTGGGCCTCGACGCTGATCGGACGCAAGCTCAACCTCATGGAGCCCGAGGACAACGTCACTGCCGGCGTGGTCATCTTGCGCACGCTCCTGCGGATGGCCTCCTCGGAGGACCAGGCCATCGCGGGTTACTACCAGGGCCTGGGCTCAGTGCGCAGCAACGGCATGTATGCCGACACGGTCCGCTATGTTCGCAACGTCCAAGCCCTCCGCGACCGCCTCTGAGGGCGGGTCGACCTCTCGGCCCTACATAGAATCGAGCCCGTGCCCACCGCCTCGCGCCATGAGCCCGGTCGTCTAATCGACGGCCGATACCGGCTTCTGTCGCACCTGGCCGACGGCGGGATGGCGACGGTGTGGCTCGCCCTCGACGAACGCCTCGATCGCGAGGTCGCGCTGAAGATCATGAAGCCCGGCCTGGCTGACGATCCCGCGTTCGTGGACCGGTTCCGCCGGGAGGCCCGCTCCGCGGCTCGGCTCAGCCACCCGGGGCTGGTTGCCATGTTCGACCAGGGTCAGGACGGGTCGGACATGTTCCTCGCGATGGAGTTCGTTCCCGGTCGCACGTTGCGCCAAACGCTCGCCGACGATGCCCCGCTCCCCCACGACCAGGCCCTGGACATCTTGGACCAGCTCCTTGACGCGCTGGCCAGCGCGCACCGGGCCGGACTGGTCCACCGAGACATCAAACCGGAGAACGTCCTGGTGCGATCCGACGGCGTCGTCAAGCTCGCCGACTTCGGGCTCACCAGGGCCGTCGAGGCCGCCACCTCCACCGGCACTGCTGGCGTGCTGCTCGGGACGGTCTCGTATCTGTCGCCTGAGCAGGTCGAACACGGCTCGGCGGACGCCCGGTCGGACGTCTATGCCGTGGGGCTGTTGTTGTACGAGATGTTGACCGGACGCAAGGCCTTCGACGGGGAAACCCCGATCCACGTCGCCTATCAGCACGTTCACGGCAGCGTCCCGGCCCCCTCCACGCAGGTGGACGGCATACCCGAACAGGTGGACCGGCTGGTCGCGCTGGCTACGGCACGAGATCCGGCCCAACGACCGGAGGATGCCGCCGACCTTCTCGTCGAGTTGCGCCGTACCAGGGCGTTGATGCGCGACCCGCTGCGGACCGCGCACGTTCCCCCTGCACCGACCGCTCCCCACCCGCCGGCACCCCCGGTGCTGCCCGGCGCCGAGTCCGCCGTGCTCGCCGGGGTGGCCTCGGGCCCGCCGCAGCACCTGGACGCGACCCAGCGGCTCGACGTCGACCGAACCAACCGTTCCGCTGACGTCCAGCTCCTCGACCAGACCGCCGAGTTGCCCATCACGACCGGACCGGCGAGCGCCGGCCCCCCAGCAGCGTCGATCGATGGACCTGCGGCGGCCGTGCCGACACCACCTCCGGCCCCGTCCAGGTCACCACGACGCCGCGGCGCCTGGGTCGCAGCCCTGCTCGCCCTCCTCGTCGCGGCGGGGGCGGGTGGCTGGTACGTCTATCTCGGGCCGGGGTCGATGACCGCTGTCCCGGCGGTAGCCCAGCTCGCCCTCGACGATGCGCAGGCGAGCCTGCGCGCGAACGGACTGACGATCACGGTGAGCGAGGCGTTCAGCGAGACGGTGACCAAGGGTGTGGTCATCTCGTCAGAGCCGACCAGCGGCACCGCCCTGCGCAAAGGCACTGCGGTCGACCTCGTGGTGTCCAAGGGCAAAGAACGGTATGACGCCCCAGACCTGGTCGGCACGCTCGCCTCGGCCGCCAAGGAGACCCTGGCGAAGAACAACCTGACGCTCGGCGCGCAGCGCTCGGCCTTCGACGAGAAGGTCGCCAAGGGCAAGGTGGTCTCCCAAGAGCCCAAGGCGGGCACCGCGTTGAAGAAGGGCACCGCCGTCGCCATCGTGGTCAGCAAGGGGCGCGAGCCGATCGACGTCCCGGATCTGCGCAACACCCCGATCGACGAGGCGGCCAAGCGCCTACGGTCGCTGGGCCTGACCGTGGCTCTCGGCGAGCCGGTCAACGACGACGCCGTCGCCAAGGGTCGAGTGCTGCGTCAAGACCCGATACAGGGCACTCTGTTCCGCGGAGAGACCGTCACCTTGGTCGAGTCCAAGGGGCCGGTCCTGGTGAGCGTGCCGTCGGTCATCGGCAGGCAGCGGGACGAGGCCAGCCAGATTCTGCGCGCTGCCGGCCTGAAGGTGTCCGTGACGAGCCTCTTCGGTGGCTACTTCGGCACGGTCCGCTTCCAGGACCCCGCCGAAGGCACCTTGGTGCCGAAGGGCAGCACGGTCACCATCCAGATCATCTGATGCCACCCCGCGCCCATCGGGAGGGGCTGGCCACCGTCGTCCTCGTCGCCCTCACCGCGATCTGGGGATCGACGTTCTTCCTCATCCGAGGGGTGCTGCAGACCGTCCCGGCCGCCGACTTCTTGGCGGTGCGCTTCACGATGGCGGCCCTGGTCCTGATGGTCCTCGCGTGGCCGGCCATCCGGAGCCTGCCGCGACGCTCGGTGCTTCTCGGCGTCGCCCTGGGTGCCCTCTACGGCACCGCTCAGATCCTCCAGACGGTCGGGTTGGTGACCACGCCAGCAACCGTGTCGGGGTTCGTCACCGGGACCTACGTCGTCCTGACCCCATGTCTGTCGGCGCTGGCGTTCCGCGAGCGGCTGACCACGGCGACCTGGGCAGCCGTGGTGGTCGCCACGGCGGGCCTGGCCGTGCTCTCGCTGCGCGGTCTGTCCATCGGCTTCGGAGAGGCCCTGACCCTGGGTTCGGCGCTGCTGTATGCCGGACATATCGTCGGGCTCGGCCGGTATGCGACGGCGCACCGGGCGCTGGCGCTGTCGGCCGTCCAGATGATGGTCATCGCGGCCATCACCGGCCTGGCCGCCATACCGGGTGGGCTCAGCCTGCCCAGGGGCGTGGGTGCCTGGGCAGCGGTCACCTACATGGCCGTTGTTGCCGGTGTCGTGGCGCTGCTGGGCCAGACCTGGGCGCAGAGCCACCTCAGCGCCACCCGCGCGGCGGTCATCATGACGCTCGAGCCGGTCTTCGCCGCTGCCTTCGCGGTCTGGCTCGGCAATGAGGTGGTCACTGCCCGGATGTGGCTCGGCGGGGTGCTCGTGCTCGCCGCGATGTACCTCGTCGAGCTCGTGCCCCGCACCCCCTCGGACCAGACCATCGAGGCACGCCACCACGAGGTATGACGGGCGCGTCAGCCGGCCGCCGGGAGACCGCCCGGGTCAGCCCCGCAGGACCGCCGTCAAGGCATCCACGGCAAGAGCGGAGGCCGCCGCGTCGACATCGAGATGCCAGACGAGGCGCACCTGCGTGCCGCTGACCGCATAGCCGCGCACGCCGCGATCGGCCAGCGCGGCGACGAAGACAGCTGGTGCGATCCCTACGGCCGCGGTGTCCAGCACCAGGATGTTCGTCTCGACCCGGGACGGGTCGACGATGCCTGGAGCCACCTCGGCGCAGGCCCGCGCGGCGGCAGCAGTGCGCTCGTGGTCATCGGCCAGCCGTTCGAGGTGATGGTCCAACGCGTAGAGGCCCGCGGCCGCGAGCATGCCTACTTGGCGCATGCCTCCGCCGAGCCGCTTGCGCCATACCCGGGCGTCGTCGATGAGCGCGGAGCCACCGACGAGGACCGACCCGACCGGGGCGCCGAGCCCCTTGCTGAGGCACACCGAGACGGTGTCGGCACACTGGCCGTAGGCGTGCAAGGGGACCCCGGAGGCGACGTGTGCGTTCCACAGCCGCGCTCCGTCGAGATGAACGGCCACCCCCTGCGGCGCCGTCGCGGCACGCACCGCCTCCATCGCGGCCAGCGGCTGCACCGTGCCACCACCGAAGTTGTGGGTGTTCTCGATGCACACCAACGAGGTGCACACCTGGTAAGGGCCGACGCCGGTGACCACCATCTCGGTCGCCGCGGAGGCGTCGAGACGCCCGGAGTCGCTGGCCCAGGTGCGACTCGTCACCCCGGAGATCACCGCCGCGGCCCCGAGCTCGGCCCGCACGACGTGGGCCAGCGCATCAGCGACCAGCTCCTCACCGGGCCGCACGTGCGCCCTAATCCCCAACTGGTTGGCCATCGAACCGGTCGGGGTGAACAGTCCGGCCTCATGGCCGAGCAGCTCGGCCACCCGCTCCTCCAGGGCCCGCACCGTCGGGTCCTCACCGAAGACGTCGTCACCGACCTCGGCGGCGGCCATGGCGGCCCGCATGCCAGGTGTGGGCCGGGTCAGGGTGTCCGAGAGCAGATCGGCCCGGATGGCGTGGGTCATGTCAGTCCTGGGAGAGCATCTCGGCGACGAGGAAGGCCAACTCGAGGGCCTGCTGGTGGTTCAGGCGCGGATCGCAGACCGTCTCGTAGCGCTTCTCCAGATCCGCGTCGAGGATCTTCTCGGCACCGCCGAGGCACTCGGTGACATCGTTCCCGGTCAACTCGACGTGGATCCCGCCAGGATGGGTGCCCAACTCCCGGTGCACCTCGAAGAAGCCGCGCACCTCCTCGACGACATCGTCGAAATCGCGGGTCTTGAAGCCGCTCGTCGACTCGAAAGTGTTCCCGTGCATGGGATCGCAGATCCACGTCACCGGCGCACCCTCGTCGCGAACCCGCTCGACGACGCGCGGCAAGGCATCGCGCACCTGCGCCGCGCCCATCCGGGTGATGAAGGTGAGTCGCCCTGGGGTGCGTTGCGGGTCGACCTTGTCGATGACCTTCATGACGTAGTCCGGGTCGGCCTGAGGGCTGAGCTTGACGCCGACCGGGTTGTGGATGCGGGAGACGAAGTCCAGATGAGCGCCGTCGAGCTCGCGGGTGCGCTCGCCGACCCACACCATGTGGCCGGAGGTGTCGTACGGCCGCCCGGACCGCGAGTCGATCCGGGTCAACGCGGCTTCGTACTCCAACAGCAAGGCTTCATGGCTGGCGAAGAACTCCACCGTCCGCATCGCCTCGAAGTCGGCGCCGCACGCCGCCATGAACCGCATCGCCTTGTCGATGTGCTTGGCCAGCGCCTCGTAGCGGTGGTTGGCCGCACTGCTGACGAAACCCTTGTTCCAGTCGTGGACGTGACGCAGGTCGGCATACCCACCGGTGGTGAAGGCGCGCACGAGGTTCAAGGTCGCGGCCGACGCGTGATACCCCCGGACCATTCGATTCGGGTCCGGCGTGCGAGCGACCTCGGTGAACTCGAAGTCGTTGACCATGTCCCCTCGGTAGGCCGGCAGGGTGACCCCGCCGCGGGTCTCCGTCGAGGAGGACCGCGGCTTGGTGTACTGCCCCGCCATCCGCCCGAGCTTGACGACCGGCAGTGAGGCCCCGTAGGTCAGCACCGCGGCCATCTGCAGGACCGTCTTGATGCGGTCGCGGATGTTGTCCGCCGTCGCGTAGGCGAAGGTCTCGGCGCAGTCGCCGCCTTGGAGGACAAAGGCCTGGCCCCGCGACGCCGCCGCGAGCCGCTCGGTGAGGATGTCGCATTCGCCGGCAAAGACGAGCGGCGGCATGGCCCGCAGTGTCTGCAGCGCGAGCGCCAACTCCGCCTCGTCGGGCCATTGGGGTTGCTGTTGTGCCGGCAAGGTCCGCCAGGACCTCAGCCCGGCGATGACCTCGGGATCAGCCTCGATGCTCACTCGGCCTAGCGTAGGCCGCCCTCTCGGTGCCTCGGCACGCTGCCCGTCTGGTGAACTCCTGGCCTATCGTCGCCGTATGACGTTCTCCCTCGTCGTGCGCCAGGGGTCCGCCTTCGGCGTCGCGGTGGCGAGCAAGTTCCTCGCTGCTGGTGCGTTGGTGCCCGCAATCGACGGCGCCGTAGGCGCAGTGGCCTCGCAGGCATTGGCCAAGGTCTCCTACAAGGCCGATGTGCTCGCCGCGCTGTCCGCCGGACTCGATGCGGCGCAGGCCATCACGCAGGTCACCGCCAGCGACGCGGCTCGCGACGAGCGCCAGCTCGGGGTCGTGGGGACGGACAGCGCAGCGACCTTCACCGGGTCTGCGTGCCTGCCCTGGTGTGGTGGCCGGGCCGGCTCCGACTCCGCAACGGCATACGCCGTGCAGGGCAACATCCTGACCGGCCCGCAGGTCATCGAGGCGATGGAACGGGCCTGGATGGCTGGCGACGGTATGCCGATCGAGCGTCGCCTCTACGCGGCCCTGCTCGCCGGTGATCGTGCTGGCGGGGACCGTCGCGGGCGGCAGTCGGCGGCGCTGCTCGTCATCGATCCCGGCCGTGGGTATGACGGCAGCGGTGTCGTGTGCGACCTGCGTGTCGACGATCATCCCGACGCGACCATCGAGCTGGGGCGACTCCTCGAGGTGTCGGAGCTCGTCTTCGGCCGGCCCGAGAACGTGCAGCCCTGGACCGCTGACCTACGGGCCGAGGTCACCGCGGCCGTGGCCCGACTCGGCTATGTCGCCGACCACTCCGGCTTCGAACGCTGGGCCGGCACCGAGAACCTGGAGAACCGGCTGACACCAGAGGGGGTCGACGCCCGAGTGTTGGAGGTGCTGCGCCGCCAGGCCGCCACGGCGGGCTGAGCCGGCGACCCGGGCGACCGGCCCGATGGACTAGCCGGCCTTGGGCAGCGGGGCGTCGTCGTCCCCCGCGTCGAGCGCCTGCTCGAGCTCTTCGGCGGCGCGGCCCGGGCGCGCGGCCTCCTGGATCTGCGCCGCGCGGTTCCGCACCGCGCGCGCGAGCCGCTCCTTCATGGAGGTCGCATACATGTCGACGTACTCCTGGCCGGACAGGCGCATGAGTTCGTACATGATCTCGTCGGTGACCGCACGCAGGACGAACCGGTCCTCGGCCATCCCCTCGTAGCGGGAGAAGTCCATCGGCTTACCGATCCGGATGCCGATCCGCATGATCTTGGGGACCTTCTTGCCCGTGGGCTGAGCCTTGTCGGTGCCGATCATCGCCACGGGGAGCACGGGCACTCCGGCCTCTAGGGCCATCCGGGCCACACCGGTGCGGCCGCGGTAGAGCCGGCCGTCCGGGGAGCGGGTGCCTTCGGGATAGATCCCCAGCAGATCGCCGCGTCGGAGCACTTTCAGCCCCGAGTTCACGGCGGCCTCACCGGCCTTGCCCCCGGAGCGGTCGACGGGCAACTGGCCGATGCCGCGGAAGAACGCCGCAGTGAGCCGGCCCTTGATGCCGGTGCCGGTGAAGTAGTCGGACTTGGCCAGGAAGGTCATCCGCCGCGGCACGGCGAGCGGCAGGAAGATCGAGTCCGAGAAGGACAGGTGGTTGCTCGCGAAGATCGCCGCACCGTGCTCGGGGATGTGTTCCTCCCCCTCGACCCACGGGCGGAAGAGCACCTTGACGATGGGCCCGATGACGAGCATCTTGAGCACCCAGTAGAACACTCGCCCCTCCTCGGAGTGTGACGCCGACGCACTATACGCGAAACGACCGGCGGCGGTCTGGTGCCCCGGTCGTGGCTCGGTCCCATCTGGGCATGCGAAGATCGGGCCCTGCCGACCCGAGGAGTCGTCCGTGCCGTCCCTGTGTGGTGATCGCCGATGAGCGGGCCTCGTCCGGAGGACATCGACGCACAGTGGGAGCGCATCGTGGCCCACTGGGACGACTCGGCGTCCGACGTGCCGCACGAGCAGGTCGAGGCCTCGCTCGACGAAGCCCGTCCCGCGTCCGCACCCCCGACAGATGCCGTGGATAACTCACCCGAGCACCGGCCCGGTGACGACCCGGTCGAGACCGGCTGGCGCAGCTATGAGCCGGCGCCGGAGGACGACCACTGGGAGCCCCCGGCGCCGGCCCCGCTGCCACCGCCGCAGGACGGCACCTTCTGGGCCGCCCTGGTGGGACTGGTCGGCGGACCGGTCCTCCTCTTTGCGGTGGCCATCCTGCGTCCCGACTACGGCACCTGGTGGGCGCTGCTCGCCGTCGCTGTCACGGTCGCCGGCTTTGCCCTGCTCGTGCGGCGCGGCGGGGTCCACCGTGACGACGACGACTTCGGGATTCGGCTCTAGCGTCGGGCACCCACCGCTGATATGTAGCGACTTCCTGTCAAGAGGCCGGTTGAGGCGCCCGTCCCCGCTTTTTGGGGGCGGGCGCCTCTGCTTCGTCGACGTGGTCGGTGGTGAGCGTGTCGGTGGCGACGCGCGGTCAGACTGATATGCGCGGGTTGGTTACCGCAGGACGGGGTGTTCGGCAGGAGCGGACCGCTTGTCTAGGGTCAAGCGTCGCCCGACAGGGGTCGGACTGCTCATAGCGGTTTCGCGGGTCGCTCCACGCGCTGCTTCCACCACGTTGGTCGACGAAGCGGCTTGTGGGTGGCTACTCCTCGAGCACGGCCAGGGACCAGCACCAGCCAGCCAGCTCGCGGGCGATCGCGACGTTGGCGACGACATGCCGTTTGCGGCGGTCGCGGAAGGTGTTCCAGCGCGCGTGTAGTCGCCGGTTCCCGGCATCGCCCCTGGCACGCGCAGCGGGTGATGCGAGTTCCCATCGGTCACGCAACGTCGTACCGACCACGTAGCGTGCGCGGTGGTGCCAGGCTGCCTCGACCAGCAATCTGCGGACGTGGGTGTTGCCGGTCTTGGTGATCGAGCCCTGCACCCGTGACTGCCCGGAGGAGTACTCCGAGGGCACCAGCCCGACGAACGAACCGATCGTGTTGCCGGTGAAGCGACGCCAGTCCCCGACCTCGACCGCCAGGGCCAGCCCGGTCAGGTTGCTGACTCCGCGCAGGCAGCCCAACCGCCGCACCAGGGGGGTGAACTCGCTGTTGCCGGCCATCACGGCGATCGCGGCATCGAGGCGATCCCGCCTGGCCTTCACCGTCAGGACTGCGTCGTAGTCGGACTCGTAGGTCATCTGCAGCGCCGGCGAATCGAACCGCTGTCGCCGCAGCCATGCGTCGTGGACGTCGGTCCACGCCTGGCCACCGCAGTAGACGATGCCCTGGCGCAGCAGGAGCTTGGACAACCGATGCCGGGCGCGCATCAGGTCGCCGCGGGCGTCCTCCCGGGCACGGACCAGGTCACGAGCTGATTCCTGGTCCTGAGTGGGCACTGATACGGCCGTGAACTCGTCGAGTCGCAGCAGCCTGGCCAGATGGATCGCGTCCTTGGCGTCAGTCTTGACCCGGTCACCGCTGGGGCGCTGAAGTTTCGACGGCGCCACCACTTCGCACCGGATCCCTGCCAAGGCCAGCGACCGCGCCAAGCCGAAGCCTGTGGGCCCGGCCTCGTAGGCAACCGCGATGGGTCCTGGCAGATCACCAAGCCAGGATCGGATGTGCTCATGTGACGGGGTCAGTCGGGACTGGATGAGCTCGCCCGTGACGCCGTCGATCGCTGCCGCAACGACCGATCGTGCGTGCACGTCAAGCCCCACGCTCATACGCTCGGTGAACACCGGGGCCTCCCACGAATGTCGGATAGGCCGAGCAGGCGGCCCCTGCTCGGTAACCCACGAATCTCGTGAGCGAGGCCCCGGCCCGCAACCCCGTCACAGCGACGGCGTCGCTACATACCGTCTAGGGCGGGCGCAGCCGCACGTCGACCCAGACCGGTCGGTGGTCGGACGCCCGCTCCAGCAGGGCCTCGGGCACGTCGACCGGGTCGGAGTCGACGCGTTCCACCTCGACGGAGCCATAGATCGCATCGAGGGCTGCTGCCGGGGACCTGCTGGGGTATGACGGTGCCGCGTCGTCGAGGCGGTGCAACCGGCGGGTCAGCCAGGTGTCGACTCCCTCGCCGGGACCCTCGTTGAGATCACCGGCCAGGATCAGCGCCCCATCCCGAGCCCCCGTGTCGGCCACGACCCGCTGCGCATGGTCCAGCCGCTCGCGCGCCGACAGCGGCAGGTGGACCGACACGACCACGAGGGGCGCGGGGGAATCGACCGACGCCACGGCATACCCTCGCCGGCGCTGCGGCACCGGGACGGGAAGGCGATGATGCCCCACGGCGCGCACCGCGGTGCGCAGGCTGGTCAGCACGGTCGTCCCACCACTACCCCGATGGGCACCACTCCACAGCATCCCGGCGGCCCGGGCGAAGCCACTGACCGGCCACGCGGTGTTGAACCGGCGCGGGACCTCCTGGAGACACAGGATGTCCGGGGCCAGGCGGCGCACGATCTCGGCGGCCGCGGCAGGGTCATCCTTGAAGTCGCGCAGGTTGTAGGTCGCGACCCGCAGGACCCTCATGGGGAGGCGGTGCCCTCGACCGCCTCGATGCGGGCCAGGTCGGCGGCCCCGATGAGCCCTGCGTCCGGTCCGAGCTCGGCCGCGACGATGCGGGCCACCGGACGGTAACCCCGGCCCACCAACTGACGCTGGAAGGTCGTGCGAGCCGGCCCGAGCAGCAGGTCGCCGGCAGCGCTGACACCGCCCCCGACCACGAAGGTGCCCGGGTCGAGCGTTGCCGCAAGATTCGCCATCCCCAGGCCCAGCCACTCGCCGATCTCGGCGATCAGCTCGATCGACGTGGCGTCACCGCGCTGCGCCGACTCGGTCACCAACGGGCCGGTCAGTTGGTCCTCGGACCCCACCAGGGCCCGCAGGTCCGCGGCGACCGGTGAGTTGGCCAGAAGCAAGGCTCGGGCCTCCCGAACCAGGGCGTTGCCGCTGGCGTACTGCTCCCAGCAGCCGCGGTTGCCGCACTCGCAGCGCACTCCGTTCGGCACCACCTGCATATGGCCGTACTCGCCCGCTATGCCGTAACGCCCACGCTGGATCTGGCCGTCGATGACGATGCCACCGCCGATCCCGGTGCCCAACGTGATCATCACCAGATGCGTCTCGCCGCGTCCGGCGCCGAACTTCCACTCGGCCCAGGCCGCGGCGTTGGCGTCGTTGTCGACCGTGATGGCTGTGCCCAACCGTCCGGTGAGCGCCTCGCGCAAGGGCTCCTGGCGCCAGGACAGATGGGGGGCGAAGACGACGGTGGCCCGGTCGGCGGCGACAAAGCCCGCTGCACCGATCCCCACCCCGGCCACCGAGTGCCCAGGCGCCCGGTCGAGCAGCTCCTGGACCACCTCGACGATGGTGTCCTCGACGACGTCTGGGCTGGTCGAGCGGTGGGGGGTGTCGCGCCGGGTGCGATCGATGATCCGACCGGCGTGATCGACCAGACCACCGGCCACCTTCGTCCCGCCGATGTCGATGCCGATCGCGAGGGTGCTCATGGCTGACCTTCCCGTTGCGGATTCTCGCCGCTGCGTGGGGGGGCACCAGGTCGTGGCGGGCGCCGATCATCGGCGAGCACCCGCAAGGACGTGGCGATGTCGGTGGCCAGGTCGGCCAGGCTGGCCAACATCTCCGGCCGGATGTCCTTCAGCACCCGAATCCCGAGACACACCGGACAGATCCGGCATTCAGCGCCCTGGTCGGCGGCGGCCGCGCCGTGCTGCGCCCGGTCGTTGGAGCCACAGGTGCACGGGTTCGCGGCCGCGCCGGGCGCAGGACGGTTCGTGCGCGGCCCCGGGACGGGTCGACCCCGCGTGGACCGTCCCAGGCCCACGCCGTCCGTCGGCGACGGCGCACCGAGCGCCTCGAGGAGCCGAGCTGCCTCCTCGGCGACGGATCCGATGCCGTCGGGGTCCTGGTCCAGCGTCACGACGTGGCTCCTTGCTGCACGGTGGCGGCGGCCGGGCGACCCCGGCCAGCTCCGCTCACCCCTCGACGCGGGCCTTGAGGTTGCGCAGGGCTGACTCGACGATGACCTTCTCGGCCTTGCGTCGCAGGGTGCCCAGCATGGGAATGGTCAACTCGACGGCCAGCCGGTAGGTCACATGCGTGCCGCCGTCCATGGCCTCCAGCGTGTACGAGCCGTTCATCGCCTTGAGGGTGGAGGCCTCCACCAGGCTCCACGACACCACACCGGTGCCGTCCTCGACGATGTCCCACTCGTAGTCGAAGACGCAGGCCTCCTTGATCACCCCGGCATCGAAGACCAAGCGCGCCTGGTCCGGCCAGCCGTCGCCGTCCTCGGCGATGATCTCGACACCGCGGACATCTCCGGCCCACTCGGGATACAGCTCCAGGTCCGCGATGACGTCCAGGACATCCGCGGCCGGTGCCGCGATATCGATGGAGGACTCGGTGCGTTCGGCCATGCGTGACTCCTCTGGGTGGCGGCTCCGCGGAGGCCAGGCTACCCGCAGTTGCCCTAGTCTCCTCGAACCCCCCGAGCCTGACCGCTCCGATAGTGTCGGGGCACCCGGTCGTCGGCCAGTGTCTGCCCGCTGGCGCCGCCTTCGAAGGAGTTTGATCCCGTGCAGGAGCATCTCGTCCCGCCGGCCGTCACCCCCACCACCGTCGGCAGCCTCGCCGACCTGCCCTTCCGGAACGCCGAGCGGGACCCACATCGGGCCGCCCTGGCTCGGCCGGATGAGGCCGGATGGCGCGATGTCCCGGCCATCGAGTTCGCCGCCGACGTCCGCGCCGTGGCCAAGGGGCTCATCGCCGCAGGGATCCAGGTCGGTGATCGAGTGGCCCTCATGAGCAAGACCCGCTACGAGTGGACCCTGCTCGACTTCGCGATCTGGGCTGCCGGCGGTGTGGTCGTCCCGATCTACGAGACCTCGTCCGCGGACCAGGTGCGCTGGATCTGCTCGGACTCCGGTGCCGTCGCCGCGATCGTCGAGAGCGAACGCCATACCGCCGTTCTGGCCGAGGTGCGAGCGGACCTGGCCGCGCTCCACCACGTGTGGCAGATCGACGCCGGTGACCTGGACGAGCTGGTGGTCAGCGGTGCGGCGGTGCCGGACGGCGACGTCGACGCCCGGCGGGCGTCGTTGAGTCGCGGCACGCTCGCAACGGTCATCTACACATCGGGCACCACGGGTCGCCCGAAGGGCTGCGAGCTGACCCACGGCAACTTCCGCGACCTCGCCGAGAACGCCACGGTCCGGATGGCACAGATCGTCGGTCTCGCGGACGCGAGCACCCTGCTGTTCCTACCGCTGGCCCACGTCTTCGCCCGGTTCATCGAGGTGCTGTGCATCGAGTCCGGGGCCAAGCTCGCCCACTCCAGCGACCTGAAGAACCTCCTGACCGACCTCTCGAGCTACCGCCCCACCTTCGTCCTGGCCGTCCCGCGCGTCTTCGAGAAGATCTTCAACTCCAGCGAGCAGAAGGCCACTGCCGGCGGCAAGGGGACGATCTTCGCCAAGGCCACCTCGACCGCCATTGCCTACAGCGAGGCCCTGGACTCCGGCACCATCCCACTCGGGCTTCGCCTGGGGCACGCGCTCTTCGATCGGCTCGTGTATGCCAAGATCCGCGAGGCCATGGGTGGCCGGGTCCAGTGGGCGGTGTCCGGAGGTGCCCCGCTCGGCACCCGCCTGGGGCACTACTTCCGCGGCGTCGGCGTGACCATCCTGGAGGGCTATGGCCTGACCGAGACGACGGCCCCGGCCACGGTCAACACGCCAGAACTGGCCAAGATCGGCACCGTCGGGGCACCGCTGCCCGGAGTCGGCATTCGCATCGCCGACGACGGCGAAATCCTCATCAAGGGAAACAACGTCTTCCGGGGCTACTTCAACAACCCCGAGGCCACGGCGGCCGCCTTCTCCGACGGGTGGTTCACCACCGGTGACATCGGCGAGCTGGACGCACAGGGATACCTGCGGATCACCGGGCGAAAGAAGGAGATCCTGGTCACGGCCGGGGGCAAGAACGTGGCGCCGGCGATCCTCGAGGACGCGCTCCGCGCCCACCCGCTGATCTCGCAGTGCATCGTCGTCGGTGACGCGAAGCCGTTCGTCGCCGCTCTGCTCACCCTCGACGCCGAGATGTGGCCGGGCTGGGCCGGCAACAACGGGCTCGACGGGCTCTCCCTCGAGCAGGCTCGGTCCAACCCGGTGGTTCAGGGCGCGCTGCAACAGGCGGTCGACACGGCGAACCTGGGCGTGAGCAAGGCGGAGTCGATCCGCAAGTTCGCTGTCCTCGACGGCGACTTCACCGAGGAGAACGGCTACCTCACGCCGTCGCTGAAGCTGCGGCGCAACGTGGTGATGCGCGACTTCGCCGCTGAGGTCGAGGCGTTGTACGGCGGCTGAGGGCGCCGCGTCGGCCCTCAGGGCCGGTGGGTGGCCAGCTGAGCCAGGTCGGCCCGCCAGGCCTCGACGAACGAGGCCACCGGCGCACCCCACACCCGTGCGACGTGGGCCGGACAGGTCGATGGCCCGGCCGGGTCGTCGGCGCACCGCCCGACGAGATCGCGCACGGCCGCCTGCCCGGCACGGTGGGTCAGGACGTGGACGGCACGCCAGGCCAACGGGTAGGCCACCCCTGGGTGGGCGTCGAACTCCTGGTCGGTGGGCAGGGCGCGGGGAAGCCCGCGAGCTGCGATGTCGGCCAGGCCCTCGGCGGCGATCCGGCCGGCCGGGAGGTCCAGGTCGGCATACCCGATCTCCTGGGCGAACCCCTCGACGAGCCACAGCGGAGCATTGGCCCCATGCTGTTCCCGCAGCACGACGTGGACCGCCTCGTGGGTCAACGTGGCCTGGAGGCCGGCGTCGCTGAGCCCGACGTCCGGGACGAGGTGGATCGTGTCGCTGCCGCCCGCTGGCGATCGACCGGTGGTCACCGCTGCTGTGTCGTTGCCGGGTCGGTCCCCGGGCAGCAGCGTGGTCAGGTCCTCGACAGTGGCCGGGGCCACGACCAGCAGGTCAGGGATGCCAGGCGATACCGAGGACATCGCGGAGCGGGCCGTGGCCGCCCGCGCGGCTACTCGTGCGAGCTCGCCGACCGGGACGTTCCCCGCCACCACCACCCCTGGGGATCGCTCGACCCGCAGGCCCGGCAGCGTCCACACCGGGGCCGGCCCGCGCCAGGACTCCTCGACCACTCGCCACGTCGGACCGTCCGGACCGCCCGGGCCGATCACCCAGTCCGCGCTGGCCCGCCCGGACCACGTCGGCAGATCAGCCAGCTCATACCGCAGATCGACGCCGACGATCCAGCGCGGCGCACCCGGCGCACTCGACACCGCCTCGACGACGGAGCGCACCTGCACCAGGGCAAGATCCCGGACGGCGAGCCGGTGCACGGCCGCGAAGGTGGTCGGATCGGCGCCAGTGGCCGTCCATGTCCCCGCATCCTCATCCCGTATGGCGGCCGCCCGTCGAGACAGCACCGATTCGACGACCGCACGAAGCCGTGCCGTTGACGGCGCCGAGCCCGGCAGCTCCGTCGCGCCCGTCGCGGCCGGCCCACCGGGCCGTGACGCATCGGACGACGAACCACCAGACGGCCGGGCCGGAGGAACCGGCGAGGGGGCGGTGCAGCCGACCACCAGGACGCCGACGGCCAGGGTCAGGACCACCGCTCGCGTGGCGGCCAGGCTCGGCGCCGGACGCGAGGCTCCCGTGCCTCGTCGGATCCGGCGCCCCATCACGCCCCCAGCATGCCGCCCGCTCAGCCGACCGCCGAACGGGAACCGCCGACCAGATGGGTGACCGCCCCGGCGGCTCCGCGCCGCGTGAGCAAACCGCCGGCCACGAAGATGTCGACCGCACGACGCTCCGCCGGATCCATCGGAACCGCGCCGTCCCGAGACGGGTGTGCCTCGATGAGATCCAGCACCGTGGCGACGACGCACTCGCCGCACGCGACGCCGGCGACCGGACATCCCTGACAGTCGACGAGCACAGCCGCCTCCTCAAGACCTCGACCACACTGACGTCCCTCGACGTCGATGCCGACGCTACCGACGAGGTCTGACAGCCTCCGGGCGCGCCGCCACGACCTTGTCGGTGGCCCGTCATACCGTCGTTCGCGTGACCGTGGTCCAGGCGACATTCGACGACCTGGGCACGCCCTTGTCGGCGGTCACCTTCGTCGTCGTCGACCTGGAGACCACGGGAGGCTCGGCGCACACCGACTCCATCACCGAGGTCGGCGCGGTCAAGGTCCGCGGCGGCGAGGTGCTCGGCGAGTTCCAGACGCTGGTCAATCCGGGGGCCTCGATCCCGCCCTTCATCTCGGTGCTGACCGGCATCACCGATCTGATGGTCGCGACCGCGCCCCGCATCGACACTGTCCTGCCGGCGTTCCTCGACTTCGCCGCCGGGTCCGTCCTGGTGGCCCACAACGCCGGCTTCGACACCGGGTTCCTCCGAGCCGCGGCCGGGCGACTCGACCTACCGTGGCCCAGGTTCCAGGTCGTGGACACGGTCCACCTGGCACGGCACCTGGTCTCCTCCGACGAGGCGCACAACCGCAAGCTGAGCACTCTCGCCGGGCTCTTCCGATCGACGACCACCCCGACCCACCGAGCCCTGGACGACGCCCGGGCCACCGTCGATGTGCTCCATGCCCTGATCGCGCGGGTCGGCAACCAGGGGGTTCACAGCCTCGAAGAGCTGCTGAGCTATTCCAGCCGAGTCAGCCCCGCCCAGCGTCGCAAGAGGTTCCTCGCCGAGGGCCTGCCCCAGGCGCCCGGGGTCTACCTCTTCCGCGACGCGAACGGCAAGGCGCTGTATGTCGGCACCTCGCAGGACATCCGTCGCCGGGTCCGCAGTTATTTCACCGCCTCGGAACAACGGTCCCGGATGGCGCACATGGTCGCGCTCGCCAGCTCGGTGCAGCCCGTCGTGTGCCAGACCACCCTCGAGGCGCAGGTCCGCGAGCTGCGGCTGCTCGCCGAGCTGCGCCCGCGGTTCAATCGCCGATCGACCCGGCCGGAACGTCCCTGGTGGGTCGTCCTGACGGCCGAGCCCTACCCCCGGCTGAGCATCGTGCGCCAGGTGCGCGCCGACGCCGCCGCCCTCGGGCCGTTCCGCGCGAAGGCCCAGGCCGCTGATGCCGCCGCAGCGATCCACGAGGTGCTGCCGCTACGCCAGTGCAGCGGCGCCTTGCGACCCGCGCCCGAGCACTCCGCCTGCATCCTGGCCGACATGGCCCGCTGCGGCTCACCGTGCACCGGGGCCCAGACCCGACCGGCCTATTCGGAGGTCGTCGCCGCCGCAGCCGCCTTGTTCGAGGGGCGCTCGAGCGACCTGGCCCAGGCCCTGCGCACGCGCATGGAGGACCTGTCGGCGCGCGAGCGCTTCGAAGAGGCGGCAACGATCCGCGACCGCTGGGAGCTCCTCGTGACCGGCCTGGCCCGCCAGCAGCGGGTCCGCCCCCTCGCGGCCCTCCCGGAGCTGGTTGCGGCCCGACGGCGACCTGGTGGCGGCTGGGAGCTCGTGGCGATCCGGTATGGCCGGCTGGCCGGCGTCGCGGTCAGCCCACGGGGAGCCGACCCGATGCCGTATGTCGACAGCCTGGTGCGCACCGCGGAGGTCGTGGCGAGGCCAACCGCACCGGTGCCGGCAGCCACGATCGAGGAGTGCGAGCTGCTCCTGCGGTGGCTCGACGAGCCGGGAGTGCGCATCGTCAGCCTCGATGGCGACTGGGCGTGCCCTGTGGGGGGTGCCGCAGGCCTGCACCGGGACCGGGCCGGCCTGGCCCAGCAGCGGGCCGGCTGAGCCGGACGCCGCCCCGCACGGCTAGGCTGCGAGGGTGATCACTGCGATCGTCCTCATCAGTTGCGACGTCGACCGGATCCCGGAGGCGGCTCAGCAGCTCGCCGACCTCGACGGGGTCACCGAGGTCTACTCGGTGGCTGGAGACGTCGATCTGGTTGCGGTCGTCCGGGTGCGTGAGCACGAGGCGTTGGCCGACGTCATCGCCGACCGCATCGGCAAGGTCGCCGGGGTGCGCGCGATGTCGACCCACATCGCCTTCCGCACCTACTCCCGGCACGACCTGGAAGCAGCGTTCTCCCTCGGGCTCGACGGCTCCTGATCCGACCCCGTCGGCACTAGCCCGACGTGGCTGCGATCCACCGGTCGAGCACCGCGCGGGCTGACCCGTCGTCGACGGCGGCCGCGGCCCTGGCCATCCCGGCGCCGAGAACCTCCTCGAGGGTCGCGCCATCCGTGGGCGCCACCGGCTCAGCCAGCGCCAGCGCCATACCGGCGTTGAGGACCACCGCGTCACGCACTGGGCCTCGCGAGCCCCCCAGAACGTCGAGCACCACCTGGGCGTTGTCCGAGGCGTTGCCGCCGCGCAGCGACTCCAGCGGGTGACGGGGGACGCCCAGCCGAGCGGGATCCAGGACATGCTCGCGGATCGCTCCGCCGTGCACCCACCACACCGAGGTCGTCGTCGAGACGGTCACTTCGTCGAGCCCGTCGTCACCGCGGAAGACGACGGCGGTCTTTCCCCGGTCGGCGAACACCTCGGCCAGGATCCGGGCCATCCGTCGATCGGCGACCCCCACAGCGGCGTAGGTCGGCTGCCCGGGGTTGGTAAGCGGGCCGAGGAAGTTGAAGACGGTGGCCGTCCCGAGCTCGCGCCGGGTCGCGGCGGCGTGCCGCAGCGACGGGTGATGTGCCTGAGCGAAACAGAAGGTGATGCCGGCCTCGGTCGCGATCTGCGCGATCCGGTCTGCCGGAAGCGCCAGGTCGACCCCGAGCGCCTCGAGCACATCGGCCGATCCGGAGGCCGACGACGCCGCCCGGTTGCCGTGCTTGACGACACGCACCCCCGCCCCGGCACAGACGATCGCCGCCATCGTGGAGATGTTGACGGTGTGCGCCCGGTCTCCCCCGGTCCCCACGACGTCCAGGGTCACGCCCGGGACGTCGACCAGGACAGCATGACCGAGCATGGTGTCGGCCAGGGCCCGCACCTCGACGGCCGTCTCACCCTTGGCCCGCAAACCCATGACGAACGCCGCGATCTGGGCCGAGGTGGCTTCGCCGGCCATGATCTCGCCCATGGCCCACCGGGCCTGCTCGGCCGTGAGGTCCTCGCCGCGGGCGAGGCTCGTCAGCACCACCGGCCAAGTCAGGTGGCTGCGATCAACGGTCATCGGCCGACTCAGGCCGGAACCCGGCTGCGCGCGGCTGCCGCGACGGCGCCGCAGAGCGCCACCGGGTCCAGTGGGTGGGGCACCACGAGGTCGGCCTGCGACCAGGCGGCCAGCCAGCCGTCCTGCGGGCGACCGGTCAAGACGATGGCGGGCGGGCAGTTGAAGACCTCGTTCTTGAGCTGGCGGCACAATCCCATGCCGCCCAACGGCGTCGCCTCGCCATCGAGAATGAGGACATCGAAGCCGCCCCCGTCGACGGCCGAGACGGCAGCCTCGGGGGTCGCGCACTCATGCCATCGGGACACCTCGACATCGGGCGCCGGGCGCCGTCCCACAGCGAGCCGGACCGCGTCGCGGGTCGTGACGTCGTCGCTGTACAGAAGCACCGTGACCGGACGGCTCGGGGTTGCCTGCTCGAGGGCTGAAGTCATGCTCGGATGGTACCGGGCGCACCCAGGCATCCACCGCGCAGCACGGGCAAGAAAGACGCCACGCGAGATGGATCACGGCAGGTCATGGCGCGTGTGGGCGGGTTTGGGGCCATAATGAGGCCCGTGGCGACAGCATCTGCACTCACCGGCAACGTCTCGCACCCACCGGCCGTGGCGGGTCATGGTCCAGTGACCCGGCCGAACATGGTGCAAGTAGGCACCATCGTGTGGTTGTCGAGCGAGCTCATGTTCTTCGCTGGGCTCTTCGCGATGTACTTCCAGCTCCGGTCGGTGTCGACCGATCTGTGGGCCGAACAGACCGAGAAGCTCAACGTCCCCTTCGCCTCGATCAACTGCCTGGTCCTGGTCATCTCCTCGGTCTGGTGCCAGATCGGCGTCATGAAGGCCGAGCGGCTCCAAGCCTCCCGCACCGGCGGGCTGTTCGAGATCGGCAAGTGGGGCATGCGTGAGTGGTATGTCGTCACCTACATCTTCGGTGCCGCCTTCATCGCTGGGCAGGTCTACGAGTACGCCAAGCTGGCCTCGGAAGGCGTCACGCTGTCCTCAGACCAGTACGGGTCGATCTTCTACATGGCCACCGGCTTCCACGGCCTGCACGTCAGCGGCGGGCTCATCGCCTTCATGCTGATCATCGCCCGCTCCTTCACCAGCAGGCGTTACGACCACCGGCAGGCCACCGGCGCCGTGGTGACGTCCTATTACTGGCACTTCGTCGACGTGGTGTGGATCGCGCTGTTCGCCACGATCTACCTCCTGCGGTGATGCCCGCCCTACCTGCCCCGATGACAACCAGACCCCACACAGACGACAGGACGACATCGTGAACGCCTTGGCAGCCCGCCGTCGCCACCCTGCTGCGCTCGCCGTTTTGCTGCTCCTCGGGTTGACGCTCGTCGGCACCGCCTACTCGCTGGTCGCCCCGAAGCAGGCCAAGGCAGCAGTCGCCACCGAGGACCAGGTCAGCGCCGGCAAGTCGCTGTTCCTGGCGAACTGCGCGACGTGCCACGGACTCAACGCCGAAGGAACCAAGTCCGGACCCACCCTGGTGGGCGTCGGTGCCGCAGCGGTGGACTTCCAGGTCTCAACCGGCCGGATGCCGGCCAACGCGCCCGGAGTGCAGGTCCCCCGCAACGATGTCGTGAAGTTCGACGAGGAGCAGATCGGCGCCATGGCCGCGTATGTCGCGGCGTTGGCCCCTGGCCCGGCTATCCCTGACGCCCAGTACACCGAGGGCAAGGATGCCGACCTGCGGCTCGGCGGCGAGATCTTCCGGGTCAACTGCGCCATGTGCCACAACTTCGCCGGAGCCGGTGGCGCGCTCACCCGCGGCAAGTACGCACCGGCCCTGAAGGACGTCACCGGTCGCCAGATCTATGAAGCCATGGTCACCGGCCCGCAGCAGATGCCCGTCTTCAACGACACCAACCTGACCCCTGAGGCCAAGAACGACGTCATCGGCTACCTCAAGGCCATCGAGGCGCAGCCGCAGCAGGGTGGTTACGCCCTGGGCAACCTCGGCCCGGCGTCTGAAGGATTGTTCGCCTGGATCTTCGGCCTCGGCCTCATGATCGGAGCCGCGGTCTGGCTCGGGTCCAAGGCCGCCTGACCACGCCACACCGTTCACGTAGTTGACGACAACCGAACAGGAACGACGAGGGCTATGACCGACCACACGACCCACGCCGAGGTGACTCCCGTCGGCGCGCCGGGGCTGCCCGAGCGGTTCGAGGACCCAGGACTGCCCCCGCATGTCCCGAGGCTCGCCGACACCGATCCCTCGGCGGCGGCCCGGGCTGAGAAGCAGGTCGCCATCATGTTCGGTGTCTCGATGGTGGGCACCTTGGGCTTCATCCTGGTCTACTTCCTCGTGGACGACCGGGCGACCTTGTTCTTCCCCGGCATCGGCACGACGAACGCCTCACACCTGCTGCTCGGCGCGATGATGGCGCTGAGCCTGCTCGGCATCGGCCTCGGCGCCGTCCACTGGGCCAAGACGCTCATGCCCGATCACGAGGTGGTCGAGGAACGGCACACCCTACGCAGCGACGACGACGCCCGTGCGGCGGCCGTGGCGACCGTCCTCGAGGGCGGCGACGCTGCACAGCTGCCGCGACGCAACCTCATCAAGTACTCCCTGGGTGGGGCACTGGGCCTGTTCGCCCTGCCGTTCGTCGTCCAGGTCGCCGGCTCGCTCGGCCCGCTCCCCAAGGACGAGTTGTCCCGCACGATCTGGGACATCCCCACCGAGGGCCCGCGCGCCGGCAAGCCGATCCGCCTCATGCGCGACCCCCAGATGACCCCCATCAAGGCCGACGAGGTCACCGTCGGGTCGGTCTTCCACGTCCTGCCCGAGAGCATGCACTGGCTCGAGGAGGACAACGTCGCCGCGGGCCGGGCCGAGTGGAAGGGCGTTCTCGAGGCGAAGGCGAAGGCGGCCGTCATCCTCATGCGGCTCGACCCGTCCTCGTTCGTGTCGACCAAGGCACGCGACTGGGGCTACGAAGGCATCGTGGCCTACTCCAAGATCTGCACGCACGTGGGCTGCCCGGTCGGACTCTACGAACAGCAGACGCACCACCTGCTGTGCCCCTGCCACCAGTCGACGTTCGACGTCACGGAGGACTGCAAGGTCATCTTCGGTCCTGCCAAACGTGCGTTGCCGCAGTTGAAGATCATCGTCGATGATGAGGGATACCTCGTCGCACCCGAGGGCTTCCATGAGGCCGTCGGCCCGAGCTTCTGGGAGCGTGGATGAGCACCTCAGCAGCCCCACGCGGCGCCGCAGCACTGCGCGCCGACGACACCGACCCCCGCGAGGTGGGGCCGGGTATGCGCAAACTGGGCGGCGTGGCCGGCTGGCTGGACGACCGCACCGGTGCCGCCAAGCCGATGAGCCACATGCTCAAGAAGGTCTTCCCGGACCACTGGTCGTTCATGCTCGGTGAAGTCGCGATGTACTCGATGATCATCTGCCTGCTCACCGGCGTCTTTCTGACCTTCTGGTTCGTGCCGAGCATGGGCGAGGTCCCGTATGACGGGTCCTACCTGCCGCTGCAGGGCCAGGGCATGTCGGAGGCCTACGCCACGACGTTGAACATCTCCTTCGACATCCGCGGTGGGCTGCTCATCCGGCAGATCCACCACTGGGCCGCGCTGATGTTCGTCGTGGCCGTCATGGTCCACATGTTCCGGGTGTTCTTCACCGGCGCCTTCCGCAAGCCGCGTGAGATCAACTGGGTCATCGGCACCGTGTTGTCGCTGCTGGCGATCGTCGAGGGCTTCGCCGGCTACTCGCTGCCGGACGACCTGCTCTCCGGCACCGGCATCCGCGCTGCCGAGGGGTTCATGAGGTCGATCCCGGTCCTGGGTTCGTACGTCTCGTACTTCCTCTTCGGCGGTGCGTTCCCGGGTGAGGCGATCATCCCGCGGTTCTACACCGCCCACGTCCTGCTCATCCCGGGCATCATGATCGCGCTCTTCACGGCGCACATCCTGCTCGTCATGGTGCACAAGCACACCCAGTACCCCGGGCCGGGGCGGACGAACACCAACGTGGTCGGCTTCCCGCTCATGCCGGTCTACATGGCCAAGGCCGGCGGCTTCTTCTTCGTCGTCTTCGGGCTGATCGCGCTGATCTCGGCGTTCTTCACGATCAACCCGATCTGGGCCTACGGTCCCTACGACCCCTCCCCCGTCACCGCGGGCTCCCAGCCGGACTGGTACATGCTGTTCGCCGACGGCGGTCTGCGATTGTTGCCGGGCACCATTGAGTTCACCGCGCTCGGCTACACCCTCAGCCTCAACGTGGCGATCGGTGCCCTTGGCCTGATCCCGCTGGTGTACGGCGCCATCGGCGCCTACCCGTTCATCGAAGCCTGGGTGACCGGGGACAAGCGTGAGCACCACCTGCTCGACCGCCCCCGCAACAACCCGGTCCGCACCGGCATCGGTATGGCGTTCATCGCGTTCTACACCGTGCTCGCGCTCGCCGGCGTCAACGACATCCTGGCGATCAAGCTGCACCTGTCGATCAACGACATCACCACGGTGCTGCAGTTCGCGATCTTCCTGCTGCCCCCGTTGGTCTTCTGGATCACCAAGCGGGTCTGCCTGTCCCTGCAGCGCGCGGACCGCAACCTGGTGCTGCACGGGCGCGAGACCGGGAACATCTACCGGTCGGCGGAAGGCGAGTTCAGCGAGATCCACGAGCCGCTCGACCCGTACTCGCGGTGGCGACTGGTGCAGCACGAGTCGGCGGAGCCGCTCGCGTTGGGCGCGGGCACCGACGCCAACGGTGTGGCCAGCCCGACGTCGAAGAAGGACCAGCGCCGCGTCAAGTGGTCGAAGTTCTACTTCGGTGACCGCGTCGCCCCCGTCACTCCGGCCGAGCTCGCAGCGGCCCACCATCACGGGGAACACGAGGCGATCGAGTCAGCAGAGCACAGTCCCGCAGACGATGCGGCCCGCTGATCGGACGCATCACCGTCTAGGCCGCAGGGCCGCTCGGACCGCATGGTCCGGGCGGCCCTCGCCTTCCCCTCCGGTGCGCTACTGGATCCCCTGATCCAGCACGGCCTGGAACTCGGCGAGCACCGCGGCGTCACCGGATCGGGCCACTCCCCGATCCGCCCGGGTCCACACCAGCAGGTCCAGATCCTGCACTGCAGCCCGGACCGAGGCGGCGGGGTCACCGACCGACACCCGAACGCAGGTGGGGATGTTGTCGAAGGTCTGCCCCCATGCCTGGCCCGACCAGCGCCGCGTCTGCAGCAGCCACCGCTGCCCGGTGTCCTCCGCGAGCAGCTCGAGCACACCCGTGGCACGGCTCTCGGCGTCCGGTGGCGCCCAGGCCCACATGACGTCGAGAACGTGGTCGACCCCCTCAGCTGCGACCTCGGGCGCAATCGGGCCGATCTCGGTGCCGGCGGTGAGCTCCGCGTCAACGCGATGCATCGTCGCCTCATGGGTCTGCATGCGCCATGTGAAGCCCACGCTCTGATCCGGCGGGAACCAGCTCCACGCGGGCTCTGCCGGGTCTCGTGCCACCAGCGCCGCCAGCAGGTCGGTGGTGGCGCACGCGCGGGCCCTCAGGAGCCCCGCCACATCGTCCGGCGGTGGCGTCCGGTTTCGCTGGAGGTCCTCGACGCCGTCGGCGTCCAGGTGGTCGCCGATCACCGCCGCCCAGAACTCGTGGACCTCAATGAGGTGCTTGAGGAGGTCATGCGCGGTCCACCCCGGGCAGGTGGGCACGGGTGCCTGTGGGGCCACCGCCGCCAACACGGCGGCGAATCGGGCCGCCTCTGCGTCAATATGCTGGTGTCTATCGATCATCCGGCCACACTAGACGGGTCGGCCGACACCGTCGCTCGCGCCGGGGAAGGGCTGACCCATGACGCCCCGTGGGGTTCGGATGTCCCGAGCCGAGTTCGAGGCTGCCGTCGATGAGGCTCTGGCGCTCATCCCCTCGGCACTGCTCGACCAGGTCGACAACGTGGCCATCCTCATCGAGGGCGAGCCGCCCGCGGACGAACCAGACCTCCTGGGGCTCTACGAGGGCGTTCCGCTGACCGAGCGCGACGGATGGGGACTGGACCTGCCTGACCGGATCACGCTCTTCCAGGGGCCCCTGGAACGCTGCTGTGCGGACCTCGACGAGTTGCGAGACGAGATCGCGGTCACCGTTGTCCACGAGATCGCCCACTACTTCGGGATCGACGACGAGCGACTGCACCAGCTCGGCTGGGGCTGAACACCTCTGGACCATGCCAAAGGGCCACCGCCGTGATGGCGATGGCCCTTTTCACGGGTGGGCGCGGCGGCCTACTGGGCGTACTCGCCGTGGTAGTACTGGAAGACCCAGCCGACCAACGAGAGCACCAGCAAGAAGATGCCGATGATGGCGAGCCACCAGCCGACCGCCAGGCCCCCGAAGGTGACCGACATGGCGAACCCGGCGGCCAGCGGCCACCAGGAGTTGGGGCTGAAGTTGCCGTAGTCGCCCTCGGCGTCCGCCTGGACGGCGTCCGGGTTGTCCTCCGGACGCAGCGGCAGCTTCTTGCCGGTGTGCTGCAGGTAGAACCACACCAGCGCAGCAAGCATCGCCGTGAGGAACAAAGCGGTCGGACCGAGCAGTTCCTTCCACTGCGTCAGCCAGCCATAGAACGGCGCGAAGAAGATGAAGAAGGCGAAGAGGAACAGGAAGATCTTGCTCTCGGTCTTCACTGTCCGGCTCCCTTGCCCTTGATCTTGGTGACGACGGCCTGGTCTGCCACCGCCGTGTGTGCTGCGGCAGTGGGGTGGTGCAGGTCGAAGGCCGGGCGCTCGGACCGGATCGGCGGGATCGAGGCGAAGTTGTGCCGCGGCGGCGGACACGACGTCGCCCACTCCAGCGAGGCGCCGTAGCCCCACGGGTCGTCGGACTCCACCAACGGGGCGGTCCGCCAGGTCTTCCAGACGTTGTAGATGAAGGGGAGCATCGACACCGCCAGGATCACGGAACCGGCCGTGCTGACCCGGTTGGCGATGGTGAAGCCCTCTTCGGGCAGGTAGTCCACATAGCGCCGCGTCATACCCCACACACCCAGCCAGTGCTGGATGAGGAAGGTGGTGTGGAAACCGAAGAAGAGCAGCCAGAAGTGGATCTTGCCAAGCTTTTCGTCGAGCATCCGCCCGGTGAGTTTCGGCCACCAGAAGTAGTAACCGGCGAACATCGCGAACGTCACGGTGCCGAACACCGTGTAGTGGAAGTGGGCCACCACGAAGTAGTTGTCGGAGAGGTGGAAGTCGAGTGCCGGCGTCGCCAGCATGACACCGGTCAGGCCGCCGAAGAGGAACGTGAAGATGAAGCCAAGGGTCCACACCATCGGTGTCTCGAAACTGAGCGAACCACCCCACATGGTGCCGATCCAGTTGAAGAACTTCACCCCGGTCGGAACCGCGATGAGCATCGTCATGATCGCGAAGAACGGCAACAGTACCTGGCCGGTGACGTACATGTGGTGGGCCCACACGGCCGAGGAGAGGGCCGCAATGGCGATCGTGGCACCGACCAGCGTCTTGTAGCCGAAGATCGGCTTGCGCGAGAAGACCGGCACGACCTCGCTGGTGATGCCGAAGAACGGCAGCGCCAGGATGTAGACCTCCGGGTGCCCGAAGAACCAGAACATGTGCTGCCACAGCATCGCGCCACCGTTGGAGGCGTCGAACAGGTGCGTGCCGAACTTGCGGTCCGCGCCCAGACCGAGCAGCGCCGCGGCCAGGACCGGGAAGACGATGAGCACCAGGATGGACGTGATGAGGATGGTCCAGGTGAACACCGGCATCCGGAACATCGTCATACCGGGCGCGCGCATGCAGATGATCGTCGTGATGAAGTTGACCGCCCCAAGGATGGTCGCAACGCCACCGACGGCCAGACCGAAGACCCACAGGTCACCGCCGATGCCCGGGGTGTACGTGTCGTCAGACAGCGGGGTGTAGGCGAACCAGCCGAACGACGCCGCACCGGAGGGGGCCAGGAAACCGGCGCCCGCGACCAGGCCGCTGAACAGGTAGAGCCAGTAGGACAGCATGTTCAGCCGCGGGAACGCCACGTCGGGCGCACCGATCTGCAACGGCATGATCGCGTTGGCGAACCCGGAGAACAGCGGGGTGGCGAAGAGCAGCAGCATGATCGTGCCGTGCATGGTGAACAGGGCGTTGTACTGCTCCGGGTTGTCCACCACCTGCAGACCCGGCTCGGACAGCTCGGCGCGGATGACCAGCGCCATGACGCCGCCGAGGAGGAACCAGATGAACGACGTGATGAAGTAGAGGTTGCCGATCTTCTTGTGGTCGGTGGTCGTCACCCAGTTCAGCACCACCTGGCCAGGGGCCAGCTTGGCCTTCCCCGAAGCCGACACCGGGCGGTACTCCATGGTGGGGTTGGTCGCGGTCATGAGGCGCTCCCGTTGGGGGTCGGAAGGAGCTTCTCGTCACCGGGGACGAGCTGCTCGGGGCTGTCTTGGACGGAAAGCTGTCCGACCTGACCGGCGGACTTGAGGCGGGCCATCTCTGCGTCGTACTCGGCCTGCGGGACGACCTTGACCTTGAAGAGCATGTAGGCGTGGTAGGCACCGCACAACTCGGCGCACTTGCCCTGGAACTCCCCTACCTGGGTCGGGGTGATCTGCAACGTGTTCGTCTTGCCCGGGATCATGTCCAACTTCTGGAGGAACACCGGGACCCAGAACGAGTGGATGACGTCACGCGAGTTGAGGGTGAACTCGACCCGCTTCCCGACCGGCAGGTAGAGGACCGGCTGCGGCGCGCCGGTGCCGTCGGTGTTGATCTCGGTGTGGACACCGGTCTCGTAGACACCCGAGTCGACGTAGTTGAAGTCCCAGCTCCAGCGCTTCGCGACGACGTTGATCTGGACATCCGGCTTCTTCGAGACATCGAGCAGGGCGCTCTCGTCACGGGCCGTGTAGTAGAAGAGCACCCCGACCATGAGGATCGGGATGACGGTGAACATGACCTCGATGGGCACGTTGTACTTCACCTGCGGAGGCAAGGCCGCGTCGTCCGAGCGCCGACGGAACCGGATCATCGCGTAGATGAGCAGGCCCGCCACGATGGCCCCGACACCGAGCGCGGCGATCCAGGTGCCGTTCCAGAGCGTGATGACTCGGGCGGTCTCGCTGGTGAACTGCGCGTCACCCTCGGCCTTCGGCAGGTAGCCGCTGCTCACTCCGCTGCAAGCGCTGAGGACCAGAAGGCCCACGGTCGAGGCGGCGAGGAGGAGACGTCGGACCCACCGAGGGGTCGGCGTGTCGGCATGCGGTCGCAACGGAGGCACCTTTCATGGCTCGTCCACTGTCGAGCACACCCTACTGCACACAGTGCCCCCCGCACGCCCCCTCACAGTTGTCGTGTCTCACACGAGATGTGCTGGTGGGAGCCCTATTCGGCCCGCTACAAGGGGTGGCTACCACCCAGGCGGAAGGGGGGCCTGAACGGCGGTTTCGAGACGCTGAAGGTATGCCGCCCGGGGTATCTCCACAGCGCCCAACCGGGCCAGGTGGGGCGTGGACCACTGCACGTCGAGCAGCCTGCGCTGGTCACCGTCGCTACGGAGTCGGTCGACGAGGGCCACCAGGGCGACCTTCGAGGCGTCGCGGCGACGATGGAACATCGACTCGCCGGCGAACAGGCCTCCGACGGCCACGCCATACAGTCCTCCCGCCAGACCCCGCGCATCCCAGACCTCGACGGAGTGCACCCATCCGAGCTGCGCCAGCTGCAGGTAGGCCTCGGTGACCTCGGGGGTGATCCACCGACCCTCCCGCTGCGGGTCGGCGCACCCCTCGATGACCGCCGGCACGTCCTGGTCGAACGTGACGTCATACCGGCGGCACGCCTGTCGCAGTGATCGGGACACTCGCAGTCCGTCCAACGGCAGCACCCCCCGAGGCTCCGGGGACCACCACCCCACAGGGGGCCCTCCGTCGGCCCCGATCCCCATCGGGAAGACCCCGGCGACATAGGCTTCGAGCAGGGCACCCGGGGTCAGGTCGGCACCGATCCCCACCAGGTCGTCGGCGTCATCGGCAACGTCGAAGACGTATCCGGGCAACGGGGGCACGATGGGCACGACGGGTGCTCCGGGCTAGGGATGCGGGCAGCGGACCCGTTCACCGATGGCCGCCGCGCTGTCCGCGCCGTAGGACTCGTCGATCCGGTCGATGAAGCGGCGGTTGCTCAGGCGATACTCCTGCGTGCCGACCGTCTCCAGGACGTGAATGGCGAGCATCGACCCGACCTGGGCGCTGTGCACATAGTCGAGCCCGGCCACCACACCGGTGAGGAAGCCGGCCCGGAAGGCATCACCGACGCCCGTCGGGTCCACCTTCGGCGCCCGGGACTTGGCCACCGGGACGAAGATCTCGGGCTCGTCGGCGCGGCGGACCCGCACGCCATCACCGCCCAGGGTGGTGACCTGGACGCCCACGTGTCGCACGATCTCGGTCTCGTCCCAGCCGGTCTTCTGGGTGATCAGGTGCGACTCGTACTCGTTGGTGAACAAGTAGGCCGCTCCGTCGATGAGTCGCTTGATCGGCTCGCCGTCCATCCGAGCCAGCTGCTGGCTGGGGTCGGCCGCGAACGGGATGACCCGGGTGCGGCATTCATCGGTGTGCCGCAACATCGCCTCGGGGTCGTTGGGGCCGATGAGCACGAGGTCCAGGCCCCCGACCCGGTCGGCGATCGGCTGCAGCTCGATCTGGCGGGCCTCGGCCATGGCGCCGGTATAGAAGGTGGCGATCTGAGCCATCTCGGTGTCCGTGGTGCAGACGAACCGGGCCGTGTGCTGGGTCCCGGACACCCGGACTGAGTCACAGTCCACGCCGTGCCGCTCCAACCACGAGCGGTAGTCGACGAAATCCTCCCCGACGGCACCGACGAGCACCGGGCGCTGACCGAGGTTCGCCATACCGAAGGAGATGTTCGCTGCGACACCGCCACGACGGACTTGGAGGTTGTCGGCCAAGAAGGACAGCGAGATCTTGCTCAGCTGATCAACGACCAAGGAGTCGGCGAACCGACCCGGGAAGGTCATCAGGTGGTCGGTGGCAATGGATCCGGTAACCGCGATGCGCACCCTGGCACCCTAGCGGCTCGGGTCAGCTGAAGCTGTCCCCGCAGGCGCACGAATGTGCCGCGTTCGGGTTGTCGATCGTGAAGCCCTGCTTCTCGATGCTGTCGGCGAAGTCGATGGTGGCGCCCTCGAGGTAAGGGGCGCTCATCCGGTCGACGACGACCTCGACGCCGCCGAAGTCGCGCACGGCGTCACCGTCGAGGGTGCGCTCGTCGAAGTAGAGCTGGTAGACCAAACCCGAACAGCCACCGGGCTGGACCCCGATCCGCAGCCGCAGGTCGTCGCGCCCCTCCTGCTCGAGCAGGCTCTTGACCTTGGTCGCGGCGACGTCGGTCAGCACCACGCCGTGAGTGGTCGTCTCGTTCTGGGTCGTCATGTCCGGTCCTTGTGCTTCGTGGCGGTGTGGTCATTGCGTCCAGCGACGGCAGTGCCTCGATTGTTCCCGACCTGCCCTGGCCTATGAAGGTCTACCTTACCTCGGGGCCTGGTCGCTACCGGTAGGGCGACCAGGTGCGCGCCACCCGGGCAGCCCGCTCCGCCAGCGCGCCACCGGGATCGGCCAGGCTCGACACGACCCGCTCGGGTGCGTCGGCCACCGGATAGACCCCGCTCAGCCCGATGCCCATCGACTCGCGGCGGCCGACGGTCGCCTGGCCGACGACCGCCACCGCGGGCACGCCGGCCATCAGAGCCCGGGCTGCGACACCGGACACGACCTTGGCCTGCAGCGAGGACCAGTCGAAACATCCCTCGCCGGTGACCACCAGATCGGCGCCCTCAAGTGCCCCGTCCAGCCCGACGGCGTCCGCGACGACGTCGAATCCGCGTCGGCGCCGAGCCCCCAGCAGATAGAGGGCGAAGCCGACCCCGCCGGCGGCACCGGCGCCCGCGGCCGTGTCGGCGCGCACCTCGGTGCCGGTCAACAGGTCGACCGGACCGGGCACCACACGGCGGACCCGTTCGGCGAAGTGGCCCAGGCTGCTCTCCAGCAGCGCCTCGCGGTCTGGGTCGGCACCGAGCGCAACGGCGTGCGTGGCCGTCGTGCCCTGCAGGCCGAGGAGGGGCAGGTCGTCCTCGGTCGCCATCGCCAGCCGGACGTGGCTGCGAAACCGTTCCACGACAGGGACCAGCCCGGCGAGGTCGCCGAGTCCCACCGCCGACAGCGCCAACCCGCCCCGGCCGAGGACCTCGAGCTCACCAGCGCCGAGCGCGGCGAGCAGTCCGGCGCCGGCGTCCAGCGCGACGCTGCGGCCCAGCCCGACGACGATCTCGCGCGCACCTTCATCGAGCGCCGCGGCCACCAGGTCACCGACGCCGAGGGTGGTGGTCGTCGTCGGATCCCCGGGCTCCGGGCCCACCAGATCCGGTCCGCACGCCGCGGCGGCCTCGACATACGCCGTGCCGAAGGGATCGCACACCAGCACGGCCGGGGTCGGCCGGGACCAGGGATCGCGCACGACGATCGGCACGGTCCGCGCCCCGCTCACCCCGGAGGACAGGACGTCGGCGAAGCCGGTGCCGCCGTCGGACAGCGGGAGCAGGACGAGATCGTCATGGGGTGCCTCGCGCAGCCAACCGTCGGCCATCGCCTCGGCCGCCTGTCTGGCGGTCAGCGTGCCGGTGAAGGCATCGGGGGCAAGGACGACGCGCACGCAGGTCATGGTGCCAGAGCACCGACCTACCATGATCCAGGTGAGCACGCCGTCGGTCCCCCACACCCGCACACTCATCGTCGGCGCCGGGTTCGCCGGGGTCGCGATGGCCATCCGGCTGCGTCAGGGCGGGGATGACAACTGGCAGGTCATCGAGCGCGGCACCGCACTGGGCGGCACCTGGCGCGACAACGCCTACCCGGGCGCCGCCTGCGATGTGCAGTCGGTGCTGTACTCGTACTCCTTCGCCCAGGCCGCGCGGTGGTCTCGACGCTATGCACCACAACACGAGATCGAGGCCTATCTGGCGCAGGTGGCCTCCGAGCATGGCATCGCGTCGCGGGTCGAGTGTGGGGTCGCCCTCGAGCAGGCCCAGTGGGATGGGGCGGCAGGAGTCTGGCGCGTGCGGACCAGCACGGGGCACCGGACGGCGTCGGTGCTGGTGCTCGCCGGCGGTGCGCTGGCCGATCCCAAGCTGCCCGACCTGCCCGGCCTGGAGACCTTCGCCGGCCCGGTGGTCCACACCGCCGGATGGGGTCCGCAGGCCGGCTCGGCCGTGGCCGGTCGCCGCGTCGGCGTCATCGGCACCGGGGCATCGGCGATCCAGGTGGTGCCTGCCATCGCCGGTCACGCGGCATCCGTGGACGTCTACCAGCGCTCGGCCCCATGGGTCCTCCCGCGCCGCGATCGGCCCGTCCCCCCGCCGGTGGCCCGTCTCGAAGCCCGCCTCCCGATGCTGCGATCGCTCCATCGCGGCGCGGTCCGGGTCTCCCGTGAGGCGATGTCGCCCCTGTTCACCCGACCTGGTCGATTCGCGGCCTTGGCGGAGCGCCGGGCAACGGCGTTCCGACTGCGCGAGCTGCCGGACCCGGAGCTGGCCGAGGCGGCCCGGCCGTCATACCGGCTGGGCTGCAAACGGGTCCTCATCTCCGACGACTACTACGCCGCCCTGCGTCGCCCCGACGTGCACCTGGTCACCGACCCCATCGTGCGGGTCGGTCCGGGCGCGGTGATCACGAGGGACGCCGAGGGCACCGAGCGCGAGCACACCGTCGACACGCTGATCTGCGCCACTGGCTTCCTGCCGATGCGCCCGCCGATCGCCGACCGGGTGGCCGACGCCTCGGGGCGCACCCTCGGCTCGTGGTGGGATGAGGTCGGGGTGCACGCCTACAAGGGGACAGCGGTGCCGGGCTTTCCCAACCTGTTCTTCCTGGTCGGGCCCAATACCGGCCTCGGGCACACCTCCATGCTGCTCGTCATCGAGGCGCAGGTCCGGTATGTCGGCGAAGCCATCGAGCACCTCCGCTCCCCCGGCCGTGGCCCCCTCGAGGTCACTGCCGAGGCGACCGAAACGTGGAATGCCGCCCTCCAGCGCCGCTTGGCGACGGCCATTTGGTCAACCGGTGGCTGTTCGAGCTGGTACCTCGACCGTCACGGTCGCAACGTGACCCTGTGGCCCGGCACGACCTGGTCGTTCGAACGGGCGGTCCGCCGGTTCGACCCCGCGGCCTACCGGGTGCTGGCCCCGAGCCGCGCCACGAGCAGGACCTGAGCCAGGCAGGCCCGCTCGAACTCGCCGAGATGGAGCGACTCGTTCGCCCCGTGGGCCCGGGTGTCCGGGTCTTCCACGCCGGTGACGAGGATGGCCGCTTGGGGAAACCGCTCGGCGAAGGCGGCGATGAACGGGATCGAGCCACCGACCCCGATGTCGACCGGCTCGGTCCCCCACGCCTCCCGGAACGCGGCACGGGCGTGGTCGTAGATCGGGCCGACCGCGTCAGCGGCGAACCCGCGCCCGTCGTCGTCCAGGGTGACCTCGACGTGGGCTCCCCACGGCGCGTGGTCGCGCAGATGCGCAGCGAGCGCCTGGTATGCCGCGGCGGGGTCCTCGTCGGGGGCGATGCGCATGGACACCTTCGCCCGCGCGCTCGGCAGCAGTGTGTTGGACGCCCGGTCGACAGCAGGGGCGTCGATGCCGATGACGGTCAACGAGGGCTTGGTCCAGAGCCGGTCGAGGAAGCTGCCGGTGCCCAGCGGCTGCACCCCGTCGAGCAGCCCCGACTCGGCCCGCAGGGTCGCCTCGTCATACGGGAGGTCGGCGGCTACGCCGGCCCGCAGACCGGCGACGGCGACGCTGCCGTCCTCGGTGTGCAAGGTCGCCAGGAGTCGGGCCAGCGCGGTGAGCGCATCCGGAACGGCGCCGCCGAACATCCCCGAGTGCACCGCGTGGTCGAGGGTGCGCACGGTGACCACGGCCCGCACGAGTCCGCGCAGCGTCGTCGTCAGGGACGGCACGCCGATCTTCCAGTTCTGCGAGTCGGCCAGGACGATGGCGTCGGCGGCCAGCCGGTCACCGTGCTGTTCCAGGATGGCCGGCAGCGATTCCGAGCCGATCTCCTCCTCCCCCTCGACGAAGACGGTCACCCCGACGGGCAGGCCGTCCCCGAAGGCGCGCAGGGTGGCCAGGTGGACCATGACGCCGGCCTTGTCGTCAGCGGCGCCGCGGCCGTAGAGCCGACCGTCCCGCTCGACGGGCTCGAACGGCGCGCTGTCCCAGTCGGCCTCGTCGCCAGGTGGCTGCACATCGTGGTGTGCATACAACGTCACCGTGGGGGCGCCTGCCGGACCGTTGCGATGGCCGATGACTGCCGGCCGTCCGCCCGCGCGAACGATCTCGACCTGCAGGCCCTCGGCCCGGAGCAGGTCCGCGACAGCGGCGGCGCTGGCATCGACGTGAGACTGGTCGAAGGAGGCGAGCGAGACGCTGGGGATGCGGGTCAGACGCTCCAGATCCGCGCGTAGTTGCGGGCCGAGCTCCTCGACCCGCCGGCGCAGGGCCACGATCCGTTCCGGGGCAAGCACGTCAGCGGTCACCCTGCAGACCCTAGCCGCTCGCGCTCCCGGAGGAGCCGCCGGCGCGGACCACGCCGGCCACAGCACGTGGGTGACCGGGCCGGCTGAGGCGCGGGACCGAGGCGGGCGGGCCAGGGCGGCCCTGCGTGCGGCTACAGTGGCCCCGTGTTCGGACGCCAGAAGACAGACGCCGCATCTGCCCCCGAGGTCGCCGCGCGGCCGGGTGCGAAGAACCGCCCGACCCCCAAGCGGCGTGACCAGGAAGCCGCCCGGCGCCGCCCGCTTGTCGTCACCGATCGCAAGGCAGCCCGGGAGCAGGAGAAGGTGGCCCGGCGTGAGGCGCTGGCCCTGCAGCGACAGGCCATGGTCACCGGGGACGAGCGGCACATGCCGGCGCGGGACGCCGGCCCCGCACGGCGGTACATCCGCGACTACATCGACGCCCGACGCAGCATCGGCGAGTTCCTCATGCCGGCCATGCTCGTCCTGCTCGCGCTGAGCTTCGCGGTCAGTCTGAGCACGAACCCGGCGGTCTTCACGGTCGTGGCGCTGCTGACCTACGGTCTGATGATCGCCTCCCTGATCGACGCCTTCCTGGTATGGCGCAGGATCAAGAAGCGGCTCGTGGAGAAGTTTGGCGCCGACCAGATCCCTCGCGGTGCCGGTATGTATGCCGGGATGCGGGTCCTGCAGATGCGACCGCTTCGGATGCCCAAACCCCAGGTGCAGCGGGGGCAGTTCCCGGCCTGAGGCCAGTCCCTCCCCCGTGGGCCGCCGACGCCGGCCAGGGCGGGGTCAGGGCGACCCGGAGACGGTGAACTCTCGGGTGACGGCATACGTCGCGAAGGTTAGGTGGTCCACCGACCCGCTCGGCGCCCGTCGCACCAGGAGCAACTCGCCCCGCTCGCGCCCGTCCACGGCGCGGTAGCGGTCCAGACCCTCCGCGGCGAACCGGGTCAGCGTCGCGATGCCGTCCTGCGGCAGTACGGCACACAACTGGCCGTTATCGACGAAGAACTCCAACGGTGACCCTTCGGTCCACCACCGGCCCAGGATCTCGGTGAGCTCGGCCCGCGGCTCCTCCGGCGCCCATGCGCTCGGCGGTTCCGGCTCGGCGGTCAGCGTGTCCACCACCAGCTCACCAGCCAGCTCGACGCACGCGGCGACCGTCGAGGTGTTGGCGAAGACCACGGCCGCCACTCCGCTGCCCCGGTGGATCTGCAACCCAGTCAGGAAACCGGGCATCCCGCCGCCGTGCCCGACGAGCACGCGCTCGCCGTGCCGCTGCATCCCGAATCCCAGCCCGTAGGCGGCCCGCCAGGACTCCAGGTCGGTCATCACGACGGGCCGACACATCTGCTCCACCGTGGCCGGCGCAATGATCGCCGGGTCCGGCGAAGCCACGAACGCGGCATACCGGCCGAGGTCCGCGACCGTGGACCACAGCCCACCCAGCGGGCCGAGCGCACCGAGATCCACCGTGCCCTCGCGCGCCACCGTGCGCGCAAAGGGATGCACGGCATACCCGTAGGCATGTCCTTCGGGCGGGGTGAGCCCCGTCCGGGTCATCCCGAGCGGACCGAGCAACCGGGTGTGCAGCACCGACTCGTAGCTCTGCCCAGTCACCCGCTCGATGACCTGACCGAGCAGGGCATAGGCGAGGTTGGAGTAGTGGAACTGGAACGACGGCGGCAGGACGGCCTCGGTCCCGGACAGGTCCTCGAGCAACTGCTGCGCATCCGGCCCGACGAGGCTTTGCCAGATCTCCCCCAGAGGTTCGCGCTGCAACCCACTGTGGTGGGACAGCAGCTCGCGCAGCCTCAGCCCGTCGTGCGCCATATCACCGAGGTAGCGCCCGACCGGCGCGTCGAGGTCGACCAAGCCCTCGTCCCGGAGCATGAGCACCAGCAAGGCCGTGAACGTCTTGGTGACCGAACCGATGAGGTATGCCGTGTCGTCGGTGGGCGCGGTGGCCGCGACGTCGGCCTGCGCCACCCGGGCCGAGCCGACGTGATGGCTCCAGACAAGCGCACCGTCGCGGACCACTCCGGCACTGACGGCCGGCGAGCGCCAGTCGCGCTGCGCCTCGGCCACGCGGTGGCGCAGTCGCCGAGTCAGGTCGGTCACGTCCGACCCGGTGGTCGCGGCACTCATGCCGGTCGCAGGCTCATCGGTCCGTAGACGACGGCGTCCTCCTCATACAGACACACGGCGTCGACGCCGGCCTCGGCCAGGTCCTGCCAGGACTGCCCCAGCCAGGTCTCGGCATCGGATTGCGTCGGGTATGCCGTGGCGGGAAGGGACGGCCCGCTCATGGAGGTGCCGGCTGCGTCGAGGTACTCCCACGTCCATGCCGAACTCATGGGCTCACCCTCTCACGCCCCACTGACCGACCTGGTTACGGTTCCTCCTGTGACGACCGCAGGCGGCACCTGGATCGACGGCTGGATCGACGCGTGGCGTCTGGCCTTCGGGACGCTGACCCGGTTCCCGGTCGGGCCGCCGCGCACCGTCGACCGGCGCACTGCCGGCCGCGCCATCCTGTTGGCCCCCGTGACGGCGCTGCCCGTGGCCCTGGCCTGGTGGCTGCTCGGGCTGCTGGCCGGTCGAGGCCTCGACCTGGTGCTGGCGGTCGCGGCCATGGCCGTACTCGCGGCCTGGAGCCGCGCCCTCCACCTGGATGGCCTCGCAGACCTCGCCGACGGGCTGGCCGGCGCTTCGGAGCCCGCCCGGAGCCTGGCCGTCATGCACCGCGGCAACGTCGGCCCAGCCGGAGTCGTCGTCGTGGTCCTCGTCGTGCTGATCGATGTCGCCACGCTGCCCGTGCTCGCGACCGATCACGCAGGACGGTGGGCCGCCGTCACGGCACTGGTCATGAGCCGGCAGTCGCTGTCCTGGCTGTGCCGCTCCGGGGTGCCGGCCGCCCAGGAACGAGGGCTGGGAGCCGCGTTCGCCGAGTCGGTGCCGGCGCCGGCCGCCGGCCTCGGGGCCCTGCTGATCGTGGGTGCCGGAGTCGCGCTGGCGGCCACGTCGGGGATCGCCGGTGCCGTGGCCGTCCTGGCGGTAGCAGCGGCGTCGCTGGCCGGCGCGCATCGGGTCGCCGTCGTGGCCCGCCGCCGCCTCGGTGGAGTCACCGGAGACGTCATGGGTGCCGGCGTCGAGGTCGCCCTCTCCGCCGGCCTGGTCGCCGCTGCGCTGGTCGTCGTCATGACCCGCGGTTAACGCGGCCGTAAGAGTCACCGGCACGGCGAGCACTATCGTGGGCCTCCGACGACGCAGCCAAGGCTCGTGGGGGGCCAGCTGGTTGCGGAGCACCTGACCGGACGCACCACCAGTGCGCCGAGCACCGTCAGTCCTGGGGATACAGAAGGGGAACACGTTTCGTGGCCGAGCTCAGGCTCAGCGACACGGACAGCGCGCAGATCGAGGTAGGGGCCCTCGTCGTGCCGTTGATCCGCACCGAACAGGGGCCGACGCTGCCGCGCGGGCACGGGCTGCCCCGTTCGGCACACACGCACCTGCGCGAGGCGATCCACACCCTGCGGTTGACCGGCGAGGTCGACGAGGTGACGCTCATCCCCGGGGTCCCGAGGCTGGTGTCCCCGCTGGTCGCCCTGGCCGGCATCGGCTCCCTCGGCGCCGGCCCTGGCCGCGCGGACGAGCGGATCCGCCGTGGGATCGGCGCGGCCGTGCGCCGCCTGGCCGGTTACGACCATGTCGCCGTCGTCCCACCTCGTCCCGAGCCGGATGACCTCCGGGCGGCCGCCGAAGGTGCCGCACTGGGCGCCTACTGCATGTCCGCCCGTCGGCGTCGCCCGGCCACCGAGTGGCCGGTCCAGCGCATCACCGTGCTGGGCGGGGCAGGCTCGCGGGAGCCGGCGGCGAGCGCAGCCGTGCGGCGCAGCGAGATCCTCGGTGGAGCGGTCGCCCTGTGCCGGGACCTGGTCAACGAGCCGGCGAACCTACTGACGCCGGAGCGATTCGCGGCAGCCATTCGGGCCGAGACCCACGGGACCGCGGTGCGCACGACCGTCCTGTCCGGCGCCGATCTCGCCAAAGGAGGGTATGGCGGCCTGACCGCCGTCGGAGCAGGCTCGATACACCCACCGGTTCTGGTCCAGATGAGCTATCGACCCGTCGACGCGACGCGCCATCTGGCGCTGGTGGGCAAGGGCATCACCTTCGACTCCGGCGGGCTGTGCCTCAAGCCCGCGGCGGGCATGCTCGGGATGAAGGCCGACATGGCCGGGGCCGCGGCCGTCGTGGGGGCCGTCCTGGCGGCCGCCACCTTGCAACTCCCTATCGCCGTCACCGGCTGGCTCGCCCTCGCCGAGAACCTGCCCGGCTCCAGCGCGGCGCGGCCGGGGGACGTCGTCACGATGCGCGGCGGCACGACGGTCGAGATCGTCAACACCGATGCGGAGGGCCGCCTCGTGCTGGCCGATGCCCTGGTCGATGCCGTGCAGGCCGCGCCCGACGCCGTCGTCGACATCGCCACCCTGACCGGCGCTCAGATCACCGCCCTGGGGCCGCGGATCGGTGCGGTGCTCGGCACCGACGAAGGGCTCGTAGCAGCGGTCCAGGCAGCGGCCGATCGCGCCGGTGAACCCGTGTGGCCCCTGCCCATTCCGGACGACGTCGACCGCTCGCTGCGCTCGTCGGTGGCAGACCTGGCGCACCGCGGACCGCTCCACGGCGGCATGCTCTACGCCGCCGGGTTCCTGTCCAGGTTCGTGCGCTCCGAGGACCGGGTCATCCCGTGGGCCCACCTCGACATCGCCGGGCCGGCAGTCAACGACGGCGCTCCCTACGGCTATACCCCTCGTGGTGGCACCGGGTATGGCGTGGGCACGCTGGTGAGCCTTGCCGAGGACCTGGCCGCCGTGCCGTCGCTGCACGGGCCGAACTGAAGCTGCCCCTAGTCGTCGACGCGGTCGACGTCGATGTCGTCCGTGTCGGGGGACATGGCGTCGGCGGGCGCTGAGCCACCCCGTCGCTGCCGGTTGGTCCACTCCCGCATACGCGAGGGGTAGCCGGTGAGGTTGACGTCGTAGACGGGCACTTCCAGGTCACGAGACAACGAGAAGGCGTGATCGCGGGAGCCGACGGCCCGGCGCGTCCACTCTCCGTCGGCAGCGACGAGCACGACCGTGGTCGCGGTGACCGACGTCGCTGGCTCGACATACGCCTCGACCCCGCGACGGGAGGCGATGAACGCGCGGAAGTGCGCGCGAACCGCCTTCAGATCGATGCCCATGCTCGGTCCGTCGGAGCGATCGTTGCGCTCACCGCCACGCACCTTGTCCCACCACGCCACCCCAACACTCTAGAGGGTGACCCGACCGATCCTGGGCGGCGTGTGCCTCTGGTGGCCGTCCGCGCCGACCGTGCGACGAGCAGACCGCCGCCTGGTCATCGGTGTCGCGCTGCGCCACCGTGATGACAAGATGTCGACCGTGCACGACCTCGTGATCCTCGGAGCCGGTAGCGGCGGCTACGCGTGCGCCTTGCGTGGTGCGCAGCTGGGCCTCTCGGTCGCCCTCGTGGAGCGGGCCAAGATCGGCGGCACCTGCCTGCACGAGGGGTGCATCCCGACCAAGGCCTTGCTTCATGCCGCTGAGGTGGCCGACACGGTCCGGGAAGCCGCGGCCGTCGGAGTGCGCGCCAGCGCGGACGGCATCGACATGGAGCACGTCCTGCGCTACCAGCAGGCTGTCGTGTCGCGCCTCTACAAGGGGCTGACCGGTCTGGTCACCGGCCGCGGGATCGAGGTCGTCGAGGGCGAAGGCCGGCTCGTCTCGGCGGACACCGTGGCGGTCGGAGATCGCCAGATCCAGGGGCGAAACATCGTCCTGGCCACCGGGTCGGCTCCCCGGCACCTGCCCCAGGTGCCGATCGGTGGCCGCATTGTCACGAGCACCGAGGCGCTGCAACTGACCACGGTCCCCCGGCGGGTCATCGTGCTCGGCGGAGGCGTCATCGGTGTCGAGTTTGCTTCGGTCTTCCGTAGCTTCGGCGCGGAGGTGACCGTCGTCGAGGCGCTGGACCGGCTCGTCGCCGCCGAGGAGCCGGCCATCTCGGCCGCCCTCCAGCGGGCCTTCCGCAAGCGGCGGATCACGGTGCGTGCCGGCGTCGCCGTGGCCGGAGCGGAGGACGGGCCGGACGACGTGACGGTCCAGCTCGCCGACGGCACCCGCTTGACCGCTGACCTGCTCCTCGTCGCCGTGGGCCGGGTTCCGGTCACCGCCGGGATGGGGTATGACGCCGCCGGTATCGGCATGGACCGCGGCTACGTCCTGACCGACGAGCGGCTGCGCACCAACGTCGCCGGCGTGTATGCCGTCGGCGACATCGTGCCCGGCCTCCAGCTCGCGCATCGCGGCTTCGCGCACGGCGTCTTCGTCGCCGAGGAGATCGCCGGACAAGCACCGCAACCGGTGCTGGACCGGACGATCCCCCGGGTCACCTACTGCGACCCCGAGATCGCCAGTGTGGGTCTGACCGAGGACCAGGCCCGGGAACACTACGGCGCAGCGACCAGCATCGAGTACAACCTCGGGGGCAACGGCCGCTCGCAGATCCTGCAGACCAGCGGTTTCGTCAAGGTCGTCCGGGTCCCGGACGGTCCGGTCGTCGGCATCCACATGATCGGCGCGCGGATCGGCGAACAGGTCGGCGAAGCGCAGTTGATCTGTTCCTGGGAAGCCCTCCCCGAAGAGGTGGCCGCTCTGGTCCACGCACATCCCACCCAGAACGAGGCCCTCGGCGAGGCCCACATGGCCCTCGCCGGCCGCCCCCTGCACGCGCACGCCTAGGCTAGGAGCCAATGGCGCCGGCGGATGACACAAGGAGAAGACGGTTATGACGCAGCGAGTCACGATGCCAGCCCTGGGCGAGTCGGTGACGGAGGGGACCGTCACCCGCTGGCTCAAGCAGGTCGGTGACACCGTCGCCGTCGACGAGCCGCTCCTGGAGGTCTCCACCGACAAGGTGGACACCGAGATCCCCTCGCCGGTCGCGGGAACGTTGCTCGAAGTCTTCGCGCCGGAGGACGCGACGGTCCCGGTCGGCGCCGACCTGTGCGTCATCGGGGAGGCCGGAGCCGCTGCGGCGCCGGCATCGGCGGCCGAGCCCGCCCCAGCACCCGCGGCGGAACCCGCGCCCGCACCGGCAGCGGAACCCGCGCCCGCACCGGCGGCACCCGCGCCCGCACCGGCGGCTGAACCCGCCCCGGCACCTGCTCCTGCCGAGTCCAACCCCCCGGCCCCCGCGGCGGCCTCCGGCCCGGCGCTCGTCATGCCGGCCCTGGGCGAGTCGGTCACCGAAGGCACCGTCACCCGCTGGCTCAAGCAGGTGGGTGACTCCGTCGCCGTCGACGAGCCCCTCCTGGAGGTCTCGACCGACAAGGTGGACACCGAGGTGCCCAGCCCCGTCGCCGGCGTGCTCTCGGCGATTCTCGTCGCCGAGGACGAGACGGCGGCCGTCGGCACCGCACTTGCCCTGATCGGCGAGGCGGCGGCGCCGGTCCCCGCTGCGGCACCCGTCGCGCCGTCCGGGCCAGCACCCGTCCCGCCTGCAGACCCCGCTCCGGCTCCCGTGGCGGCCCCGGCCCCCGTCCCACCGCCCACGCCAGCCGCCGTCCCGACTCCGGCTCCGGTGGCCACCCCGGCCCCCGTCCCGCCGTCCACGCCAGCACCCGTCCCGACTGCAGACCCCGCTCCGGCTCCCGTGGCGGCACAGGCTCCGGCACAGGCCACCGACGTCGACGCCTCCGCCTATGTCACGCCGTTGGTGCGCAAGCTGGCGACTCAGCATGGGGTCGACCTGGCCACCGTGTCGGGCACTGGCGTCGGCGGCCGCATTCGCAAGCAGGACGTCCTCGACGCGGCGCAGGCAGCGCGACTGGCGGCTGAGGCGCAGGTCAGAGCGGCCGCGCCGGCACCCACACCCACGCCTGCGGCCGCAGCGGCCCCGGCGGCGGCGGGACCGGCCGGCCCGAGCAAGCGCGGCACGACCGAGCCCATGTCCCGGCTGCGCAAGGTGATCGCAGCCCGGATGGTCGAGTCGCTGCACGTGTCGGCCCAGCTCACGACGGTCATCGAGGTCGACATGACCCGGATCTCGCGGGCCCGGGCCAAGGCCAAGACCTCCTTCGAGACCCGCGAAGGCGTCAAGCTCAGCTACCTGCCGTTCATCGCCGTCGCTGTGTGCGAAGCGCTCAAGCTCCACCCCACCGTGAACTCCAGCATCGATGGCGACACCGTCGTCTATCACGGGGCCGAGCACCTCAGCATCGCCGTCGACACCCCGCGTGGACTGATCGTCCCGGTCGTGCGCAACGCCGGAGACCTCAACCTCGCCGGGCTCGCGCGGGCGATCGCCGATCTGGCCGATCGCACCCGCAGCAACCGGATCACGCCCGACGAACTAGCCGGAGGCACGTTCACCATTACCAACACGGGCAGTCGAGGCGCCCTCTTCGACACCCCGATCATCAACCAACCGCAGGTGGCGATTCTCGGCACCGGCACGCTGACGAAGCGGGCCGTCGTCGTCACCGATGCCGAGGGCGGGGAGACGATCGCTATCCGCGACATGATGTATCTCGCGCTGTCCTATGACCACCGCATCGTCGACGGGGCGGACGCCGCCCGGTTCTTGGCCACTCTCAAGGAGCGGCTCGAGAACGGGAGCTACGACGACGCCCTCGGCGACTGACCGGCAACCATGCGGATCCTCCTCGCAGGCTCCTCGGGGTTTATCGGCTCGGCGCTGCGCCGGCACATGCAGGACCGCGGCGACGAGGTGCTCCGTCTGGTCCGGCGACCGGCGACGTCCCCGGACGAGCGGTCGTGGGACCCCACCTCGGGTCGGCTCGACACCGCCGTCCTTGACGGCATCGACGCGGTGGTCAACCTCGGCGGGGCCGGGGTCGGCGACCACCGATGGTCGCCGTCATACAAGGCCGAGCTGGTCGCTTCGCGGCTGGACGGCACGGCCACCCTGGCCGGTGCGTTGGCCGCCCACCGAGAACCCGTGCGTTGGGTCAACGGATCCGCCGTGGGCTACTACGGCAACGACAACGGCGACACCCTCCTGACCGAGGAGGCACCGGCCGGCGGCGGCTTCCTGGCCGATCTCGTCCAGCGCTGGGAGGGTGCCACGGCCCCCGCGGTCGCGGCGGGCGTCCCCGTGGCATGGGCTCGCACCGGTCTGGTCATGGCGGCCGACGGAGGGGCCTTCCAGCGGATAGGGCTGCTCGGACGGCTCGGCCTCGGCGGGCCGCTGGGCACTGGACGGCAGTTCTGGCCGTGGATCACGCTGACCGACGAGGTCCGCGCTTTGGCCTTCCTCGTGGACCACGTCGACCTCACCGGTCCGGTCAACCTCACCGGACCCGAGCCCGCCCCGCAGCGTGAGGTCGCCGCCGCCATCGGGCGCCGGTTCGGCCGGCCCGCGGTCCTGCCCGCACCCGCATTCGCTCTGCGCGCCGCGCTCGGCGAGTTCGCCGAGGACATCCTCGGAAGCCAGCGGGCGGTGCCGCGACGCCTGCTCGACGCCGGTTTCGACTTCCAGCACCCGACGTTGGCCGCGGCCGTCGACACCCTCAGCTGAGCCGGCTCGCCGCCGCCTCCTCGGATACGCCGGCGAGCCGCCAGCGACCAGCCACGAGCCGCAGTTCATAGACCAGCGCTCGGCCAGGGGCCGAGGGGCGAGTGACCTGTCGGTCCGTGGCGTCGATAACCAGGTATGCCGACCGATCCACGACGGCGGCCACCCAGACGACCGCCCCCGAGCGACGGGTGATCCGGGCCGAGCGGACGACGAACGCCAGCCGGTCGTAGCGCTCCCGCGCCCCGGCGAGTTGCCCCACCAGCGCCCGATCGGCGGCGAACTGCGCCGAGTCGGGAGCCAGCGCCTCCACCAGCGCATCGAGCCGCCCACTCATGAGGGCCTCGGACCGGACCGCCAGGGCTGCCTGCAAGGTGGCATCAGGATCGCCGATCACCGGGTCGGTCAGCGCCGCCGGGAGCCCGGAGCGGGTGTGGCTCGGCGTCGAGGTGACCGGTACGAGGCGCGGGTGACTCGCCACCGTCGCGGTGACTCCCGCGCCTGCGGTGCCCTCGCTGCCGGGCCCGGCATACCAGCCGGCCCGAACCGTCCCGAGGGCGCCGGCCACCACCAGCGCCAGGCCGGCCGAGCCGGCCACCACCCGAAGCGGCTGGGACCGTGGCAGGACGCGGACCCTATGCGGCGACCCCAAGGCGGTCTCCGGGGCAGCCGGTTGACGATGCCGGCCGACGCGGTGCGCACCGATCGCGGCGTCGACCGTGCCGCGCTGACACAGGGCAAGTTCGCTGCCCAGCCGCGCCGGGCTCCAGGCGGCGGGGTCGAGGAGGACATCGGCGAGCAACCCGCCGAAGTCGACCCCCGCGACCTCGACCATCCGCTGCCGCCGCCGCGGGGTGTCCCGTTCGACCGGCCCGGCCAAAGCCAGCCAAGCGATGTCGACCAGGGCGAGCACGGCAGTGGCTGGACTGCCCCGGCCGCCGGCGGTGAGCCCCACTCGGCCTCCCCCGACCAGGACCTCCCAGGGCCGGGCCAGACGAGGGTGGTGGGGGTCCACGTCGACGAGCCGGCACAACTCGACAAGCAAGGAATGGACCTGGTCGCGGGCCAGCACGCGCCCACCGAACACCACGTCGTGCAGGGTCGGCGGTCCGGGCTCAACGGGTGCCGTCATACCGGCCACTGTGTCCCCGGACGGAACCGGCACACCATCGCCGTCCACAGGTTCGTCACGTTGTCCACAGGCATAGGGTGGCGACCATGCCGGAACCGACGATCCTGGCCACCTCGGGTGGCTACCGGCGCCACGAGCGCCTCCCCTTCGCCTTCGGGGCCCTGGTGCAGCACGCCGTCGACCTCTCGGGCGCGCACGGCCGCCGACCACGCATCACCCACGTCGGCACGGCCATGGGCGATGATCGACGCGATCACGCGGACACCCACGAGGCGGCGCGCCTGGCCGGCTTCGACCTGAGCATCCTCAGCCTGTTCCCGATGCCCACGGTGCCGGATCTGGCCGAGCACGTGCTGTCCCAGGACGTCGTGTGGGTCGGGGGCGGCTCGGTGGCCAATCTGCTGGCGGTATGGCGCGTCCACGGGCTCGACGAGGTGTTGCGAACCGCCTGGGAGCGCGGGGTGGTGCTGGCCGGTGTGTCGGCGGGGTCGATCTGTTGGTTCGAGGGTGGCACGACGGACTCGTTCGGCCCGACCCTGCGCCCGGTGACGAACGGGCTGGGGCTGTTGCCATTCGGCAACGGCGTCCACTATGACAGCGAGGCCCAGCGGCGACCACTGGTCCACGACCTCGTCGCCGCCGGGACACTGCCGATGACGTACTGCACCGACGATGGGGTCGGGCTGCACTTCCGCGGCACCACGCTGGTCGAGGCCGTGACCGAGGTCGCCGGCAAGGGCGCGTATGTCGTCCGGTCTGAGTCAGGCCGGGCGGTGGAGGAACGGATCGAACCGCGCACGCTCTAGCGACCCGGCGTGAGCACCTCGACTGCGGAGCCCTGGTGGGCACTGCTGCGGGCCGCATCGATGATCGCCAGCACGTGGACGGCGTCCATGGGGTCGACGGGCATGGCCATCTGCGGGTCCGCAGTGGCCAGCGCCCGGGCCACCTGCCGGTAGAGGTCGGCCGGGTCGGCCGCGCGCGCCGGCACCGGTTCGCGCGACGCCGGCCCCCGCAGCAGCCACCCGTGGTGCCCCGGGAGCGATTCCACGCCGGCCAAGGCGCTGTCCTCGTCGCCGGCCGACGCGAGCAGATAGGCGCCGGAGCGGCCGAGCAGCCGGACCCGGGGCCCGGGTGCAGCGCACACCGAGGTCGCCCCGACATGGGTGCGCTGCCCCCCGACGTGGTGCAGGACGACGAACGCGTCGTCCTCAGCAGTCGTCGTGTGCGCGGCGAGGTCGGCATACACGCGGTGCACCGGACCGAAGAGGAGGACTGCCTGGTCGAGCAGGTGAGTGAACAGGTCGAGGAGCAGCCCACCTCCTTCGGGCCAGGGGGCGCGCTCCCGCCACCTCTCCTTGGGCTCGGGCCGCCAGCGCTCCCACCGCAGTTCGAGGCGAATCGGCTCGCCGACGGCACCACCGGCGACCAGCTCGCGCAGGGTGGCGAACTCGGGGTCGTATCGGCGGTTCTGGAAGACGGTCAGCGGCACCTTGGCGTTGGCCGCCTCGGTCACGACCCGGTATGCCGTGGCCGCGTCGCAGGCCAGCGGCTTGTCGACGACGACCGGACGGCCGGCAGCCACGCAGGCCGCGACCTGAGCCGCGTGGACGCCGCTCGGGCTGGCCAACACCACCAGGTCGAGGTCGTCTCGTGACACGACGTCCGCGATGCCGTCGACGATCTGGGCATGGAGTTCGCCGGCTGCCTGGGCGCGCCGTGCCGGATCGCGGGTGGCCACCACGGCGACCTCGATCCCCGCGGCCGCCAGGAGCGGCGCATGCAAACCCCGCCCAGCCGAGCCGTAGCCCACCAGGCCGGCGCGCAGCTGCTCAGCCACGGGCGCCCTCGGCCGACGGCTCCCGCGACGGATCGACGGTGGCGGGGTCACCGGCCGGCGCAGCGTCAACGGAGCGGGACGGCCACCAGATGCGCGAGCCGATGTCGTAGGCGAACGCGGGGACGAGCAGTGATCTGACCACCAAGGTGTCGAGCAGCACGCCGAAAGCGACCAGGAAGGCGATCTGGGCAAGGAAGAGGATCGGGAGCACGGCAAGGGCCGAGAAGGTCGAGGCGAGGACGACACCGGCGCTGGTGATGACGCCACCGGTGACCGCGAGACCCACCAGCGTCCCGGGCCGGGTGCCGCGGCGTTTCGACTCCTCCCGGACCCGAGTCATGAGGAAGATCGAATAGTCGATCCCCAGCGCCACGAGGAAGACGAAAGCGTACAGCGGCGTCGCCGGATCCGAGCCGGGGAACCGGAACACGTGCGTGAAGACGATGGCGGCCGCCCCGATGGTGGCGCCGAAGGAGACCAGATTCGCGATGACCAGGACCAGCGGCGCCACCAGCGAGCGCAGCAGCAGGGCCAGGACGACGAAGATGACCGCCAGGATCGCCGGGATGATGACGCGGAGGTCGCGCTGACTCGACTGGCGGACGTCGACGTTCGTCGCCGTCGATCCCCCGACGAGGACCCGCCCGCTGACCTTGTCCAGGTCGGTGCGGAGGCGTTCGACGACGTCCTCGGCCTCGGCGCTGTCGGCGGCCGAGGTCAAGGTGGCCTGGACCAGGACCTGCCCGCCGACGACGAGCGGAGGTTGCCCCGGCACCGAGCCGATGGTCGCGTCGGCGACCCCCGGGTCCTGCTTCACCAGGGCCAGGACGTCACGGGCCTTCCCCTCGGGGCTGACGATGACCACTGGCGATCCGGCGCCAGCGGCAAAGTGCTTGGCCAGGACCTCCTGGCCGGTCACCGATTCGACCTCGGTGAGGAACAGGTCTGAGGTCGACACACCTTGCGCCCGGAAGGTCGGCACGAAAGCGGCGAACCCGAGCAAGGCCAGCATGGTGAGCACCCAGACTCGTCGGGGGTGTGCGCCCACCAGGTGCGCCACCTTGGCCCAAAGCCCCTGCCGTCCGGTGACATCGGTGTCGTGCATGTGGTCGACCTGGGGCACCCGGGGCCAGAAGATCCGCCTGCCGACCGCGACGAGCACAGCCGGCAGGAAGGTCAGCGATGCGATGAGGGCGCCGAGAATGCCCAGCACTCCGACCGGACCGAGGCCTCGGGTGTTGCCGAGCTCGGACAACAGCAGACACAACAACCCGAGGATGACCGTCGCGGCGCTGGCGATGATCGGCTCGGCGGTCGCCCGCCAGGCCCGGTTCATCGCCACCCAGGTCCGCGTCTCGCTGTGCAGCTCCTCGCGGTAGCGCGCCACGAGCAGCAGCGCATAGTCGGTGGCCGCACCGACCACCAGGATCGACAGGATGCCCTGACTCTGGCCACTCAGCTCGATGACCCCGTTCTTGGCGAGCGGGAAAACGACGAGCGCGGCCAGGGCCAAACCCACCGACGCGGAGGCCAGCACGACGAACGGCAGGAACGGACTGCGATAGACCACGAGGAGAATGACGAAGACCACCCCGAGGGCCACCGCCAGGAGGATGCCGTCGATCCCGCCGAACGCGGTGACGAAGTCGGCGAAGAAGCCGCCCGCTCCGGTCACATAGGTCACCAAGCCGGTCGCGCTGAGGGTGGTCGCCGCGTGGGATCGCATCGCGTCCGCGGCGAGGAACAGCACGGTCTCGCCGCCGATGGTGTCTTCGAGCACGTCGGCTTTGATCGTCACGGGGATCAGCGCGGCCTTGCCGTCCGGGCTGGGCACCGCGCCGATCGGCCCTGGCACGAGGACGTCGCCGAGGGTGCGGTCGGCACCCTTCGCCAACGGCACGTCGGGCAACGCGGCAACGTATGCCGCCAGCGCCGCGCTGTCCTCGGCAGTGAGCCCGGCGGCCCGCTCGACGACGACGAGATAGGGCAGTCCCTCCGGTCCAGTGCTGAACTTCTTCGACAGGTCGTTGACTGTGGTCGACTCGGCGGATCGGGGCAGGAAGTTGGCGTTGTTGTTCTCCTGCACCTCGGACAGCCGGCCGATGAGCGGACCGCCCACCCCGGCCAGACCCAGTGACACGAGCACGATCGCGACGGCGGCCAGCCGGATCCGGCGGGCCCGCCCACGCGCTGCGGATCGGTGCCTGCCTGGACCGCCTTCGGGGCTCGCGGCGGCGGTCGGACGATCGGGGGCGTCGGTGTCCACGATGGGCATGGTACGGGCCGGGACAGACCGACCTCGCATAGGCTCGGCCTCATGGGTGGACTACGGATCATCGACGTGGGCTACTCCCCCGACCCGGTGGACTACCGGCTTGCCTGGGATCTCCAGCGCCGGGTCCACGAGGACGTGGTCTCGGGCGCCGCGCCGGACACCGTGCTGCTGCTGGAGCACGCGGCCGTCTACACCGCCGGCAAGCGCACCGAACCCTTCGAGCGGCCCCTCGACGGCACTCCGGTCGTCGACGTGGACCGTGGCGGCAAGATCACCTGGCACGGTCCTGGCCAGTTGGTGGGCTACCCGATCTGTCGGCTCCCGGCCCCGATCGACGCCGTTGCACATGTGCGTCGGCTCGAGGAGGTCATGATCCGCACCTGCGCCGACCTGGGCGTCGGCGTCGACCGGGTCGCCGGCCGGAGCGGGGTCTGGGTGCGGGCCGACGAGCGTGGCCCGGACCGTAAACTCGGCGCGATCGGCGTGCGGATCAGCACGATGGTGACGATGCACGGTTTCGCCCTCAACGCCGACTGCGATCTGGGATGGGCGACGACGATCATCCCGTGCGGGATCGCTGATGCCGGGGTCAGCACACTCAGCCGCGAACTCGGCCGACCCGTCACCGTGACGCAGGTGCGCCACGCGATCGAACGACACCTGTATGACGTCCTGGGCCCGGTCGGGACGATGGCGCGTGTCGACCCGGTCGTGGCATCCCCCGCGACATAGGGTCAGGTCACCGACGGAGAAGGGGGTTTCCGTGACCGGCTCCACCGCCATCACGACGACCGGGCTGAGGAAGACCTATCGAAGCATCCGGGGCACCCAGGTGGCCGTCGCCGGCCTCGACCTGGAGGTGCCGACCGGCGGCGTGCACGGGTTCCTCGGCCCGAACGGATCCGGCAAGACCACCTCGATCCGGATGCTGCTGGGCCTGATCCGAGCCGACGCGGGCCGGATGGAGATCTTCGGCCGGTCGGTGCCCCACGATCTGCCTGCGGTCATCGATCGGGTCGGAGCCATCGTCGAGTCGCCGCGGTTCTTCCCCGCCTTCTCGGGACGGCGCAACCTCGAGCTCCTGGCTGCCGGTATCGGCGCGCCTCGCGCTCGTGTGGACGCCGTCCTCGACCTGACCCAACTGCGGGATCGGGCCAAGGACCGGTATGCCGCCTACTCGCTGGGCATGAAGCAGCGGCTGGCGGTGGCGTCCACCTTGCTCAAGGACCCCGAGCTGCTCATCTTCGACGAGCCGACCAATGGCCTGGACCCGGCCGGCATCCGGGAGATCCGCGACACCATGCGGCGCCTGGCTGACGAGGGACGCACCGTCCTGGTCAGCAGCCACATCTTGGCCGAGGTCGAGCAGGTCGCCGACACGGTGTCGATCATCGGCCAGGGCCGGTTGCTGGCGGCGGGCCGGGTGGACGAGATCTTGGGCTCGGCCGGAGCCGCCGGAGCATCGGTTCGCGTCCGCGTGGCCGACCAACCCCGAGCGGCGCAGATCCTGCGCTCGTTCGGCTGGGAGGTCGCCGAGGACAGTGACCGCCTCACCGTGACCGGCTGCCAGGATCCCGCCGCGGTGACCAGGGAGCTCGCTCTGCACGGCCTCTACGTCAGCGAGCTCGCCGTGGCCCGCCCCGGTCTGGAAGACGTCTTCCTCGCCCTGACCAGTGATCAGGGCCTCGGCACCTCCGGGGGTGCCCGATGATCCGGCTGATCCGCGTCGAGATGCGCCGGCTGCTGGCTCGACGCATCACCACCGTCGGCCTGCTCCTCCTGGTCGCCATGGTGGTGGCCACGGTCGGGTCCATGGCGGGGCAGGCGGCACCCGTCTCGGCGCAGCAACGAGCGCAGGCGCAGGCGACCCACGACCAGGAAGCGCGGAACCTGCCGCAGCTGATCGAGGACTGCCGCACCGCGCAGGCCGAGGCACGCGCTGCCGGTGATCCGGGCGCCGACTTCCAGTGCGAGGCACAGCGGGCGCCGAGCGTGGAGGACTTGCTGGACGTCACGACGCCCGCACGGATGCTCACCACCGCCTTGACCGCACTGGCGATGCTGCTGGTCTTCTTCACCTTTCTGGTCGCCGCGAGCGGCACCGCCGCCGAGCTGAGCACCGGATCGATGGCGACCTGGCTGACCTTCGTGCCTCGCCGGGCACAGGTCTTCGTCAGCAAGGCCATCGCCGCCCTGCTCGTCCTGGTCCCGCTGGCGGTCGTCACGGTGCTACTGGCCGGTGGGGCGGTCGTGGCGCTCTACAGCATTCGGGGCACCTGGCAGGCACCCACCGCCGAGGAGCTCCGGTCGATCCTGGCGCTTGGCGGTCGGTTGGTCGGACTCGGTGCCCTCAGTGCCCTGGCCGGCACGTGCTGGGGCATGCTGACCCGAAGCACCGCCGCCTCGGTCGGCTTGTTCCTCGGCTGGACCTTGATCGTGGAGAACATCATCGGCGCCCTGGCTGCCAAGGTTCCCGGGCTGACGCATGCCCCGCGGTGGACCCTGCAGACGAACATCAGTGCCCTGGTGGAGGGTGAGGGCCGCTACTTCATCGAGGAGTGCACGGCATCGGGGGCCTGCAGCGGCAGGTCCTACACGTTCGCCGCGGGCGCGGCCGGGCTCTACCTCACCGCGCTCGCGCTGGGGCTTGCCCTCGTCACGGTCGTGGTGTTCCGGCGCAGCGACGTCACCTGAGCCGGGCCGGGCTCGATCAGGCATCCGGCGTAACCTGGTGGCCGCCATACCGAGGAGGACACCACGTGAGCGGACCTGACGGACGTCGCTTGCTTCGCGTCGAGGCGCGCAACGCGCAGACCCCTATCGAGCGCAAGCCCGCGTGGATCCGCACGACCGCACACCTGGGCCCGCAGTATGCCGAACTGCACTCGATGGTTCGCAGCGAAGGTCTGCACACGGTCTGCCAGGAGGCCGGTTGCCCCAACATCTTCGAGTGCTGGGAGGACCGGGAAGCCACCTTCCTCATCGGCGGCGAACAGTGCACGAGGCGATGCGACTTCTGCCAGATCGACACCGGCAAGCCCGCCGACCTCGACGTGGACGAGCCGCGCCGAGTTGCCGAATCGGTGCGCCGGATGGGGCTGCGGTACTCGACCATCACCGGAGTCGCCCGCGACGACCTGCCCGACGGGGGCGCGTGGCTGTATGCCGAGACCGTTCGCCAGGTCCATGCGCTCAACCCCGGCACCGGCGTCGAGTTGCTCCTACCCGACTTCGACGGTCGCGCAGACCTGCTGGACCAGGTGATCGCCGCGCGGCCCGAAGTCTGGGCCCACAACGTGGAGACCGTGCCGCGCATCTTCCGCCGGATCCGCCCGGCCTTCGACTACCAGCGTTCGCTGGACGTCGTCACGCGCGGCAAGGACGCCGGTCTGGTCACCAAGTCCAACCTCATCCTCGGCCTGGGTGAGGAAGAGGAGGAGATCGCGCAGGCGTTGCGCGACCTGCACGCCGCCGGCACCGACATCGTCACGATCACGCAATACCTGCGCCCTTCGCCGCGCCATCATCCGATTTCCCGCTGGGTCCATCCGGAGGAGTTCCTCCACTGGACCACCGTCGCCGAGGGGCTCGGCTTCCTCGGCGTCATGGCCGGCCCGCTGGTGCGTTCGTCCTACCGCGCCGGGCGGCTCTGGGCCCAGGCCATGACCCGTTCCGGGCACGCCATACCGGAGCACCTGGCGCACCTGGCGCAGGCCGGTGGCCAGCCGGCGCGGCAGGAGGCCGCCAGCGTTTTGGCCCGGAGCGGCGCCGACCGCTCCGGCGCCGCGGACGCCGTATCCTGACGCCTATGGCTCGCGCTGACTCCGCCGCCCCTGCCCCCAAGAAGCAGGGACGACTCGCCCAGATCCGACAGGTCTACTCGGTCACCAAGGCCGTTGACCGCGCCATCGGGTGGTGGATCCTCGGTGGTTTCGTGCTCACCCTGGCGGTCGTCCTCGGCATCGCCGCCCTGCTGCACCTGCCTTGGTGGTACGGCCTGCTGCTGGGGCTCCCGCTGGCGCTGCTCACCGCGACGATCATCCTGAGCCGGCGCGCCGAACGGGCCGCCTACCGGCAGATCGAGGGCCAACCCGGCGCTGCGGGCGCGGCGCTGTCCGGGCTGCGGCGCGGGTGGTACTTCGAGCAGCAACCGGTGGCCATCGAGGCCAGCCGCGGCAACGACCCCGCATCGGCCGCCATGGTCTTCCGGGCCATCGGCCGCCCCGGGGTGTTCCTCATCGCCGAGGGGCCGACGGGGCGAGCCCACAAGCTGCTCGCCCAGGAGCGCAAGCGCATCGAGCGCGTTGCGCCGGGGGTGCCGGTGCACACCCTGCGCGTGGGCGAGGGCGGCGCAGAGGGCGAGGTGCCCATCCGCAAGCTCGCCATGACAATGCAGCGCACCAAGGGCGCGATGACCAAGGCCGAGATGGCCGCGGTGAACAAGCGACTCAAGGCGCTGGGCGGGGTCAAACTTCCCGTTCCCCCCGGCATGGACCCCACCCGGGCGCGGGTCGACCGCAAGGGGCTGCGCGGCCGGTGAGCCATCCCGAGCCGACTCAGCTCGTCCCCGATGCGCTGCGCGATTGCGTAGGCTGACGGCGTGGTGGATCGGCGCGACATCGGCTCCTGGCTGGACGGCCCGGCCGCCTTCCAGCGCACCCAGACCGGGGAGTATGCCGGGCAGCGGCTCGGCCTACCGGCCGCCGGGCCCGGCTCGATCGGCCGGTTCGGACGTCGGCTCGTCGCGGTGTTCATCGACTGGGGGTTGTGCCTGCTCATCGCCGCCGGCCTCTTCCACGTGCCCTTGACGGGGGCCGGGTCGGGGGGCTTCCTGCCGCTGGCCATCTTCGCTGCGGAGAACCTCCTCCTGGTGGGCACCGTGGGCTCGACCATTGGTCACCGGGCCCTCGGGCTGCGGGTGATCGCGCTCGATGGTGGCCGGGCGAGCGTGGCGCAAGTGCTCGCTCGCACCCTGCTGCTCGTCCTGGCCGTCCCCGCACTCATCTGGGATCGCGACGGGCGTGGCCTGCATGACCGGGTGCCGAACACGGTCCTCGTCGCGACCCGGTGAGCGATCCCGCCGATCTGTCGGTCGTGCTGCGGCGCGCGGCCAAGGGACTGTTTCCGGCCACCGACGGAGGCTGGGAACGTGCCGCGCTGTGGCGTCGTGGCGTGGAGGCGGTCGTGGCGATGACCGGTCATGCCTACCTTGCGGTCGGCGAGGACCTCGACGACGTCGAGCTCGAGGCGTTGGGCGTCGATGGGTATGGCGGTGCCCACGACCCGCGGGTCGCCGAGCGCATCCGGGGGTCCGGGTGGGTGGAAACGCTCGATGTGCTGCTCGTGCGCGACGGGTCGACGCCGCCGATCGACCGCGACGCGGCGACCCTCGTCGAGCGCCCGGATCTGTCCGATCATCCTCGAGTGGCGGTGGCCCGCCGGGTCCGCACCGGCATACAGGTGCTCGGGCTGCCCCGACGGCGGGACCGATCGGTGGTCACCGTCGCCCAGGGCATCGGGGGCCTGCCCGAGCTGGGCATCGAGGCGGAGTTCGAACGCTTCGGTCTGGCGTTGTTGGCCGCCGGGGTGCATTGGGCCGCCGCCGCCGCCGGACCCGACGCGCCCGTGCTGGCGGCCGTGGCTCCGGGGAACGCCCGGTCGGTGCGGCTCTTCCTACGAGCCGGCTTCGTCCCGGTCGGTTCGGTCCAGTTGTTCCGGCCCGAGCGGCTCCCCTGGAGCGGTCGGCCGGCTCCCTCAGACGGGCTGACGCAATCCCCGTAACACGCGCGAAACACCCGGGTCACCGTCGAGAAACCGACCGCTCCTAGGGTCGAGGCGACCTACCGGGCCACCGTGCCCACTGACAGGAGGATCCATGTTCCAGACCGCCGACGAGGTGCTCTCGTTCATCCGGGACGAGGGCGTCAAGTTCGTCGACATCCGCTTCTGCGACCTGCCGGGCGTCATGCAGCACTTCAATGTGCCAGCCCAGAGCGTCACCGCCGACTTCTTCACCGACGGGCAGGCGTTCGACGGCTCGTCGATCCGCGGGTTCCAGGCGATTCACGAGTCGGACATGAAGCTCATCCCGGACCCGACCACGGCCTTCGTGGACCCGTTCCGGGCCGAGAAGACCCTCGTCATGAACTTCTCGATCGTCGACCCGTTCACCGACGAGCCCTACAGCCGGGACCCTCGCAACGTCGCCGCCAAGGCCGAGGCGTACTTGAAGTCGACCGGCATCGCGGACACCGCCTACTTCGGTGCTGAGGCCGAGTTCTTCATCTTCGACGACGTGCGGTTCGAGACCAAGCAGAACGCTGGCTACTACTTCATCGACTCGGTCGAGGCGGCGTGGAACTCCGGTCGCGAGGAGGAGGGCGGCAACCGCGGCTACAAGACGCGGTACAAGGGCGGCTACTTCCCGGTGCCTCCGGTGGACCATTTCGCGGATACGCGCGACAAGATCTGCCTCAACCTCGCCGATGTGGGCCTGACCGTCGAGCGTAGCCACCACGAGGTCGGCACCGCCGGACAGCAGGAGATCAACTACCGGTTCTCCACCTTGCTTGCTTCCGGCGACGACATGATGAAGTTCAAGTACGTCGTGAAGAACACCGTGTGGGACCTCGGCAAGACGGCCACCTTCATGCCCAAGCCGCTCTTCGGCGACAACGGGTCCGGGATGCACACCCACCAGTCGCTGTGGAAGGACGGCAAGCCGCTCTTCTACGACGAGCACGGGTATGGCGGCCTGTCCGATCTGGCTCGCTGGTACATCGGCGGTCTGCTCAAGCACGCCCCGGCGCTGCTGGCCTTCACCAACCCGACGGTGAACAGCTACCACCGGCTCGTCCCCGGCTACGAGGCCCCGGTCAACCTGGTCTACTCGGCCCGCAACCGCTCCGCGTGCGTCCGGATCCCGATCGCCGGCACCTCGCCGAAGGCCAAGCGCATCGAGTTCCGCATCCCGGACCCGTCGGCCAACCCGTACCTGTCCTTCGCCGCCCAGCTGATGGCCGGCCTGGACGGCATCCGCAACCGCATCGAGCCGCCGGAGCCGGTGGACAAGGACCTCTACGAGCTGCCGCCGGAGGAGCACGCCGAGATCAAGCAGGTCCCGGGGTCGCTGCCCGAGGTGCTCAACGCTCTGGAGGCCGACCACGACTTCCTCCTTGAGGGCGGCGTCTTCACCGAGGACCTCGTGGCGACGTGGATCGACTGGAAGCGCAAGAACGAGGTCGACCCGATCCGGTTCCGCCCGCACCCGCACGAGTTCGAGATGTACTTCGACATCTAGGCCACAGCGCCCGACAACTGGCCCCTGACCTGCAAAAACGCAGAGTCAGGGGCCGGTTTGCTTCGCCCCGGTCCGCAAATGGTCCGCAAGACGACTGTCGCGGACCAACGACAATCGCTCACGACAGGCAGGCCACCGAAGGTCGGGCTGTTTGCACAATAGGCGTACAGTGGTCGCATGACCGCGACACCCGAAGTTGCCCGCCGCAAGGAAGCCCGCCTTGCGATGCGCCTTACGCCGGATCAGGACGCCCTGATCCGGGACGCTGCAGCCGTCACCGGGCAGTCGCTGACGGAGTTCGTGACCACCGCGGCCGTGACACGCGCCGAGGACGCTCTCGCCGACCGGCGCGTGTTCCGGCTCGACGACGCCGCGTGGACCGAGTTCACCGCGATCCTCGATCGCCCGGCCAAGCGCATCCCTGAACTGGCGAAGCTGCTCAACGAGCCGGCCCCTTGGGAGAAATGAATCCTCAGCAGCCGCGCCCCATCGACGCGACCGACAACACCACCGACGTCGACTCAGGCGAGGGATCCCTCGACCGCTACCTCGCTGATCGAGCACTCACCAACCATCTCGCCGACCTCGGGCGCTGCTACGTCTGCATCGACGCCGACACCGAGAAGGTGCTCGGCTATTACACGCTGTCGACGGTGGCGGTCGAACATGCAGACCTTCCGGGCAGGGGACGTCGCAATGCGCCCAACCCCGTGCCTGCCGTGCTGATGGGACGCCTCGCCATCGACACGAAGGCGCAGGGCTCTCGCCTCGGCAGATTCCTCGTGCGGGACGCGATCCTCTCGACGCTGGCCGCCGCCGACCGGATTGGCGTGCGAATCCTGCTCGTCCACGCGCTACATGAGCAGGCAGCAACCTTCTACGAGAAGCTCGGCTTCACGCGCTCCCCCACCGACCCACTACACCTGTACCTGCTGCTGGCAGACGCCCGGAAGTCACTCGGGGACTGACCGCTCCCCTGCTTCGCCACCCGTCGCGCTGCGGCTCAGAAGGACCTGGTGGCGTGGTGAGCCGCGGCAACGGGGACCGCCTCGAGGACATCGCCAGCGCCATCGCCGCCATCGGCTCGCACCCGTCAACGGGCCCCGCCTCCGACGACCTCGTGCTGGACGCCGTCGCCATGCGCCTCGGGCAACTGGGCGAAGCCGTCAAGGGACTCAGCCCGAGGCACGACATCGTGCAGCGCACGATCAACGAGCGGCTGCCCGGGTTGGACGCCGCAGTCGCGCGCATGTCGTACCGGATCGCCAGCCCGGATCCCGCAACCGGGTCCAGCGTGAGCACGGGGCGTGTTTGCGCAGGTCAGGCCTTGCAGGCGCATCACTGTTTCGACATCTGGTCCGGGGCCCTTCAGCCTCTTGTCAGCAGTCGCCGAGGACGGCGCCTGACCTGAAGATGCGTCTTCGACGGCTTCCAGCGGCAGGCGCCGTTCTTCGTGGTGCTTCCGCCGTCCAGCCGCCGCAAACGCGGGTGGAGCCGCGAACCTCAGTGGTCGAGCGACGGCATGGCCTCGCCGCGGGCGGGCTCGACGATCCCTCGTTCGGTGGCCACCGCGGAGATGTAGCGCGCCGGCGTCACGTCGAAGGCCGGGTTATAGGCACGCGCCCCCTCAGGGGCGACCCGCACACCGGCGAACGTCGTCACCTCGTCGGCGGACCGCTCCTCGATCTCGATGGCCGCGCCGTCCGCAGTGGCCAGGTCGACCGTCGACCAGGGTGCCGCGACGATGAACGGTATGCCGGCTGCGTGCGCCGCCAGGGCCAGCCCGAGCGATCCGACCTTGTTGGCGGTGTCGCCGTTGACCGCGATCCGGTCCGCGCCGATGATCACCGCGTCGATGGCCCCACCGAGAATTGCCCCCGCTGCCGCTCCGTCGGGCTGGACGACATACGGAATGTCATCACCGGCAAGCTCCCACGCGGTGAGCCGGGAGCCCTGCAGCAGCGGGCGAGTCTCATCGACGTGGACCAGCTCGAGCCGACCTCGGGCCGCCAGCTCACGGACCAGGCCCAGCGCGGTGCCCCACGACGACGTCGCGAGGAAGCCGGCATTGCAGTGCGTCTGGATGCGCAGGCGCTGACGCGGGGACCGCTCGAGCAGCCAGTCGACGCCACGCCGGCTCAACTCCCGATTGGCCGCCCCGTCCGCGGCCACCACCTTGAGGGCAGCTGCCAGGACCGCCTCCCGCCCGGAGGGCACCAGATGTCGCACCTGGTCGACGCCCCACGCCAGGTTCACCGCGGTGGGCCGGGCCGAGCGGATCGCCTCGATCGCGGCGTCAAGGCGGTCCGGGCCCCAGCCGAGTTCGGCCGCCTCGTCCAGCGCCACCACCACCCCGAGGGCGCCGACTGCGCCGAGCGCCGGGGCGCCTCGCACGGCAAGCCGCTGGATGGCGTCGACAAGAACCTCGACCGAGGTGACCCGGAGGAAGACCTCTTCCGACGGAAGCCGCGTCTGGTCCAACAGGGTGAGTTTCCCTGCCGCTCCGTCGCCCCACACCACGGCAGTTCCTGACATGTGCGCTGCTCCAGTCGGTAGACGTCCGACGTGTTCGGTCGCGCCACGCTATCACTGGCCGAAACCCAACCCCGCCGAGCACGCTATCCTCGTCAGGTCTTAGTCGGTGGATACGCCGGAGGATACCTGTGACCAGCCCACCTGAGCGTCGACTGCGGCCTGTCGGCACCCTGGCCCAGCAGGTCACCGATGATGTGCGCCGTCGAATCCGCGACGGAGAGTTCTCCCCCGGTGAGCGCCTCCCCAGCGAGACCGCTCTGGCCGCAGACTACGCCGTCTCCCGCGTCACCGTTCGAACTGCGCTGCGCACGCTCGAGTCCCAGGGTTTCATCGACGTCCGGCACGGCAGCGGGTCCTTCGTCGCGAACTTCGGCACGGAGATCCGAGCCGGGATCCAGGAACTCCGCTCTATCAGCGAGACCATTCGCGCCATGGGGCACACCCCCGGAATGCAGCGGCACGCCCTGACGAAACGGCGAGCCACGCCGGGTGAGCAGGAAACCCTCGGCCTGCAGGACGGCGAGACGGTGCTGAGCATCGAGCGAATGTTCACGGCGGACGGCCAACCGGTGGCCTTCAGTTATGACCTCGTGCCGGAGCGGTTGTTTTCGCCCGACCGGTTGGCCGCGGTCGGGGAACGGAGCCTTTTCGACGAGTTGGAGGCCGCCGGATTCCGGGCGGTCCGGGCCACCGCGCAGATCCACGCCGTGGTCGACCCACAGATCGGCTGGGGAGCCAACCGGCCCAAACAGGGCCTTTATCTGCTCCTGGACCAACTCCATCTGGACCGCTCGTCGATTCCGGTGATGCAGAGCCGGACCTACTTCGTCGAGGGTCGCTTCCAGTTCGTCGTCCTCAGGACCCGCTGACACCTGCCGCGCCGGTCCCCGACGACCACTCCAGGCGGGTCCCCTCCCCCGGCGCCGTCTCGATGGCCAGGTCGCCGCCGCTTTCGGCGGCTCGTTCGGCGAGGTTCGCCAGGCCGCTGCGGCGCAGGACGTCGGGGGCGATGCCCACGCCGTTGTCCGCCACCTTGATCCGGACCCGACCCGGATCGGCCCAGATGCGCACCGAGGCCTTCGTCGCCTGCGAGTGCCGCGCAACGTTCGACAGCGACTCACGGACGACGGCGACCATGTCGGCCAGCGTCCGTTCGTCGAGTTGCTCCAGATCACCGGAGACACGCAGCCTCGGGCTGAAACCGAGAACACGCCGGAACGTCGCGACCAGGCCCCGCAACTCGTCAACCGGGTCCTCGGAGATCTGCGGCTGGTTCAGGTCCAGGATGGTGCGCCGGATCTCCTTGATCGCCACGTCGAGTTCGTCGACGGCCGCATCGAGACGACGCTGTATGGCGGCCCGATCCTTGAGCATTCCGGCCGACTGCAACGACAGGCCCGTGGCGTACAGCTGCTGGATGACGACATCGTGCATGTCGCGCGCGATCCGGTGCCGGTCCTCCAGGAGAGCCACCATTTCTCGATCATGCTGGGCGCGAGCGGCCGAGAGGGTCAGCGCGACCTCGCTGGCGTAGTTCGTCAGCGGGTCCAAGGCCTCGGCGGCGACGCCGACCTCCTGCTCGGCCCAGCCGACGACCAGGACGCCCACCGTGCGCCGGCCGGTGGCCATGGGGACGATCGCGGTGGCACCGGCCTGACCGATCCCGACCGCCCGGCGCAGCCGCCCCACGATGGCCTCGGCCGAGGGCTCACCGACCTGGGACATGAGGAGCAGCGGTTGGCCGGCCGCGACGATCTCCCGCCAGTGGGTGCTGGCCAGGAGCGAGCCGGTCGTGGACCGGGCCCGGGCCGGGTCCGGCCCGGTCGCGGCCCGCACGACGTTGTCACCGGCCTCGTCGATGACGGCGACCAGAGCCATCTGGGCCTCGGCGACCTCGGCGGCGCGATCGACGACGAGGTCGAGGGCCTCGCTGTCGTCCTCGCCGCCGAGCAAGGACTGGCTGATGTCGGAGATGGCGTCGGCCCACTTGCGTTCCCGCTGCGCAGCGCCATACCGGCGGGCGTTGTCGATGGCGACACCGGTGGCCGCGGCAAGCGCCACGAGCATCGACTCGTCCTCGGCGGAGAAGTGCTTGGCGCCGATCTTCTCCGTCAGGTAGAGGTTGCCGAACACCTCACCACGCACCCGGATGGGCGCACCGAGGAAGCTGCGCATCGGCGGGTGACCAGGTGGGAAGCCGGCCGCGTGCGGACTCTTGGCCAGGTCCGATATCCGGATGGGTCGCGGATCGTCCATGAGCAGTCCGAGCACCCCGACGCCGCGCGGCGGCGGACCGACCGCCTCGGTCTCCTTGCGTGACATGCCCTCGGCGATGAACTCCACGAGATGGTGCCCGGAGGGGTCGAGAACGCCGAGGGCACCGTAGCGGGCCTTGGCCAGATCGCACGCGCTGCGGACGATCCGGGTGAGGACCTGGCGCATCTCCAGATCGCTGCTCACATTGAGGACGGCATCGAGGAGCGGCCCCAGCCCGGCCGGGACGGAAGGGAGGCGAGCGGCGTTCACTCCCGCATCGTATGGCCCAGGGCTCGGTTCAGCGGGTCGGGACGGTGACGACCTCGCAGTGCGCCCGGCGACGACATTCGGCAGCGACGTGGGCGTGGCTGTGCGGGTCGTCCTCCCCCACGATGAGCACGACCGCGCTCTCGGCCGATTCCAGGAGGGCCTCGGTGGGATCGCCGGCGACGACCTGGAAACTGCAGGGGACTCCGCGGTGACCACGGAGGGCGCGCAGCGCGCTGCGGAAGGTGGCGCGATCGGCCTCGTCGCGTTCCGCGCCGTCGAGCTGGGGATCGACGACTTGGATGAACCGCAGCCGCCCACCGAGCTTGACCGCCCGTGCCACCGCGACCTCGGCGACGTCGTCGGCATATCCATCGGGGGCTAGCCCAACGACGATGTCCACGAGCTCGGATTCCCTCCGGCCGGGTCGCCACACCGTCGTGTACGCCATACCGACATCGTGCGCTGGGGCTCCAGAACCCCTCAGGGCCTTTGGTCCTCTGGGACGGATCTACGTCGGAACTGCCTCAGCGACGCAAGTCTTTGTGCTGGGGATGCGTCACGGCGAAGACTGCCGCCTGCGTGCGCCGCTCCATGCCAAGTTTTCCGAGGATGGACGTGACGTAGTTCTTGACCGTCTTCTCCGCCAGACACATCTCGTTGGCGATCTGTCGATTGGTCTGCCCCTGAGCGACGTGCTCGAGAATGCGGCGCTCCTGGGCGGTCAGGGCGGCCAGCCTCGGGTCGAGGGACTCGCGGCTCATGCTGGCCCGCATCCGGCTGATGACAGTCTCCTCGATGAGGTTCTCGCCGGCATTGACCCGCCGGATCGCCGTCACCAGGTCGTTGCCGCGGATGTCCTTCAGGACGTATCCGGAGGCACCGGCCAGCACCGCGGCCCGAAGCGCCTCATGGTCGTCATACGACGTGAGGATCAGTGCGGTGATGGACGGGTCGACGGCGCGGACCTCCCGACAGACATCGATGCCGGAACCGTCCGGCAACCGTGCGTCGAGCACCGCGACGTCCGGCCGCAGCGCCGGGATGCGCCGGATCGCCTCGGCGGCCGAGCCCGACTCGCCCACGACGGTGATGTCGTCGGAGAGCTCGAGCAACTCGGTGATGCCGCGTCGCACGATCTCGTGGTCATCGAGAAGGAAAACCTTGATCGTCACCGCCCTAGGGAATCACACCGGGCGGGCAAACTCACAGTGCGCCGCGGCGGCGGCGCACCTGCGCCACCGCCGCGGCGGCTGCTCAGCGGATGACGGCGACGGGGCAGGCGGCCTCGTGGATCACGCCGTGGCTGACCGAGCCCAGCAGCAGACCCTTGAAGCCCCCGCGGCCGCGAGTGCCGACGACGACGAGCCCAGCCAGCTTGCTCGCCTCGATGAGGGCGTCCGCCGGCTTGCCGTCGATGACCTCATGAGTGATGGTCAGGCCGGGGTGGCGGGCGGAGATGGCCGAGATGAGTTTCTCGATGAGGCTCGACGCGTGCTCGGTCTTCTCCGCCGTGACGGCCGGTCCGGTCACCAACTCCCAGGGCTGCGTCTGGTAGGCGCCCTTGTCATCCTCACGAAGGGCACTGAGCAAGTGGAGCCGGCTGGTGCTGCGGGCCGCAGTGGCAGCGGCGAACTCGACGGCCCGGTCCCCTGCCTCGGAGCCGTCGACACCGACGACGACGGGATGGCCGGCGGTGACACTCCATTGCCCGTCGCCCTTGACGACGACGACCGGGCAGTGGGCGTGCGAGGTAACGGCGTGAGCGACCGACCCGAGGACGACCGAGGCCAACTCGCCACGGCCACGATTGCCCACGACGACCAGGTCGGCCGTCTCCGATGCCTCGACGAGGATGGCGGCCGGACTTCCGTAGGCGACCTCGCTCTCCAGCGTCAAGCCCGCCACCGCGCTGACATGCTCGGCGGCCTCGGCGAGGAGTGCCTCGGCTTCGGCCACCGCTTCCGGCGCCACCAGTCCTTGGTCACCCCCGGGACCGGTCAGCACACCTTGCACATTGACCGCGCTGAGGACTCGCAGCGGCACCCCGCGACGAGCAGCTTCCTCAGCGGCCCACAACAGCGGTGGGACGGAGTCGGCAGCGCCATTGAAGCCGACGATGACCATGGGGGGACACCTCTTCCAGACCGGGGGTTCCTACGCGTCGTTTCTCCCAATGAAGTGGGCCCCCCCACTAGGGCCATTGGACCCTGCCGGTCGCCCAGGACCCACCGGACCAGCCACCGCTGCGGCCTAGCGGCCCGAATCCTCGGGGGGTTGGCCGTAGAACACCTCATCGGTCACCGAGCGAGCCCGTCGCGCGACCCGCAGGTAGGCCTGCGAGAGCGTCGCCGCCGTTCCCGGAGGGCGGCCGATAATCCGGCCCATGCCGTCCGCGTCGCGCATCCCGACCGGGACCGCGTCGACCGGCCGCCCCCGCCAGAGCACACCGGCGTTGCGAAGCGCCGATGCCAGGCGCCAGGCCTCGAGGAGCATCGCGTGATGCGAGGCCGAGAGCAGACCGCGGTCCGCGGCGGCAGCCAGCGCCTCCGGCGTCCCGGTGACCCGCAGTCCGGGGCAGCTCGCGGCGTGCTGGAGCTGCAGCAACTGCACCGTCCACTGCACGTCGGTCAGGCCACCGCGGCCCAGTTTGAGGTGCGATTTCGGGTCGGCTCCACGAGGCAGTCGCTCCGCTTCGACCCGGGCCTTGAGGGTGCGGATCTCACGCACCTGGGCCGGCGTCAGCCCATCGGTCGGGTAGCGCAGCGGGTCGACGAGGGCCAAGAACGCCTCGCCCAGGCCCTCGTCCCCGGCCACCGGACGCGCGCGGAGCAACGCCTGGAACTCCCACGTCAGGGCCCACCGCGAGTAGTACTGCCCGTAGGAGTCCAACGAGCGCACCAGCGGGCCATTTTTGCCCTCCGGGCGCAGGTGCGTGTCGAAGCCGACGGCCGGCTCGGCTCCGGGCATGGCGAGCAGCCTGGTCAGTTCCTGGACCACGGCCAGGGCACGCGCCTGGGCGAGGTCCTCGTCGCAGCCGTCGTGGGCTCGGTGGACGACCATGGCATCGGCATCCGAGGCGTAGCCCATCTCGCGTCCACCGAGGCTGCCCATCCCCACCACGAGCAGGTCCGTGGGCAACGGCTCGCCCGTTGCCGACTCCACGGCGCGGACCGCGACCTCGAGGGTCACCGCAACGGTCGCCTCGGCGAGATCGGACAGCGCATGGCCGATGGCTTCCACGCCGAGCCCGCCGACCAGGTCGGCGAAGGCAATGCGGACCAGCTCGTGCCGCCGCACCCCTCGGATGGCGGCCGCCGCCTCGTCGGGGCCCTCACGGCGCCGTGCTGCGCTGCGCATCGTCGCTTCCAGCCAGCTGCGTGGACGGGCCGACATACCCTCGGGGTCGCCGAGGAGCGAGACCGACTCGGGGGCACGCAGCAGTAGGTCGGCGGCATACCGGCTCCGGGCGAGCACCCGGGCGAGGTTCTCCGCGGCGCTGCCCTCGTCGCGCAGCATCTTCAGGTACCAGTGGATGGTGCCGAGCTCGTCACTGACCCGGCGGAAAGCGAGCAGCCCGGCATCTGGGTCGGCCTCGTCGGCGAACCAGCCGAGCATGACGGGCAACAGGGTGCGCTGGATGGCCGCCCGTCGACTGACCCCGGTGGTCAGCGCCTCCAGGTGCCGCATCGCCCCAGCCGGGTCCGAGTAGCCGAGCGCGGCGAGGCGGGCCCGGGCCGCCTCCGGGCTCAGGCTGGTGTCGGTGCTGCTCAGGCGGGCGGCGGCGGAGAGCAGCGGCCGGTAGAACAGCCGCTCGTGGATGCGCCGAACCTCGCGTGCTCGCTCGGCCCGAGCCCGCACTACGTCGCCGGCGGGATCCTGGAGGAAACCGAGAGAGCGACCCAGCGCCCGCAGCTCGGCGGGGGCTGTGGGCATCAGATGGGTGCGCCGCAACCGGGAGAGCTGGACTCGGTGCTCCAGCGTCCTGAGGAAGCGATAGGCCTCGTCGAGCGCCGCGGCATCGTCGCGGGCGACATACCCGCCGGCGGCCAGTGCCGCCAGCGCCTCCAGCGTCGTCGTCGAGCGCAAGGATTCGTCGGTGCGGCCGTGGACGAGCTGGAGCAACTGCACGGCGAACTCGATGTCGCGCAGACCCCCGGCTCCGAGCTTGAGCTGGCGCGGCGCCTCGGCGGCCGGCAGCAGGCGCTCCACCCGCCGGCGCATGGCCTGCACGTCCTCGACGAAGTTCTCCCGGCCGGCTGCCGCCCAGATCAGTGGTGCCAGAGCTGCCTTGTAGGCCAACCCGACCTCGATGTCACCAGCCGAGACCCAGGCCTTGAGCAGCGCCTGGAACTCCCAGGTCTTGGCCCACCGGCGGTAGTAGCGCAGGTGGCTGTCCACGGTGCGGACCAGCGGCCCCGCCTTGCCCTCCGGCCGAAGAGCGGCGTCGACGGTCCACAACGACCCTTCGGCTGTGGTGGCCGAACAGGCTCTCATCAGGCCGGACGCCAGCGCCGTGCCCACGTCCAGGGCCCGTTCCTCGCAGACCCCGGCGGCCGGCTCGACGACGAAGATGACATCGACGTCGGAGATGTAGTTCAGCTCGCCGCCACCGGTCTTGCCCATGCCGATGACAGCCAGGCGGGCGTCCTCGTGCCCGGGGCCGTACTCCTCGCGGGCGATGGCCAGGGCGGCTTCGAGCGCTGCCTCGGCGAGCCAGGCCAAGGACTCGGCGACCAGTGGGAGGGCCGCCACCGGGTCCGCGGCGGTCACGTCGAGTGCGGCGATGGCCAGCAGATGCTCCTTGTAGGACGTCCGCAGGGCGTCATACGGGCTGCGCCCGGCGCGTGCCCCGGGACTGACGGCGGCCACCAGGTCGGCCCGCAGGTGCTCCGCGGAGCGCCGCTCGGCGCCGGTGATCACTCCCCAGGCCGCCGGGTGGCTGGCGAGGTAGTCCCCCGCGGCACTGGAGGCTCCGAGCACTCCGATCAGCCGCCCGGCGGCAGTCGGGTCGTCCCGAAGCGCGGCGGTCAGGGCCACCAGGCCGGCGCGGGGGTCGTCGCGAAGCGCGGGCGCCGCGACGCCTTCGACGACGCGGAGTAAGGACAGCACGGCCAGGTCGGGGTCGGCCGCCCGGCCGAGTGCTTCGACAACGGCCGCGGCCACCTCGTCACCGTCGTCGGCGGTGCCGACGACCCCGGTCATCACCGGCTCGTCGAGAAACCGGCGGGCCCGCTCCGGATCGGAGAACCCGATCCGCGCCAACCGGGTCTCCACGGAGACCGAGCGCGGACGTGATCCGCCGGACAGGCTCATGGAGGCAGCGTAGTTGCGCCCGGCCTGGGCGGGTTGGGCGAGGTCAGAGCCTGGGCAGGTAGCGGTCGAGCTCGAACTGGGTGACCTGGTGCCGGTACTCGGCCCACTCGGCCCGCTTGTTGCGCAGGAAGTAGTCGAAGACATGCTCCCCGAGGGTCTCGGCCACCAGGTCGCTGCCCTCCATGATCCGCAACGCATCACCGAGCGAGCCGGGCAGCTTGGCGATGCCCATGGCGCGGCGCTCGGCATCGGTGAGGTTCCAGACGTCGTCCTCGGCCTCCGGGGGCAGCTCGTAACCCTCCTCGATGCCCTTCAGACCCGCAGCGAGGATGACGGCGAAGGCGAGGTACGGGTTGGCGGCCGAGTCGAGCGACCGGAACTCGATCCGCGTCGAGTTGCCCTTGCTCGGCTTGTACATCGGCACCCGGACCAGTGCCGAACGGTTGTTGTGTCCCCAGGTCAGGTGCGCCGGGGCCTCCCCGCCGCCCCACAGCCGCTTGTAGGAGTTGACCCACTGGTTGGTCACGGCGGTGATCTCGGCACCGTGGCGGATCAGGCCCGCGATGAACTGCCGTCCCGACTTGCTCAGCTGGTATGGCGCGCCTGCCTCGTGGAAGGCGTTGATGTCGCCCTCGAAGAGGCTCAGGTGCGTGTGCATGCCCGAGCCGGGATGCTCCGCGAACGGCTTGGGCATGAAGGTCGCGTAGGACCCCTGCTCGAGGGCGACCTCCTTGACGACGGTCTTGAAGGTCATGATGTTGTCGGCCGTCGACAGCGCGTCGGCATACCGCAGGTCGATCTCCTGCTGGCCAGGGGCGCCCTCGTGGTGGCTGAACTCGACCGAGATGCCCATCGACTCCAGCATGGTGATCGCGGCCCGGCGGAAGTCCTGCGACTGCCCGTGGGCGACGTGGTCGAAGTAGCCTCCCTGGTCGATGGGTTCGGGCTTGCCACCGGGCCCCGGCACGCCGGTGAGCAGGAAGAACTCGATCTCGGGGTGGGTGTAGAAGGTGAACCCCTGATCGCTGGCCTTGCTCAGCGCCCGCCGCAGGACGTAGCGCGGGTCGGCCATGCTCGGCGAGCCGTCGGGCATCCGCAGGTCGCAGAACATCCGTGCCGTCCCGGGCCGTTCGCCGCGCCACGGGAGCACCTGGAAGGTCGACGGATCCGGTTTGGCGAGCATGTCGGCCTCATAGACCCGCGACAGCCCCTCGATGGCCGACCCGTCGAAGCCGATCCCCTCGGCGAAGGCGCCTTCGAGCTCGGCCGGCGCGACCGCGACGGACTTCAACGTGCCCAGCACGTCGGTGAACCACAGCCGGACGAACCGGATGTCGCGCTCCTCGATGGTGCGCAGCACGAACTCTTCCTGGCGACCCATGGGCGAATGATGTCGCAGGGGTGTTACCGCGAGGTTACGACCGGCCCCCGAGGTCGGCGATGAGCAGGGCCTCGGCCAACGCCGTGCGGCGGATCTCCTCCGGGTGGACGCTCTCGTCCGGCGCGTGGATGCGGCACTGTGGCTCCTCGACGCCGAGCATGACGATCTCGGCCCGCGGATGGGCCTCGGCGATCGCGGTCGTCAGAGGGATCGAGCCACCCTCGCCGATGCGCTGAACCGGCGCCCCGTAGGCCCGTTCCAGCGCCCGCTCCAGGGCCGCCCACGCCGGCCCGTCGGTGCGGGCCCGGAACGGCTGGGTCGCCGACATCGCCGCAACCTCCACCTGGGCACCCCAGGGGACGTGGCTGCGCAGGTGCGCCATGAGCGCCGCCTGCGCGCCGACGGCATCCATCTCTGGCGGCACGCGCAGGCCGACGACCGCTCGGGCTTCGTGCGCGATCGCCCCGATCGCGCCGTCGACCCGCTGGCAGTCGATGGCGATAACGGTGACCGACGGAGCGGACCACACCGCGTCGGCCACCGAGCCGTCGTCGTCGACACCGAGGACCTCGACGCCGTCGAGCACCTCGGCGTCCTCGCGGAGCCGCTCCTGCGGGTATGGCGCCCCGGTCCACTGCGGCCCGTCGGGCAGGCCGTCGACAGTGGTGCGACCGGAGGCGTCGCGCAGCGAGGTCAACGCCACCAAGAGGGCATGCAGCGCGTCGGGTGCCGCACCGCCATACATGCCGGAGTGGACCTGACCGGCCATCGTGCGCACGGTGACGACGACCGAACCGGTGCCGCGAAGCGTCGTCGTCACGGTCGGGACGCCCACGGCGATGTTGCCGGAGTCGGCGATGACGACGACGTCCGCCGCAACCAGCTCGGGGCGAAGGGCAACGAGCTCGACCATCCCCGGACCGTTCTGTTCCTCGGATCCCTCGACGACGACCCGGATCGAGACCGGCCAGTGCCCCAGTGCCTCACGCAGGGCTCGTAGGGCGACCAGGTGCGCCACGAGGTTGCCCTTGCAGTCGGCCGAGCCACGGCCGTACCAACGCTCGCCGCGGACGGTGAGTTCGAACGGCGCCGAGGTCCATGCCGATGCCGCGCCGGCCGGCTGGACGTCGTGATGGGCATAGAGCAGCACGGTCGGGGCCCCCGCAGGACCTGGCGCGGTCCCCACGACGCACTGGGCACCATCCGGTGCGGCCACCTCGATGACGTCCAGGCCCACCTCGCGCAGCAGCTCGGCGGTCAGATCGGCGGCCCGCAAGCACTCGGAGACCGGCTCGACAGCGGGGTCATAGACGGAGCGGCACGCGACCAGGGCGGACAGATCGTCCCAGGCGCGGGGCATCCCGGCGGCGACGAGGGCATCGAGGTGGGCGGCCAGGTCGGTCACGGGACGATCTCCCTCAGGTAGGTCGGCAACATCTCCCACCACGTGGGCCAGTCATGCTTGTAACCGGGGCCCCAGTCATCGACCCGGTTCGGGATGCCCTTGGCACCGAGCACGTCGGCCATCGCCCAGGACTGCCCGATGTCCTCCCACTCCCCCGTGCCGCTGGCCAGCACGACAAACCGCCGACGCAGCTGCTCCAGGTCTGCTCCCTGCAGCCCGGGCAGGAAGTGCAGCGGTGAGGAGAAGTAGAGGTTGTCGGTGACGTCGCCACCCAGGAGCGGCTCGAGCCGGTAGGTCCCACTCATGCAGATCGCCGAGCCCACCTCGTGCGGGAACCGGGCCAGCACGGCGAGGGCGTTGAAGGCACCGATGGAAGCCCCGGCGGTGACCAGCGCGTGCGCGCTGCCGCTGTCGTTGCGGATCGCCGGGATGACCTCGCGGGCCATGGCTTGGTGGTATTGGTCGAACAACCACATCCGGTATGCCGGTTCGCCACGCCGCTCGACCATCGCTTGTCCGGCGACGCTGTCGCAGGAGTAGACCCGGATCCGGCCCTCGTCGATCAGTGGCCACAGGTGGCCGACCAACTGGTTGCGTTCGATCTCGGTCGCATCGCCGCCCGCCGTGGGAAAGACGAGCACGGGCACACCCGCAAAGCCCCATCGAGCCACGGTCAGCTCCTGGCCGATGCGGTCCGAATACCACCGCTGGGTCACTGTCATGGCGCTCCTACTCGTAGACGAACTTCTGCGGTCCGGGGAACAGCCAGGACAGCCCGTCACGAAGCCGGTCCCGCCAGTTCTCCCAGTTGTGCCCGTCGCGGGTCTCGACATAGCGGACGTCCATCCCGGTCGCCCGGAACACCGGCGCCATCGACCGGTTCGGGGTGATGAGCGGCTCGTAGATGCCGCACGACATGAACATCCGCTCCACCGGGCGGGTCGGACGGCTCCGATATCGGTTGACGAACCGGACCACCGGGTCGAAGGCCGGCCCGCCCCCGTGGTCGTGGCCGATGTCGGTGAAGACGAGCGAGGCCGACTGGAGCAGCAGCGAGCCGATCTGGTCCGGATAGCGCACAGCGGTCGACAACGAGGCGATCGCGCCGAAGCTGGAGCCCATGAGGCACCGGGCGTCGGCTCCCTCGGCCACGGGCAGCCGCTCCTGCACCCACGGGATGAGCTCCCGCGCGACGAACCGAGCATGGTGAGCCGAGTTGGCGTATTCGACGAGCCGGTCGCCCGGCGGGACGAAGAGAGCGATGACCGGGGCCATGTCGAGGCGATGGATGAGGTTGTCCAAGACCGTGCGCATGGCCGCGTAGTTGAGGTAGTCGGTGCCGTCGTGGACCACCAGCAAGGGGTATCGCTGGGCGGTCTGGAACCGCGCCGGCAGGTAGAGCGTCGCGGGCTGGACACGCCCCAACGCCTTGCTGGGCACCTCGATGTCCCGCAGCTCGCCCTGGCGGGCCTCCGGGTTGGGCAGGGTCCAGTCCGGGATGACATACCCACTCGATGCGCAGACCGAGCTCGCGCCGAACGGGCCGTGGGCGAGGCGCTCGTTGAGCGGGTCGTTGAACCGCTCGACGCGCTTCCCGGACCTCGTCTCGATCTGGTACTCGACCCGAGAGCCCTCGGGCAGCACCGTGGTGACCGACCACAGGTCGGTGTGTGGAACACGGCGCAGCCGCAGCGGGTCGGGCAGGCCGACGACCCGGTGCCGGATGCCGACCTCGTCGGCCTCGCCCCGGAACAAGAAGGTGGCCCGCTCGCCCTCGACGATCGGCGAACCATGCCGGGCCAGGAACCGGGAGACCGCTTCGGCGTCGAGCGGGCGACGCTCCTTGAGCCGGTTGATGGCGAGCTTGGTCATGACCGGCCCACCCGGTGGATCGTCCCGGCGCCGGTGAGCACCTTGGCCTCGGCGGGCAAGGTGCCGTCGGTGCCCACGGCGAGCATGGTGCCGTCGTCGAGCACCAGCAGCTGGCGGCGGCGGAACCGCCGGGCCAGCACCGCCATCCGCGCCGTGTCGTCGACCTTGAGGCGGCGCCGGGCGTGCGGCAGCGCGACGAGGTCCGGCAGCCGGCCGAGTCCCTCGTCCCACACCTCGGCATCGGCGGCCCCGTGCGGGGCGAAGTCGTGGAACAGGACGACCCGGCTGGTCAGCGCCATGGCCCCGGCCGACCAGGCGATGACCGGCACGTGGTCCGGGAGCCGCACGTCGAAGAGCCGCAGGGTCTGCAGCAGGGTCGCGACATGTCCCCCGGGGAGCACGACCACCTTGCACGCGGCCAGCTCGGCGGCGACCTCGCCGCGATGCCAGGCCACGACCTCGCTCTCGGCGCTGGGGGCCTGCTCCTCCCGGAGCCGGTGCAGCTCGCGCAGCTCGGCGAGGTACCACTTGTCGAGGGATCGCACCGCCTTGATCGACTCCTCGAGCACGCCGCCACCGTTGGCATGCCGTTGGGCACGGCGCTGGACGTCATACACCGCCGCGAGCGCATGCCGCAGCCGCAGCTCGTAGTAGCCGCCGAGCCGGTCCCGGCGGGTCTCGAAGTCGCGGATGGCCCCCGCGAGGTGCGCGTCCTTCTCCAGGACGTCGACGAGCCGGGCATACAGGCGCAGGTTGCGGGAGCGGCCGTCGAGCACGTCGTCGAGCTCGCGGTCCTCGCCCTCGCGCTCCTCCCACCCGGAGTTGATGGTCGCCACCGGCCCGGGCACCCCCAGGGCGCGCAGCGCCGCCCCGGCGGTGGTGGTGAAGCGCTGCGGACCGAGAAGGACGGTCGTCATCCGGCGTAGCAGTGAACCGTGCGGCCCACGTCGTCGAGCATGTCCCGCAGCGCGTCGTAGTCGGGGTGCCGCAACCGGATCCAGGCGTTGGCCATGAAGCCGGCCTCGACCGGCTGGGTCGGGTGCCCCTCGGGCGGCAGGTGCAGGTCGAGGAGCCATCGGCCGTGCTTGGCCAGCACCTCATCGACACCGGAGTAGCCGCGGATGTGACCGTCCGCATCCGGACGGATGGCGATCAGCCCGGCCGAGTAGGGCCGCTGCTGCGCCGCACTGACCGACCCGTGGACGATGGCGTGCGCCCACTCCCGGTAGACGTCGGTGTCGTTGCTCGCGGCATAGAGGTCCCAGCAGCCGACCCCCGGTGGGCGGGCGCCGATCTCGGAGAACCGCAGCCCCTTGGGCCCGTAGAACCACTCCATGTGGGTGGCCGAGGTGTCGATGCCGAGCACCTGGACGACCTTGCGGCCCAGGTCGCGCACCTCACGGTAGAACGGTGAGTCGTCGATGCGGTTCGTCGTGATGAACTGCGGGCTGACCCACCGGGTGCGCATCGCCTCCAAGACGTTCGGGTAGTAGTGCGTGGCCCAGTCGTAGGCGACGTGGCCACCGACGGTGATCGTGTCGTAGAACCCCTCGTGCCCCTCGACGAACTCCTCCACGGCCAGCGAGATGGCACCGGAGCGGGCAAACTGGTCGAGCGCGGCCTCAAGGTCGGTGTCGCTGTCGACCCGGATGGTGTCCTGGGCGCCGGCCCCGGCTCGCGGCTTGAGGATGATCGGGTAGCCGTTCTCGGCGGCGAATGCGCGCACCTCGGCGGCGCTTTGCGCACCGGTGGAGGCCGCGGTCGGGACCCCCGCGGCCCGCAGCGCCTCCTTCATCGACGGCTTGTCGCGGCACAGCCACGTCGTGCGCACCGACGTGCCCGGTATGCCGCACGCCTCGCGCACCTCGGCGGCGACCATCATGTGCGCTTCGATGGTCGCTTCGAGGCGGTCCACCCACACGTGGCCCTGGATGAACCGCACCGCGGTGAGCATCTCGTCCACGTCGACGACCGAGCCGACCCGGTAGTAGCCGGCCATGACGTCACGCAGGTCGCCCAGGTCCTCGTCGGCATACTCGCCGATGCCGTAGACGTTCGCCCCGACCGAGGCGAGCGCGTGGACGAACCGTCGCTGGTTGGCCGGGAAGTGCGGCTCGACGAAGATGACGTTCACCCTGGTGACCTTAGCCCCAAATCGGTTCGGCGACTCGCGGTCGAGGGGGCCACAATGCTCCGGTGTCTCGACTGCGCCTCGACCTGAGCCCGCTGCGGTCCTCGCGCGACTTCCGGCTGCTCTTTTCCGCGGGCACGGTCTTCTATCTCGGCGCGATGGTCAGCTATGTCGCGGTGCCGTACCAGCTCTACGACCTGACTGGGTCCAACCTCGTCGTCGGGCTCGTGGGTCTGGTCGAGCTGGTCCCGCTCGTCGTGTTCGGCCTGTGGGGCGGCGCGTTGGCGGACCACACCGACCGGCGCCGCATGCTGGTGCTCACCGGGCTGGCCCAGGGCGTGCTCACCGCCCTGCTCGTCGTCAATGCCCTGCTCCCCCAGCCCCGGGTCTGGGTCATCTTCGTGCTCGCCGCGCTGCTCTCGGCCGCGCAGTCGCTGCAGCGGCCCTCGCGGGAGGCGCTCGTCCCGCGCACCGTGCGCCACGACGAGGTGCCCGCAGCCGCGGCACTGAGCTCCTTGGGCATGCAGGTCGGCATGCTCGCCGGGCCGGCGGTGGGCGGACTGCTCATCCAGCACACCGGCCTGGCCTGGTGCTACGCCGTCGACCTGATCGGGTTGATCATCGCCACGGCCCTGTTCACCCGGCTGGGTCGCTACCCCGTAGCCGTGACCGACGAGGAGTCCTCCCCAGGACTGCGCTCGGTCGCCGACGGGCTGCGGTATGCCGTGCGTCGCGCCGACCTGCTGGGGACCTATCTGGTCGACATCGTCGCCATGTTCATGGCCCTGCCGACCGTGCTCTTCCCGGCCCTGGCCGAGGACGTCTTCGCCCAGCCCGCGGCGCTCGGGCTGCTCTATACGGCGGGCACGATCGGCTCGGTCCTCGCCACGGCCACCTCGGGCTGGACGGGACGGGTCCACCATCACGGTCGGATGGTCGTCATCGCCGCCGCGATCTGGGGGGCCGCAACCGCGCTGGCCGGCATCTCCGGGTCCATCTGGTGGGCGCTGCTGTGGTTCGCCGTGGCTGGCGGCGCGGACATGATCAGCGCCCTGTTCCGCTCGATCATCTGGAACCAGACCATCCCCGACTCGATGCGTGGCCGGCTGGCCGGTATCGAGATGCTGTCCTACTCGGTCGGGCCGCTCGGGGGTCAGGTCCGCGCCGGTCTGGTCGCCGACCGGTGGAGCGTGCGCGGCTCGATCACCAGCGGCGGGGTGCTCTGCGTCCTCGGGGTGGGCCTGTGCGCCGCCTGGCTGCGGGACTTCTGGTCGTATGACGCCCGCACCGACGAACACGCCGTCCGGGAACGCCGCGTCCGAGCGGCCACCGCCGAGACGGCCCCAACCGACCGGGAGGTCGTCGAATGACCCGTTGGGAACAGTTGTCCGGGCACACCGGCGGAGCGGAGTATCAACGCCGGTTCGATCGGTTGGCGGCCTCGGGCGTGGACCCCCACGGAGAGGCCCGGTTCGTCGCGGACCTGGCACCCCCGGGAGCGCGGGTCCTCGATGCCGGGTGCGGCACCGGCCGGGTCGCCATCCGGCTCGCCGAACTCGGGTATGACGTCACCGGCGTCGACGTCGATCCCTCGATGCTTGCCGTCGCCCGCGATCGAGCCCCCCACCTGCCGTGGGTCCTGGCCGACCTGGCCACCGTCGACGTCAGGTCGATCGTCGACGCCGGGTCGATCGTTGACGTCGGGTCGATCGTCGACGTCGGGTCGGCCGCCGCGGTGGGGTTCGACATCGTGGTGCTCGCCGGCAACGTCGTCCCGCTGCTCGCCGAGGGCACGATGGCCGCGACCGTGCGGCGGATGGCCGCGCTGCTCGATGCCGGCGGGCTCCTCATCGCCGGCTTCGGTCTCGACGCGGCCCACCTGCCGCTGGGTTGCCCGGTCACCCCGCTGACGTCATACGAGCAGGCTTGTGCCGCAGCCGAACTGACGGTGCAGGCGCGGTTCGGCACGTGGGACGCGACCCCGTTCGCCGACGACGGCTACGCCGTCACCGTGCACCGCCTTCGGCGGCCCTGAGGATCCGGGACCTCCGGCACGGGAGGGTGCAGCGCACCCGCGCAGTAGCGTGGAAGTGCGCTGGGAGGCGAACGTGGAAAACCCCGTCGTGACCCTTGATCTGATGGACCTGCAGTCCCTCATCGATGCGCTGACGTCCCGTGGCTACACCGTGCTCGGCCCGGCGGCCGCCGACGGCGCGATCACCTACCGCCCGATCCACACCCTCGCGGACCTGCCCCGCGGGGTCGGTGACGACCAGGACGCGGCGCACTACCGGCTCACCGACCGCGGTGACGACGCGCTCTTCGGGTATGCCGCCGGGGCGCAGTCGCTCAAGCCGCTGCTCTTCCCGCCCGACGAGATGCTCTGGCTCAGCAGCACCGGGGCCGACGGTCCGGTGCTGCTGGCTCCCCCGCCGCACGAACCGGCACCGCCCTACGCGGTGGTCGGGGTGCGGGCTTGTGATGCACGAGCGGTCGCGATCCACGACCAGGTGCTCACCGGACGCGTGGCCGGCGACGTGCACTACGCGGCGCGCCGCGCCCAGGCCCTGCTCATCGGGGTCACCTGCTCGGCACCGGGTGGCACCTGCTTCTGCGCCCACGTCGGGGCGGGCCCGGTCCCGGGCGAGGGATGCGACATCGTCCTGACCGAGCTGCTCAAGCCACGGCACCGGTTCGTCGGACGAGCCGTGACCCCGGTTGGCCAGGACCTCCTCGCGCAGGTGCACGGCGCCCCGAGCGACCCCGAAGACCTCGACGCCGCCGAGGCGGTCGCCGAGCACTCGCGACGACGGATGGGCCGCGAGGTGGACACCGACGGCCTGCGCGACCTGCTCTACGGCAGCGCCGAGTCCTCCCGGTGGGACGACGTGGCCGGCCGCTGCCTGGCCTGCACCAACTGCACCATGGTGTGCCCGACGTGCTTCTGCACGACCGTCACCGACCACACCGACCTGGCCGGCACCGGGGCCGAACGGCACCGGGTCTGGGACTCGTGTTTCGTCAAGGACTACTCCTACATCCACGGCGGGCCGGTGCGGGAGTCCGGTCGGGCCCGCTATCGGCAGTGGCTCACCCACAAGTTCGCCTCCTGGCAGGACCAGTTCGGTGAGCTCGGCTGTGTGGGCTGTGGCCGGTGCATCACCTGGTGTCCGGCTGGGATCGACCTGACGGCGCAGGTCGCGGCGTTACGGGCCGACGACCGGTTGACCCGCCGGGCGACGCGGTAGGGAGGCACCACGATGATCCGCGGCCTGCAGCAGTATCTGGCTCGGCATCCGTTCTTCGAGGACCTGCCGGCGGGCGTCGTCACCCTGGTGGCCGGGTGCGCCAGCAACGTGGCATTCCGCGCGGACCAGATGGTGTGTCGCGAGGGTGAGCCGGCCGATGCCTTCTACCTCGTGCGTCACGGACGCATCGCCGTCCAGGTCCACGTGCCTGGAGGCGGGGCACGGGTCCTGGACACGGCCGACGAGGGCGACGTCGTCGGGTGGTCGTGGATCGTGCCGCCATACCGGTGGTTCTTCGACGCCCGGGCGACCGAGCCGACCCGTGCCTTCCGGTTCGATGCGACCTGTCTGCGCAGCTCCTGCGAGGCCGATCCAGCGGTCGGGTATGCGTTCATGGGCCGGGTCGCGCACCTCATGCTCGAACGGCTCGTGGCTGCGCGAATGCAGTTGCTCGACCTGTATGGCGGCACGCCATGACCGAGACGCTCAGCGATCGACAGCACGACGCCCGCCTCTGGGCCGCCGATCCCTTGGCCCCGCGGCTCTTCGAGGTGCGGCGGACCCGCCAGGACACCCGTGACACCTTCACCCTCGACCTCGAGCCGCGCGACGGCGTGCCCCTGCACTTCGCCGCCGGCCAGTTCACGATGCTGCACTCCTTCGGCGTCGGCGAGGTGCCGATCTCGATCAGCGGCGACCCCACGCGCGACGGACCGCTGGAACACACGATCCGCAACGTCGGCAGCGTTACCAGCTCGCTCGTCGCGGCCGAACCCGGAACGGTGCTGGGCGTCCGGGGCCCGTTCGGCACCGGGTGGGACGTCCGCCGCGGGGTCGGTGGTGACGTCGTCATCGTCGCCGGCGGCATCGGCCTGGCCCCGCTGCGCCCTGCGCTCCTCGAGGTCGTCGCGCAGCGGGACCGCTATCGGCGGGTCGTGCTGCTCTACGGAGCCCGCACCCCCGACGACGTGCTCTTCGCCGACGACCTGCGTCGGTGGCAGGCCGAAGCCGGGATCGTCGTGGAGGTGACCGTCGACAACGCTCCGGTCGAATACCGCGGGCGGGTCGGCCTGGTCACCCAGATGATCCCTCGCGCCGGCTTCGACCCCACCGCGGCGCTGGCCCTGGTGTGCGGCCCCGAGGTCATGATGCGCTCGGCCGCGGCGGCGCTGCGCGATCGCGGGGTCCGGGAGAGCCGGATCCGGCTGTCGATGGAGCGGAGCATGAAGTGCGGTGTGGGCCTGTGCGGGCACTGCCAACTGCGGGAGCTGTTCGTCTGCGTCGACGGCCCGGTGCTCGGCTATGACCGGCTCGCTGCGCTGGTGTCGAGGTGGGAGCTGTGATGGCTGCCGCCACGCCCGAAGCGGCCACGAAGCGTCCGCGCCTGGCCGTGTGGAAGTTCGCGTCCTGCGACGGCTGCCAGCTGACCTTGCTCAACTGTGAGGACGAGCTGCTCGACCTCGCCGAGGCGGTGTCCATCGCCTACTTCCCTGAGGCCACTCGGGCGGCGGTCGACGGACCGTATGACGTCTCGCTCGTCGAGGGGTCCATCACCACGCCGCACGACGCCGAGCGCATCCACCAGATCCGCGAGCAGTCGACGCTGCTCGTCACCATCGGGGCCTGCGCGACGGCCGGGGGTATCCAGGCGCTGCGGGACTTCGCCGACATCGCGCAGTTCCGCTCGGTCGTCTACGCCCACCCGGAGTACCTCGATGTCCTCGACCGGTCCACGCCGGTCTCGGCGCACGTGAGCGTCGACGCCGAGCTGCGCGGCTGTCCGGTCGACCGGGACCAGCTCGTCGAGGTCCTGGCGGCGGCGCTGCAGCGGCGGGCGCCCCGGATCCCGACGGCCAGCGTGTGCGCCGAGTGCAAGCGGTCGGGGGTGACCTGTGTCGCCGTCGCGCACGGCATACCGTGCCTTGGCCCGGTCACCCAGGGCGGGTGCGGCGCGCTGTGCCCCTCGGTGCGGCGCGGCTGCTACGGCTGCTTCGGCCCACAGGACTCGGCCAACGCGGCCGGCCTCACCGAGCGGCTGCTCGCGCTCGGGATGAGCCCGGCGGACGTGGTGCGGGTGTATCGGACCTTCAACGCCGCCGCGCCCGCGTTCCGGGCCGAGAGCGAACGAGTCGCCGCCGCGGCGGCCCCGGAGGCGAACCCGCGATGACCCACCAGCTCAAGGACGGCAGCCAGGTCCTCCAGGTCGGCATGCTCGCCCGGGTCGAGGGCGAGGGTGGGATGCACCTGGAGATCCGCGACGGTGTGGTGCAGTCGGTCCGGCTCGACATCTTCGAGCCGCCCAGGTTCTACGAGGCGTTCCTCCGCGGCCGGCTCTGGACCGAGCCGCCGGACATCACCGCGCGGATCTGCGGGATCTGCCCGGTCGCCTACCAGAGCGCCGCCTGCTCGGCCATCGAACGGATCTGCGGGGTACAGGTCACCGAACCGATCCGGGCGCTGCGACGGTTGCTGTACTGCGGCGAGTGGATCGAGAGCCATGCCCTGCACATCTTCCTGCTCCATCTGCCGGACTTCCTCGGGTATGACGGCGCGATCGAGATGGCCGCCGACCACCGTGAGCTCGTCGAGCTCGGGCTGCGCCTGAAGAAGACCGGCAACGCCGTGATGACCGCCGTCGGCGGGCGGGCGATCCATCCGGTGAACGTGCGGGTGGGCGGCTTCTACCGGTTCCCCACACCGGAGGAGTTGGCTCGGCTGCGCCCGGGGCTGGAGCGCGCACGGGACGACGCGCTCGCCACGATCCGGCGGGTCGCGGCACTGGACTTCCCCGCGATGGAGCAGCCGCACGAATACCTCGCGTTGCGCGGCGAGGGGGGCTACCCCATCGAAGGTGGCGAGTCGGTCGTGAATACCGGTGGCCTGGGGTTCGCCGTGCAAGAGGTGGGCGACCACATCGCCGAGCACCATGTGGCGCACTCCAACGCTTTGCACGCCACCCTGGACGGCCGCACCTACGCGGTCGGCCCGCTGGCTCGCTATGCCCTCAACCAGGACCTGCTCTCGCCGGACTGCCGACACGCGGCGGCACAGGCCGGGCTCGGACCGGTGTGCCGCAACCCGTTCCAGTCGATTGTGGTCCGCGCCGTCGAGCTGGCCTACGCCGTCGACGAGGCCCTGCGGATCGTCGCCGCCTGGCACGGCACCGGCGAGCCCTCGGTGCCGGTGCCCCCGCGGCCCGGGACGGCCTGGGGCGCCAGCGAGGCCCCCCGCGGCACGATCTTCCACCGCTACACCCTCGACCCCGACGGCGTGATCACCGACGCACAGATCATCCCGCCGACCTCGCAGAACCAGAGGAGCATCGAGGCCGACCTCGCCGCTGCGGCGCAGGCCTGGGTCGATCTGGACGACCACACCTTGACCCATCGGTGCGAACACGCGATCCGCAACTACGACCCCTGCATCTCGTGCGCCACCCACTTCCTGGACCTACGGGTGCACCGGACATGACCCTCGTCATCGGCATCGGCAGCCCAGACCGCGGCGACGACGCGGTCGGGCCGGTCGTCGCGGTCGCTGTCGCCGGGGCGCTGGCCGCAGCGCGGGTGACTCCGCGCTCCAGCGAGTCGGATGACCCGACCGGCGACGCCACCCAGTGCGTGGTGCAGGCGCACGAGGACCCGAACGCCCTGCTCGAGGCCATCGTCGGTCATGACCACGTGGTCGTCGTCGACGGCGTGGTGTCGGGGTCGGCGCCCGGCACGCTGCATCGGATCCGGCTCGGCGCAGGGCCGGGCCTGGACCCCCGCACCGCCATACCGGCCGGAGCGTCGGGAACCCACGACTTCGGCGTCGCCGAGACGCTGGCCCTGGCTGCCGCGCTGGGACGGCTGCCGCAGCGCGTCACGGTCATCGGGGTCGAGCTCGGCCAGACCGGGTATGGCGAGCCGCTGTCCCACGAGGTCCGCGCCGCGGTGCCGGCCGCGGTAGCGGCGGTCCGAGACGAACTGACGGCGAGGAGAAGCTCATGTGCCTAGGCATCGTCGCCCATGTCGTCAGCATCTCCGGCCACGCCGTCGTCGCGCGCACCGCGGACGGCCGCACGCTGGCCGCCACCTTGCTCACCGTCGACGAACCGGTGGCTGCCGGCCAGTGGGTCGTCATCCACTCCGGCTTCGTCCTGCACGGCCTCACCGACGATGAGGCGCGCGACGCTCTCGCCATCCGCTCCGCCGAGGAGACACCATGACCACCCCCCGCCGGACCGCCCTGGCCCTGGCGCTGCTCGCCGCGGCGATCAGCGCAGTGTCGGTCTACGTCAACGCCACCGCTGTCAAGGCGGTGGGCGACGCCACCGTGCACACCACGGCGAAGAACCTGGTCGCCGCGCTGATTCTCGTGCCGATCGCCCTCGCAGCCGCTCGCCGTGACCCTGGCCGCGCCGTCCCTCGGGATGCCCGCACGTGGTGGTGGCTGCTGCTCATCGGGCTCATCGGCGGCAGCCTCCCCTTCGTCTTGTTCTTCGAGGGCTTGGCGACGACCGGCTCGGCCGGGGCCGCCTTCATCAACAAGACGCTCGTCGTCTGGGTGGCGCTCCTGGCGGTGGTCGTCTTGCGGGAGCGGGTCACCTGGATGCATGCGGTGGCGGTCGTCCTGCTCGTCCTGGGCCAGCTCGGCCTGGCTCGGGTCGGCGCGTTCCCGCTCGACGGTGGCGCGCTGATGATCCTCGCCGCGACCGTGTTGTGGGCCGTCGAAGTCATCGTCGCCAAGCGAGTCCTGGACACGGTGTCGGGCTGGACCGTCGGCGCGACGCGGATGGCGCTCGGCGGCGTCGTGCTGCTGGCCTGGTGCGCGGCGAGCGGTCGGTTCGGGACATTGCTGTCCTTGACCGCAACGCAACTGACCTGGGTCGCCCTGACCGGGGCGCTGCTCGCCGGATATGTCGCCGCCTGGTTCGCCGCCCTGGCGCGAGCGCAGGCCGTCGATGTGACGGCGGTGCTCGTCCTGGGGGCCGCGGGCACCGCCGTGCTGTCCGGGGCCTTGGGCACCGCGGCGACACCCCCGGCGCTCGGCGCCCTGGTCGCGATCGGCTGTGGAGCGAGCTTGGTGTCCCTGGCCATGCTGCGCCGGCCGCGCGTCGCCGCGGGACCACCCCGATGAGACCCGCACCGGGACCGGTCCGGTTCGCGCGGTATGCATACCCGCCAAACCTGCTCGGCTTCTGCGGGCCGGACCGGTCTCGGGAGCTTCTCGAACGGGCGGCCGCGGGGGTCTGTGACCCCGACCTACGCCGGCTCGCGTCGGGCTTCGAGGGCGCCTGGCCCTACCTGACCCTCATCGCCGCGGCCAACGGCCTTGCCGACCCGCTCGACGCATCGGTCGTCGAGGCCTACTGGCTCGGCAACGCCCTGCTCGACGCGGTCAGCCCCGCGCTGCTGTTCGAGTCGCTCGACGAACGGTTCGGGGGCCGAGAACGGCGGGCCTGGGTGGGGCTGCGCGACGGTATGTCGGTGCAGGCCCGTCCACATCACGGGTTCCACGTCTTCTCCGTCTATCCGTGGATGGGCCTGCTGCGCGGCGGCGTCGTCGACGAACCGCTGCAGGTGCTCGACCGCTGCCGTGTCCGGTGGGGTCAGGTGGTCGAGGTCGGTCCGACGTCGGCGCTGGTGCGCTCGAGGCACCTGACCTGGGACGGGCGAGCCCTGGGACTCGGCGCTCCGACCGTGGAGCAGGTCCGCCATACCGATGAGGGCACCACCCTGACCCCCGAGCTGGCCGTCGGCCAGTGGTGCTCGTTGCACTGGGACTGGGTCTGCGAACCGCTGGACCGCGCCGCGTTGGGTGCCCTGCAGCACCACACCGGTCAGCAACTCGAGGTGGCCAACTCCCCGAGCCGCAGCGCCCCAGCCGCGGTCTTGAACTGAGCCGGCTCGGGTCAGTCCTCGAGCGACTCGTCGTCCCAGGCGGCCCGACCCTGATTCCACTCACGATCCTGCGCGTCCCAGGTGTCGGTCTTCGCCTTGGCGATCTCCAGCGCCCGACGTGCATCGTTTTCGGTCTCGTAGGGACCCAGGCACACGGCGCCGGGGGGACGTGTCTCGTCGGTCTCCACCGAACCGGTGTCGACGTTGTACCAGTACGCCATCTCGACCTCCCGCGGGCGGCGGCTGCACTCGGCGCGGCCACCTAAGATCCATCGTATGCCGCCCTCCCCCGGCCCGGTCCGGCCGCACCACGTGTCCCCGATGCGGTCCGTGCCCGCCGCGATCGCCCGTCCGTCGTATGTCGGACGGCCCGGTCCGGAGCAGTTCGAGGGATCCGAGGTCAAGGACGCCGAGACCATCGAGCGCATGCGGGTGGCGGGCCGGATCGCGGCCCAGGCGCTGGCCGCGGCCGCGGCCGTCGTCGCGCCCGGCGTCACCACCGACACCATCGACGCGGTCGCCCACGAGTTCCTCCTCGACCACGGCGCCTACCCTTCGACGCTGGGCTACAAGGGGTTCCCCAAGTCGTTGTGCACCTCGGTCAACGAGGTGATCTGTCACGGGATCCCCGACGCGCGCCCGCTGCAGGACGGCGACATCGTCAATATCGACATCACCGCCTTCATCGGGGGTGTCCACGGCGACACCGACGCGACCTACCTCGTCGGGGACGTGGACGAGGAGTCCCGCCTGCTCGTCGAGCGCACCCGCGAGGCGATGATGCGGGGCATTGCGGCGATCAAACCCGGACGCCAGATCAACATCGTGGGCCGGGTCATCGAGTCCTACGCGAAGCGGTTCGGGTATGGCGTGGTGCGCGACTTCACCGGCCACGGCATCGGGTCGGCCTTCCACTCCGGGCTGGTCATCCCCCACTACGACACCGCACCGCACTACGACACCGTCATCGAGCCCGGGATGACGTTCACCGTCGAGCCGATGCTCAACCTCGGCACCCACGAGTGGCAGATGTGGGACGACGGGTGGACCGTGGTCACCCTTGACCGACGCCGGTCGGCGCAGTTCGAGCACACGATCCTCGTCACCGACAGCGGCGCCGAGATCCTTACGCTGCCCTGACCAGCTTCTCCAGCAGCCGGTCGCCGTTGGTGTCGAGATAGCGCCCCCCACGGGTCGCACCGAGCCACAGGGCCAGCGGCCCGACGACCACACCGTAGGCCAGCGCCCCCCACCCGGCCGCCGTGGGGCCACCGAACATCTGCCACAGGCCCAGACCCAACGCCGGGGTACTCAAGGCCAGGCAAATGAGGCTGAAGACGGTCTGCGCCAGGAACGAAGCCCCGATCGAGCCCGGTGGGGTCGAGAACGGGCTGTCCGTCGGACCGGGCACGCCATACGGCACCAGGGCGCTGGTCAGGCACGAGATGCCCCACCCACCAAGGGCGAGCACCACGCTGCCCCCGACGAGCGCTGGGGCGAGCTCCCACCGGCCGCTGCGGGCCAGCGCCACGACGAGATAGACCGGCGCGGTGACCCCCCAGACGACGAGGTAGGGGACGAGCCGTCCGAGCCGGTCGGCCCAGCCCGGCACCGCGGTGGCCACGTGCAACGCGAAGGCGGTGCCGTCATACGCCACGTCGTTGTGCGCGCTGAACCCCATGAGGAAGCTGAGGAACAACGGCATGACGGTGGTCAGGTCGCCGCCCTCGCTGCCCGACCCGGCCTGGATGATGAACAGGATCAGCGGCACGAAGGGCAGGATGACTGCGCTCATCTGGTAACGCGGGTCCCGCCGCCACATCGTCAACGACCGCGCCGCGACCGCGCCGAACGGTGTCCCGGGCAGCCGGCCGAACCAGCCCAGACCGACCGAGCGACCAGGACCGGAGACCGCTGCCAGCCCGCGCGGGCTCTCGACGATCGATCGAGCGGCCCGCAGCCAGGCCAGCGCCAGCACTGCCACGAGCGCCAGCGCCAGCGCCAAGCGCAGCAGACCGCCCCCCACATCGCCCTCGGCGACCTTCCATGGCGCCGCCCAGCCCCACCCCATCGGGGTCCACGACGCGAGGTCACCGAGCCCGATAAGCCGATTGAGGAAGTCCTCCCCCTCGGCTGCCGCCGAGGAGAGCCGAGAGGCGCCCACGGCGTAGCCGATGACGACGACCAGGGTCCCGACGACGGCGATGTCCCGACCGCGCCGGGTCTGCAGGATCGCCGAGGCCCAGGCGGTCGCCACCCGGCTGGCGAGGATGACCGTGGCGAGGATCGCGACGGCGGCGACGAGCGCCACCAGCACGGACAGCAGCGTGCGGTGCCACGTGAAGACCGAGGTGCCCACGATTAGCGCGGTGGCCAGCGCGGGCAGGCTGACCAGCCCGCTGGCCGCCAGCCCTAGCGCCAGATCCCGGCTACGGATCGGGTAGGTCGCGAACCGGCGCGGGTCGAGGGTCGGGTCGGTGCCGAAGGCGAGCAGTGGCAGCACCACCCAGGCCAGCACGAGCACCGAGCCGCCGAGGGTCAGCAGCGCCCCGCCGGTGTGGGTCACCGGCTCGAACGCCAGCGCGACGAGGGCGGCGCAGGCGAGCAGGACGGCCCCGGAGCCGTAGACGATGCCGACGACGAGTCCGATGAGGACGCTGGGGCGTCGCTTGAGCCCATTGCGCAGCAGCCGCAGCTTCAGCCGGACGAGGTGCCCAACCATGCCAACCCCTCGACGTGAGTGCGCCCGCCGACGAGATCGACGAACCGGTCCTGCAGGCTCTGCCCGCCGCGTACCGAGTCCACCGAACCGGTGGCGCGGACCTGGCCCTGGGCGATGACGGCAACGTGGGTGCACAGTCGCTCGACGAGGTCCATGACGTGGCTCGACAAGACGACCGTCCCGCCGCGCGCGACGAAGGCGTCCAGGATCTCCTTGATCGTCGCGGCCGAGACCGGGTCGACCGCCTCGAACGGCTCGTCGAGGACGAGGACCCGAGGGTCATGGACCAGCGCGCAGGCCAGCGCGACCTTCTTCGTCATCCCCGCGGAGTAGTCGACGACCAGCGTGGCCGCGTGCTCGGCCAACCCCAACGCGGTCAGCAGCTCGGTGGCCCGAGGGGCAACGACATCGCGCGACAAGCCATGGAGCAGGCCGGCATACGTGACGAGTTCGAGGCCGGTGAGCCGGTCGAAGAGCCGGACTCCGTCGGGGAGCACGCCGAGGAGGCGCTTGGCGCCGACCGGGTCGCTCCACACGTCGTGCCCGAGGACATGGACCGTGCCGCGGTCGGGACGCAGCAGGCCCGTCGCCATGGACAGCGTCGTCGTCTTGCCCGCGCCATTGGGGCCGACCAGCCCGAAGAAGGAGCCCTTGGGGACGTCCAGGTCGAGCCCGGCGACCGCCACCGTCGTGCCGAAGGTCTTGACCAGGCCGCGACAGCCGATGGCCACCTCGCTGGCCAGAGGCGCGGGGTCCACAAGCTGTGTCGGCAGGGCGGCCGACGGGCCGCTCGGCGGCGGCAGCGTGGCCGACGGACCGCTCGGCGGCGGCAGCGTGGCCGACGGACCGCTCGGCGGCGGCAACGGCGCGGCGAAGAGCTCGGGCACGTCCGGCATACCCCCTGGTTGGTTCGTCATGACGAGAACGCCACCTTCTGTCCGCCGGCCAGATCGGCGACCTCTGCTCCCCCGTGGCCGCCGACGTGGGTCAGGTAGAGCGCCCGGCCGGCCGGTGCGAGCAGGGCGTCGTGGATAGGGACGATGCGCCGCGGGGCCAGCCTGCGGACGAAGGAGATGGTGTCGCGCACCGGGGTCCACGGGGCGTTGAGCGGCACGGCGAGCAGGTCGATGACACCCGGTTCGACGTCGTAGGCGTCACCGGGGTGGAACAGGGTCGGCTCACCCTCGGCGCGGACGACGACACCGACGTTGGCCACCGTCGGCATGAACTCGTGGTTGAAGGCGTGCCAGTGGCCCACCCCGGTCAGCGTCAACCCGCCGATGGCGGTCTGCAGTCCAGCGGCGTTCGCGGTGGCCTCGATGCCGTGCCCGGCGAGCAGCTGAGCGGTCTGCGGGTCGGTGAGGAGCAGGGCGTCGGGATTGGCCCGGACCAGGTCGACGACGCGGCTCTGGTCGAGGTGGTCGGCGTGCTGGTGGGTCACCACGATCGCGTCGAGGTCGCGCAGCGTCTCGAAACCGCTCGAGAAGGTGCCTGGATCGACCAGGACCCGGGTGTCCGCCGCCTCGAGGAGCAGACAGGAGTGCCCCAGTTGGGTCAGGAACATGCCCCCACCGTATGCCGGAGCGCGCCAGGAGGGCATCCGGCCACCGACGGACGCGCCGGATCCGTCCCGCGAGGGAGCCGGGTGGATGAGTCGGTCGGTACGCCGGGTTCTGTCGGCTGCGGGTGCCGGCGGACCGGCGACCGCAGCGGGCGGTCATCCATCTCGGGTGGCCGTTGCCGGACACCTCTAGCGCCCTACCCGGGTGCTCGGGCGGGCCGCCCTCACACGCACCCTGTCTGGGCTTGCTCCCGGTGGGGTTTACCGAGCCGCCCCAGTCACCTGGGGCGCTGGTGGTCTCTTACACCACCCTTTCACCCTTACCCCGGACGCCTTCCGGCCGAGCCGGTGGTTCGCGCGAGGCGGTCTACTCTCTGTGGCACTGTCCCGCGGGTCGCCCCGGGTGGCCGTTAGCCACCACCGTGCCCTTCGGAGCCCGGACGTTCCTCGGCGAGTCCGCCGCCTCTCGGCGCCGGCTCGACGCGACCGCCTGACCGACTCATCCACCGCCCAGGATACGGCGCCCCGGCCGCATTGCCCCTATCGTCGGCCGGTATGCCGGCACCGCCATACCGGAAGTCCCGCGCGGATGCTCCACGGGGCTATTTCGCTTGGGAGGCCGCCGGGCTGCGCTGGCTGGCCACGGCCCAGCCGCAGGTTGTCGTCGCCGTCGTCGATGTCGGGGATCATCACCTCGATCTGCAGCACCTCGACCAGGTGCCGCCGACCTCGCGGGCGGCATACGAGCTGGGCATGGCCCTGGCGCACCTCCACGACGCAGGGGCACCCGGGTGGGGCGCGCCGCCGCAGGGCTGGACCGGCGACGGCTTCCTCGGCCCGCTGTCCGAGCCACTGCCGCTCACCTGTCGGGTGCATCCGAGCTGGGGCGCCTTCTACGCCATCGAGCGGCTCGAAGCCACGATCGCGCTGGACCGGCCGGGGCGGCGGCTCCCCGCGGACCTGACCCGGGCGGTCCATCGACTCACCGAGCGGGTCGCAGACGGCCGTTTCGACACCGACGACGCGCCGAGCCGGCTGCACGGCGACCTGTGGTCCGGCAACCTCCTCTGGACACCACGCGGCGGAGTGCTCATCGACCCGGCGGCCCACGGCGGCCACCGGGAGACCGATCTGGCGATGCTCCAGCTCTTCGGGGTGCCGCACTGGCTGGACCTGCTCGCCGGCTACCAGGCCGTCCGTCCCC
>JBPOIZ010000001.1:0-30421 GCA_052034115.1 Actinomycetota bacterium
GAGTTGTCCTGGGGCTGAGCGTGCTCCTGGCCACGGCAATTGCCACGTTCACCCTGTTCTTCGCCGGACCGGCCGACCCCGCTCGAGCGCTGTGCGGTGACGACCGATGCACCCCCGCCCGCCTCGAGACGATCCGCACGTCGATGGGGCTCGACAAACCCGTCACCGAGCAGTTCGTCATCTACTTCAAGGGCCTCTTCGTCGGTCGCGACATCACCGAGGCGGGCAACACCACGCACTGCAGCGCCCCCTGCCTGGGCTACTCCTTCAAGAACCGTCGCGAGGTCAAGGCCGAGATCTTCCAGCGCTTCCCGACGACGGTGACGCTCGCGTTGATGACGATGACGGTGTTCCTCACGGTCGGGGTCACCGCTGGCGTCTACGCTGCCCGAAAACGCGGAACGCGAGCAGACCGCTTCATCGTCGGGTTCAGCCAGTTCTTCGGGGCCATCCCGTACTACGTCGTCGCGCTGCTCTTCGCGCTGTACTTCACCGTGCTCTACCAAATACTCCCGAGAGCCAAGCCAATAACCGACGGGATCGGTCCTTGGCTGCTCGGCATGGTCGCGCCGGCGCTGATCCTCGGGTTGACCACGGCCACCGGCTACGTCCGCTACGCCCGAGCGCAGATGGTCGACAGCCTCGCGCAGGACTACGTGCGCACGGCCCGCTCGAAGGGGATCTCGGAACAGAAGGTCGTCTTCAAGCACGCCCTGCGCGCTGCCTTGACCCCCGTGGTGACCATCCTCGGCATTGACATGGCCTTCCTCCTCTCCGGCACCTTGGTGACCGAGCGGATCTTCAGCATCGACGGCGTCGGTCGGTTGGCGATCAGTTCGCTACGGGCCAACGACCTACCGACCATCATGGGGACGGTGCTGGTCACCGCCACGTTGGTCGTCGTGATGAACCTTCTCGTCGACATCGCGTACTCGTTCCTCGACCCGAGGGTGAGGCTCTCATGACCGCTGTCGTCAGCAACGCACCTACCGCGGTGCCAGGTCGAGGTGAGGTCGTCCTCGCCGTCGACGACCTGTCCGTGTCCTTTCCCAGCGATGAGGGGTCGGTCAAGGCCGTCCAGAACCTCACCTACAACGCCTACCTCGGTCGGACACTGGCCATCGTCGGCGAGTCCGGATCGGGGAAGTCGGTCTCGTCGCTGACGGTGCTCGGTCTGCACAATCCCAAGCGCAGCACCATCACCGGGTCGGTCCGGCTGGGTGACACCGAGATCGTCGGCGCCTCCGAGGAGACGATGCGCAGCGTGCGCAGTGCGCAGGTGGCGATGGTCTTCCAGGACCCGCTGTCGGCGCTGCATCCGTTCTTCAAGGTGGGACCGCAGATCGCCGAGGCCTACCTCGCCCACCACGACGTCTCCAAGAGCGTCGCGCTCAAGCGGGCCGTCGAGTTCCTCGACCGGGTGGGCATCCCCAACCCGGACAAGCGCGCCCGGCAGTTCCCCCATGAGTTCTCCGGGGGCATGCGTCAGCGGGCGATGATCGCCCTGGCGCTGGTCAACGATCCGAAGTTGCTCATCGCGGACGAGCCCACCACGGCGTTGGACGTGACGGTCCAGGCGCAGATCCTCGACCTGGTCAAGGACCTGCAGCGCGAGTTCGGCTCGGCGGTCATTCTCATCACGCACGACCTCGGTGTGGTGGCCGAGACCGCCGACGACATCCTGGTCATGTATGCCGGTCGTGCCGTCGAGACCGGCTTGTGCGCGGATGTCCTCGCCAAACCGAAGCACCCCTACACCTGGGCGTTGATGAAGAGCATCCCGTCGGCCTCGGACGACGTCGATGTCCTGTACACGGTCAAAGGCACTCCGCCGAGCTTGGTCAACCTCCCGTCCGGGTGTTCGTTCCATCCGCGGTGCGAGGTCCGTGAGAACGTCGGAGTCGCCTGCATGACCGAGCTGCCGGAGCTGCGCAGCCTCGGTGCGGGGCGGCAGGTGCGCTGCCACCTCGAAAACGCTGACCAGATCCTCGAGCAGGAGCACGGCGCATGAGCCTCACACCCCAGACCACCTCACCCATCCTCGAGGTCAGCCACCTCGTGCGCCATTTCCCGGTCCGTGAAATCCAGGGCCTGAAGATGATCCGCGGGGCGGTCAAGGCCGTCGACGACGTCAGTTTCACCATCGGCCAAGGCGAGTCCCTCGGGCTCGTCGGGGAGTCGGGGTGTGGCAAGTCCTCGACGTCGCGGCTGATCACCCGGCTGGACACGCCGACCTCGGGGTCGATCAAGTTCCGCGGCCAGGAGATCGCCACGTTGCGGGAGAAGGAACTGCGCCCGCTACGGCGTGAGATCCAGATGATCTTCCAGGACCCCTACTCCTCGTTGAACCCGCGCCAGACGGTCGGCGCGATCCTGTCGACGCCGTTGAAGGTCCACGGCCTGGCCAAGGGGCAGGAGAAGGCGCGGATCCAGGAGCTGCTGCGCCTCGTCGGGCTCAACCCGGAGCACATCAACCGCTACCCGTCCGAGTTCTCCGGCGGCCAGCGGCAGCGGATCGGCATCGCCCGAGCCCTGGCCGTGGAGCCCAAGCTCATCATCGCCGACGAGCCGGTCTCGGCTCTCGACGTCTCGATCCAGGCGCAGGTGATGAACCTGCTCGACAAGCTGCGCGACGAGTTCGACCTGTCCTTCGTCTTCATCGCCCACGATCTCGGCGTCATCCGGCACTTCTGCGACAAGGTCGCGGTGATGTATCTGGGCAAGATCGTCGAGATGGGCTCCAAGCACGAGATCTACGGCAACGCGCAGCACCCCTACACGCAGGCGTTGCTCTCGGCGGCGCCGGACATCAATGTCGTGCGCGGTGTTGCTCCGAAGGAGCGGATCCGGCTCAAGGGTGACCCGCCCAGCCCGATCAACCCGCCGTCCGGGTGCCGGTTCCGCACCCGCTGCTGGAAGGCGCAGGACATCTGCGCGACCCAGGAGCCTCCCATCGAGGTCAAGCCGGGCGTCGCCGCAGAGCACACCATCGCCTGCCACTTCCCGGAGGCCAACGAGCGGATCCTCGCGACGACGGCATAGCCGCTGCCGCAGGATTCTCGTGTCTGCTGGCTGCGGGGCGGCTAGTAGGGTGTCGTCCAGCGTCGCGACGGCGACCGACTCGACGGCGGAAGGTGATGACGGTGGCTCCCGTGTCTTGGGGCGACATCGCGCTGGTCGTCGTCGCGCTCTCCATCGCCTACCTCGTCTTTCGCGTCGGCCGAGTCGTCGGCAAGGCCGAGCAGATCCTCGAAGAGACACGGGTCGGGGTGCGCGGCGTCAGCGAGCAGACCGTGCCGCTCATCGGAGAGGTCACCTCGACGGTGGCGGCCACCAACGAGCAGTTGCACCGGGTCGACACGATCACCACGAATGTGGCGACGCTGACGACGAATGCCAGCGCATTGACCACCCTTTTCGCGGCCACCGTCGGGACGCCGCTGGTCAAGGTGGCGGCCTTCACGTATGGCGTGCGTTCGGCCGTGTCCGGACGCGGGACGCACCGCAAGGGACGGACCTGATGACCATCCGTCGGATGCTCCTCGCCGGGGCAGTGATCGCGGTCACAGCCGTCGCGGTCAAGGCGCTGTCCGATCCCGACAACCGTGAGCGGTTGCGACTGGCGCGTTCCGACGCACGCAGTCTCGTCGATGCGGTGCGCGAGGGGATGGCCGAACGCGAGGGCGAGCTGCGCGCCGCCCTCGGCTTGGACACCGGGCTGGACACCGCGCTGGCGCCCGACCCGGCCCGCGACGCCGCCGTCCTCGACGACCCCGCGGGGCCGCGAGCTCGCTAGGGGCGCCCCGCCTGGTCCGGTGACCGCCCCGCCTCGCCCCCGCAACCGCTCGACCCGAAGGAACCCCACGTCATGGAAACCGCCGAGATCCGCCGCCGTTGGCTCGCCTTCTTCGAGAGCCGCGGCCATACCGTCGTCCCATCCGCGCCGCTGCCCTACGACGACCCCAACCTGCTGTTCGTCAACGCGGGGATGGTCCCGTTCAAGCCGTACTTCCTCGGGCAGGAGACCCCGGCCTACCCCCGGGCCACCAGCGTGCAGAAGTGCGTGCGGACGCAGGACATCGAAGAGGTCGGCAAGACCTCACGGCACGGCACGTTCTTCCAGATGAACGGCAACTTCTCCTTCGGCGACTACTTCAAGGCCGGCGCCATCGAGCACGCCTGGGCGCTGCTGACCTCGAGCCAAGACGCCGGCGGATATGGGCTGGCCCCCGACCTGCTGTGGGTCACCGTGTTCGAGGACGACGACGAAGCAGCCGACCTGTGGCAACAGCTGACCGCCATACCGAGGGAGCGGATCGTCCGTCGTGGCCGGGCCGACAACTACTGGTCGATGGGGGTCCCTGGACCCGGCGGCCCGTGCAGCGAGATCTACGTCGACCGTGGCCCGGCCTACGGCCCGGACGGTGGTCCCGCGGTCGACGAGGACCGGTTCATGGAGATCTGGAACCTCGTCTTCATGCAGCACGAGTTGTCCGCGGTCCGCTCCAAACTGGACTTCGACATCCGCGGTGATTTGCCGAAGAAGAACATCGACACCGGGATGGGCCTCGAGCGCATCGCCTCCGTCCTCCAGGGCGTCGACAATCTCTACGAGATCGACGAGGTCCGTCCGGTCCTGGACAAGGCCGCCGAGATGGCCGGCACGGCCTACGGTGCGCAGCCCAGCCACGTGGCCGCCCAGAGCCACCCGGACGACGTGCGGTTGCGGGTCGTCGCCGACCACGTGCGCAGCGCCCTGATGCTCATCGGTGACGGCGTGACCCCGAGCAACGAGGGGCGCGGCTACGTCCTGCGACGCATGCTGCGCCGGGCGGTGCGCTCGATGCGGTTGCTCGGCGTCGACGAGCCGAGTCTGCCGCACCTGCTGCCGGTGTCCATGGAGAGGATGGGCAGGTCCTACCCCGAGCTGGTCCGCGACGCCGAGCGCATCACCGCGGTCGCCTACGCCGAGGAGGAGGCATTCCGGCGCACCTTGGCCTCCGGGACGGCCATCCTCGACAAGGCCGTGGCGAAGGCCAAGAAGTCCGGCAGCGGCGTCCTGAAGGGCAGGGCCGCGTTCGACCTGCACGACACCTATGGCTTCCCCATCGACCTCACCTTGGAGATGGCTTCGGAGCAGGGGATCGCGGTCGACGAGGACGGCTTCCGGCGGCTCATGACGGAGCAGCGCGATCGGGCCAAGGCGGACGCGAAGGCCAAGAAGAGCGCACACGGCGACACCTCGGCATACCGGGACATCGCCGACCGGATCGGCCACGCCGTTGAGTTCACCGGGTATGACGAGGTCGTCTCCGAAGGCCGGGTTCGTGGTCTGGTGCGCGGTGGCGCGTCGGTCGCTTCTGCCGCAGCCGGCGAGGACATCGAGGTCGTGCTGGACCGCACCCCGTTCTACGCCGAGGGCGGTGGTCAGCTCGCCGACGGTGGTCGGATCGAGCTGGCCTCCGGTGCCGTCGTCGAGGTACTCGACGTGCAGAAGCCGATCAATGGCGTCATCGTCCACCGGGGGCGGGTGGTGTCGGGCGAGGTCACCGAGGGCCAGAGCGTCGAGGCCTACGTCGACATACCTCGCCGGCGTGCGATCTCTCGCGCGCACACTGCGACCCACATGGTCCACAAGGCCATCCGCGAGGCGCTGGGTGAGACGGCGACCCAGGCCGGGTCGGAGAACTCGCCGGGTCGCTTCCGCTTCGACTTCAATGCCGCCACGGCGGTCCCGCCATCGGTGCTGCGTGACGTGGAGGCGCGGGTCAACGCCCTGCTCCTGGACGACCTGCCGGTCACCGCCGAGGTGATGTCCCAGCGCGAGGCGATCGACGTCGGCGCCATGGCGCTGTTCGGGGAGAAGTATGGCGACCAGGTCCGCGTCGTCTCGGTGGGCGAGTGGGCCAAGGAGCTGTGCGGCGGCACGCATGCCCAGCGCTCGGGCCAGCTCGGGGTGGTCAAACTGCTCGGCGAGGCGTCGATCGGTGCCGGGGTGCGCCGCGTCGAGGCGCTCGTCGGTGCGGATGCCTACACGTTCCTGGCCCGAGAGCAGGCCATCGTCGGCCAGCTGACCGAATCGCTCAAGGTGCGCTCGGAGGAACTCCCGGAGAAGATCGCCTCGATCCTGACCCGACTGCGTGAGGCCGAGAAGGAGATCTCGGCGATGCGGCAGTCGCAGACCCTGGCTGCGGCGGGATCGCTGGCCGCGCAGGCGGCCGATGTCGCCGGGGTCCGGGTGGTGACCGCCGACCTTGGCAGTTCCACAAGCGCAGACGACCTGCGCGCGCTGGTCCTCGACGTGCGTCAGCGGCTCGGGGCCGAGCGGCCCGCCGTCGTCGCGATGGCGGCGGCACCGGGCGACCGGCCGGTCGTCATCGTCGCGACGAACGAGCTCGCTCGCCAACGCGGGCTCAAGGCCGGACTCCTGGTGCGGGTCGCGGCCGGCCGGCTCGGGGGCGGCGGCGGCGGCAAGGACGACCTGGCCCAGGGCGGGGGCACCGACCCGGCGGCAGTCGGTGCGGCGCTGGACGCCGTGCGCGGCGAGGTCGGCGCAGCCGGGTCGTGACGTGACAGAGCGGACCGGCGTCTGGCTCGGTGTCGATGTCGGCACCGTTCGGCTGGGTGTGGCCGTCAGCGACCCGGACGGCCTGCTCGCCACTCCTGTGACGACGTTGGCGGTGCCCGACGGCGACGCCGGCGCGGTGGCGCCGGCCGTGTGCGCTGTGCTGTCGTCCCACGACGCCGTCGGGGTGGTGGTGGGACTGCCGCGGCATCTCTCGGGAGCAGACGGGCTGTCGGCGCGGAGGGCGCGGGAGTTCGCTCGTGCACTGTCGCGCGCGTTCGCCGGGCCGGTCTACCTCGTCGACGAGCGCTTGACCACCGTTGATGCGCACCGCAGACTACGCCAGAGCGGGGTGAACGGTCGCCGGGCGCGAGCGTTCATCGACCAAGCCTCCGCCGTGCTCATCTTGCAGGCGGCGTTGGACCACCGCGCGTCGCGCGGCACGATGCCGGGTGAGCTCGTCGCCGCGACCCGAACGACGAGGAAGCCACGAACGAAGGGCCGAGGATGACCGATCGTCTCGACGAGTCGATCTTCGGTACGGGCTCCGATCCCGTGCCGCAGCCGGGGCCGGACCCACTCGCGCCGCCCCCGGCTGGCACCGGGCCCGAGGCCCCGCCCAGCCGGCGGGCTCGCCGTGAGTTGGCCGACCAAACGGCCCTCGGTCGCAGCGGGTCGGGCCGGAAGGCGCCGGCTCGCCCGAAGAGTCGTCGGGCTCGCCGCGGCCTCGTCCTGCTCCTTGCGCTCGCCCTCGTGGGAGGGGGAGCCGTCGCAGCGGTGACCGTCCTCAAGCCGATGATCGAGGGCCTCAACGCTCCCGATGACTACCCCGGTCCGGGAACGGGGTCGGTGTCCTTCGTCGTCAGGTCGGGGGACACCGGTCGGGCCATCGGGGATCGGCTCAAGGCGGCTGGTGTCGTGCTGACCTCCGATGCCTTCGCCCAGGTCTTCAGTGCCAGCCCCGAGGCCGCCGGGATCCAACCGGGCAGTTATGAGCTGCGAAAGCAGATGTCGTCGAACGACGCTCTCGATGCACTGCTCGACCCGGCAAACCGCACCGTGCCACGGGTGACCGTCCGCGAAGGGCTCTGGGCCACCGAGGTGTATGCGGTCCTCTCCCGGGGCACCGGCGTCCCGCTCAAGGACTACACGGCGGCGGCCAAGCAGCCGGAGAAGCTCGGCCTCCCGCCGGAGGCCAAGGGAGCCATCGAGGGCTACCTCTTCCCAGCGACCTACGAGTTCGCCGCGGATGCCTCGGCGGCCGACCAGCTCTCGACGATGATCGACACTGCCGTCGCAGAGCTCGACGACCTCGGAGTCACCCCGGCCAAGGCCCATCGGGTGCTGACCATTGCCAGCATCCTGGAGGCCGAGGCCAAGACCGATGAGGACCGGCGCAAGGTGCACCGCGTCCTGCTCAACCGGCTCGATGCTGGGATGCGGCTGCAACTCGACTCGACCGTCTCGTATGCCGCCAAGCGTCGCAGCGTCACCACCACCGATGCCGAGCGGGCCTCGAACAGCCCGTACAACACCTACGCCCAGGAAGGCCTGCCGCCAGGACCGATCGGCAACCCCGGGAAGGCCGCCCTCGAGGCGGCGGTCGACCCGGCCGACGGCCCCTGGCTGTACTTCGTCGCCGTCAATCCCGAAACCGGAGAGACGAAGTACGCCACCACCTTCGCCGAGCACCAGACCCTGGTGGCGCAGTTCCAGCAGTGGTGCCAGGCGCACCCGGGGGTCTGTTGACGGCGGTGCGTCACGCCGCGGTCCTCGGTCACCCGGTCGCCCATTCGTTGTCGCCGGTGCTCCACCGGGCGGCCTATCAGGCGCTGGGGCTGGTGGGCTGGGAGTACGGGATGGTCGATGTCGACGAGCCCGACCTCGGCGCTGTCGTCGCCGGACTCGACGAGTCCTGGGTCGGGCTCTCGCTCACCATGCCCCTCAAGGAAGCTGCCCTCGATGTCGCCTCGGTCGTCTCGCCCCTGGCCGGGCGCGTCGGCGCCGCCAACACCTTGGTGCGTCGAGGCACGACATGGTTCGCCGACAACACCGATGTCCACGGCATCCGTGCGTCGATCACGCCGCACCTGCGGGGCTCACTGCGGTCCGGGCCGGCACCTGTGGTGGTCGGCGGGGGAGCGACGGCCCGCTCGGCGCTCGTGGCCCTGGCCGAGATGGGTGCTACGGAGGTCGTCCTCATGACGCGCGATGGGGCGCGGGCGACCACTGTCGCGCTCGCCACGTCCGTGGGTGTAAAGGTCCGCGGCGTCGCCATGGGCCGGTGGCCGGCCGACCTGCCGGTCGTCATCAGTACCGTGCCTCAGGTGGCGCTGGCCGCCCATGGTGCCGCGCTGCCGCGTGGCGTCAGCGTGGTGCTCGACGCCGTCTACGGCACCGGGCCCAGCCCGCTGCTGGTCCACGCCGAGCGGGTCGGTGCCGCGGCCGTTCCCGGAACCGAGATGCTGCTGCACCAAGCCGCTGCACAGGTGCGGCTCATGACCGGGCGGGCGGCTCCGCTGGAACGGATGCGCGCTGCCCTGGCGGCCGAGCTCGACCGTCGGACCCCTCGCGCTGTGGACAACCCCGGCCGGGAGGCGGGCCAGCGGTAGCCTGCCCAGCATGGCCGCCGCGACGCTCCACCCGGTGATGGTGGGTGCGCTGGCGGTCGCGGGCTTCCTCGTGGGCGTGCCGCTGGCGCGGCAGCTGGCCGCCGGCGGATACCGGCTCGACGGCGAGGCGGCCCGGTTGGCGCCGGTGGCAAGCGTGCTGGTGCCGCCGATCATCGCGGGGCTCTGGACCGCGATGGGGCTCGCCTTGCCGGGGCGGGTCCCGTGGAGTGCGGTGCCGGCATACCTCCTGCTGGCCGTCGTCGCGATCGCGTGTGTCTGGGTCGACCTTGATGTCCACCGCCTTCCCGACGGGTTGACCATCCCCGGCCTGGCCTTGGTCGGGGGACTTCTCGTCATCCCGTCGGTGGCCGAGCGTTCCTGGCCGAGGCTGCTCGCCGCGGTCGCGGGCGCTGCCCTCATCTGGGTCGTGCTGAGCGTGCTGTCGATGGCTCCTGGGGGCGGGCTCGGCGGCGGTGACGTCGCGTTCGGCGCTCTGCTCGCCGGTGCGCTGGCGTGGGTCCACCCGTGGCTGGCGGTGCTGGGCCTGGCCGCCGGATTCGTCCTCAGCGGTATGGCGGCCGGCGCGCTCGTGCTCGCCCGCAGGGTCGGCCTTCACTCGCCCATCGCCATGGGACCGGGGCTGGCCACCGGGTGCCTCGGCGTGCTCCTCGTCGCACCGGGTTTGGTCCTGCCCGGCCCCTGACCGACGCGGCGACCATCGCAGCGCCCGTGGGAGGATCGGGCCATGCTGCGTTGGCTGACTGCCGGTGAGTCGCACGGCCCTGCGCTGGTAGCGGTGATCGAGGGCCTGCCGGCCGGTGTCGAGGTGACCCTCGCCGACCTCGACGAGGCCCTGGCCAGGCGTCGCCTCGGGGTGGGACGCGGTGCCCGGATGGCCTTCGAGCGAGACGTCGTGGCGATCCTCGGCGGGGTGCGGCACGGGCGCACCCTCGGCTCGCCCATCGCGGTGCAGATCGCCAACAGCGAGTGGCCGAAATGGCAGACGGTCATGAGTCCAGCGCCGGTCGACCCGCAGGCCTACGCCGCCGATGCGGACGTAGGCGCACCCCTGGAGGTTGGCCGCAATGCGCCGCTGACCCGGCCGCGGCCCGGTCACGCCGATCTGGTTGGCATGCAGAAATACGGATTCGACGACGCTCGCCCGGTCCTCGAGCGCGCTTCGGCACGGGAGACGGCCGCCCGGGTGGCGCTCGGGGCCGTGGCCGAGTGCTTCCTGAGGCAGGCGTACGGCATCGAGCTCGTCTCGCACACCGTGGCCATGGGCGCCGCCGAAATCACCGCCGACTATCCGCTGCCGACGCCGGCGGATACCGCAGCACTGGACGCCACCGAGGCCCGGTGTCTCGATGCGGTGGCCAGTGCCGCCATGGTGGCCGAGGTCGAGTCCGCCAAGGCCGCCGGTGACACGCTCGGCGGGGTCGTCGAGGTGCTCGCGTATGGCGTGCCACCAGGTCTGGGCTCGCACGTCCACTGGGACCGCCGACTCGATGCGCGACTGGCTGCGGCGCTCATGGGGATCCAGGCGATCAAGGGCGTCGAGGTGGGCGACGGCTTCACCGGGGCACGCCGTCGGGGTTCGGTGGCCCACGACGAGATGGACCGGGACGACCAGGGGGTCATCCGGCGGCGCAGCGGACGCTCCGGGGGCACCGAGGGCGGGATGTCGACCGGCGAGATCCTGCGGGTCCGGGCCGCCATGAAGCCGATCTCCACCGTTCCTCGGGCCTTGGCGACCGTCGACGTGGCCAGCGGTGGCCCGGCAACCGCCATACACCAGCGGTCCGATGTCGCCGCCGTCCCGGCCGCCGGAGTGGTGGCCCAGGCCATGGTCGCACTCGTCCTGGCTGAGGCTTGCCTGGAGAAGTTCGGTGGGGACAGCGTGGCCGAGACGGCCCGCAACCACGCGTCCTATCTGGCGTCCATCCCGGAGGGCATGCGCTCGTGGTGACCCGTCCGGTCGCGGTCCTCATCGGGCCGCCGGGATCCGGCAAGACGACCGTTGGGCGGCTGCTGGCCGACCGGCTCGGTCTCGCCTTTCGGGACACCGACGTGGCGGTCGAGGAACGCGCCGGCCGCTCGGTCGCGCAGATCTTCCTCACTGACGGCGAGCCGGTCTTCCGGGCCATGGAGCGAGCTGCGGTCGCCGAGGCCCTGGCCACCCAGCCGGGGATCGTGGCGCTCGGTGGGGGTGCCCCGATGGACCGTGATACCCAGGACCTGTTGGCCGATCAGACGGTCGTCTTCCTCGACGTCGGGATCGCAGCTGCCGCGCCCCGGGTGGGTTTCGACCAGTCCCGCCCGCTCCTGGCCGTCAACCCCCGGGCCCGGTGGATCGCCCTGATGGCCACGCGTCGGCCCATCTACGAGGGGCTCGCCACGTTCCGCGTGGACACCTCGGGCCGCTCGCCGGAGGCCGTCGCCGCCGAGCTCGTCGACCTGCTGCGGACGGAGGTGAGCGCTCAGTGAACGAACCCTTCGTCGTCCCGGTCGGCGCGGACTACGACGTCCTGGTCGGTCGGTCCCTGCACCGCCGGCTGCCCGAAGTCGTGCCCACCGGCGCCGAACGGGTCGCCGTGCTGCATGCTCCCGGCATCCAACCGCTGGTCGAGCCGATCGTCGCGGCGCTTCGACCCGACCGTGCGGTCCTGCCCATCGAGCTGCCGGACGCCGAAGCCGCCAAGACCGCTGCCGTCTGTGCCCAGGTCTGGACCCGTCTCGGTGAGGCCGGATTCACCCGTTCCGACGCCGTCGTCGGCATCGGTGGGGGAGCCACCACCGACCTGGCCGGCTTCGTCGCGGCCACCTGGCTGCGCGGCGTGGCGGTGGTCCAGGTCCCCACCACGTTGCTCGGGATGGTCGACGCTGCGGTCGGCGGGAAGACCGGGATCAACACCGCCGAGGGCAAGAATCTCGTCGGCGCCTTCCACCGGCCGACCGCGGTCGTGTGCGATCTCGAGGCGCTGCGGACCCTGCCTCGCGCCGACCTCGTCGCGGGTCTGGCCGAGGTCGCCAAGCATGGGTTCATCGCCGACGAGCGCACCCTGACACTGCTCGAGAGCTCGCCGGCCGCCGCACTGGACCCCGCCGGTGACGTCCTGGCCGAGTTGGTCCTGCGATCGGTCCAGGTCAAGGCCGCGGTCGTCGCGGCGGACCTGAAGGAGTCGTTCCTTCGCGAGATCCTCAACTACGGGCATACCTTCGGCCACGCCGTCGAACAGGTCGAGGGATACCGTCGCCGGCACGGCGAGGCCGTCGCCGTGGGGCTGGTCTACGCGGCCGAGCTGTCCCACCTCGTCGGACGGCTGTCCGCCGCCGACGTCGTGCGTCATCGCACCCTGCTGACCGGGATCGGCCTGCCGACCAGCTACCCGTCGGGTCGGTGGGATGCCCTCCATACGGCGATGGCGCGGGACAAGAAGAACCGTGGGTCCCGGCTCCGGTTCGTCGTCCTGGACGGCATCGGGCATCCGGGCCGACTCGAGGACCCGTCCGACGAGGTGCTCCGTGCTGCGTATGCCGCGGTGTCGCGGGCCTAGACTCCGATCATGCCCGGCGACGTCCTGGTCCTGAACGGACCTAACCTGAATCGGCTCGGCACCCGCGAGCCGGACGTCTACGGGCACACGACCCACGCCGACCTCGTGGTCCTCATCGAGGGCTGGGCGAGCGCCCTGGGCCGCTGCGCCGAGGTGCGCCAGACCAATGACGAGAGCGAGCTCATCGGCTGGCTCCACGAGGCCGCCGACCGCGGCCTCGACGTCGTCCTCAACCCCGCGGCGTTCACCCACTACTCGTATGCCGTCCGCGACGCCTGCTCCGTCCTCACCGGTGCCGGCTGCCGACTCGTGGAGGTCCACCTGTCGAACCCGGCGGCTCGGGAGGAGTTCCGGCATACCTCCGTGGTCTCCGGCGTCGCCACCGGGACGGTCGCCGGCTTCGGCGTACGTTCCTACCACCTGGCGCTCCAAGCACTGGCTGACCGGGGCGGATCCCGCGCTGCACCGGGGTGAGCCGGCCGTCCCGGTAGGATGGGCGGGATCCCACCAGTTCAACCGCGGGTGCCACCGTGCCCGCATGATGCAGGAGCACCTCCGTGGCCACCACGAACGACCTCAAGAACGGCATGGTCCTGACCATCGACGGCCAGTTGTGGACCGTCGTCGAGTTCCAGCACGTCAAGCCGGGTAAGGGCCCGGCCTTCGTGCGGACCAAGTTGAAGAACGTCATGTCCGGCAAGGTCGTGGACCGCACCTTCAACGCCGGCGTCAAGGTGGAGACGACCACCGTCGACAAGCGGACGATGCAGTACCTCTACCAGGACGGCACCGACTACGTCTTCATGGACACCGGGACCTACGACCAGATCCACGTGGGCTCCGACGTCGTGGGCTCGGCCAGCGACTACATGCTGGAGAACCAGGAAGCCATCGTGGCGACCCATGAGGGGGTGCCGCTGTACATCGAGCTGCCCGCCTCGGTCGTGCTCGAGATCTCCTACACCGAGCCCGGCCTGCAGGGCGACCGCTCCACCGGCGGCACCAAGCCCGCCACCTTGGAGACCGGGGCGCAGATCCAGGTGCCGCTCTTCCTGGAGACGGGCACGCGGGTCAAGGTCGACACCCGGGACGGCTCCTACCTCGGCCGAGTCAACTGATCGGTCATGGCGGCCCGGCGCAAGGCGCGTAAGGCGGCGCTGGATCTGCTGTTCGAGGCGGACCAGCGTGGCCTCAACGTCGCCGCCCTCCTGGCCGAACGGCTCGCTCGCCCCGGTGAGGGGCCCGCGCTGCGGCAGCACACCGTCGACACCGTCGAGGGCGTCGCGTCGCACTGGGCCACCATCACCGAGTTGCTGACGACCTACAGCCACGGCTGGACCATCGAGCGGATGCCGGCCGTCGACCGGGCCATCCTGCGGGTGGGCGCCTACGAGGTGCTCTTCGACGAGTCGGTGCCTGACTCGGTGGCCATCGCCGAGGCGGTGGCTCTGGCGGCCGACCTGAGCACCGATGAGTCCCCGGCCTTCGTCAACGGTTTGCTCGCCCGGCTCGCCGAGGTCAAGCCCACCCTCGTGTGAGCCGCGCCGAGGCCGCCTTTGCCGCCGACCGACCCCGGGTGAAACCATCGGGGTATGACGACTCCGCACCTGGACCGCGCCACTGCCGCTCGCTTCATCGACCACACCCTGCTGCGCCCCGAGGCGCGCCCGGACGACGTCCGGGCCTTGTGCGCGGAGGCGACCGAGCTGGGGGTCTACGCCGTCTGCGTCAATCCGTCGATGACGGCGGTGGCGCGCCGGGTCCTCGATGAGGGGATCGCCCTGGCCGTCGTCTGCGGCTGCCCGAGCGGCGCGCACCTGGCCTCGGTCAAAGCCGCGGAGGCCGCGGCCGCGGTGGATCAGGGAGCCGACGAGGTGGACATGGTGGTCAACCTCGGGTTGGTCCGCTCGGGCGACTGGGGTGGTGTCGAGGCCGACATTGCCGCGGTCCGGGCAGCCGTGCCGACCGGGGTGCTCAAGGTCATCCTGGAGTCCTCGGCCCTGACCGACGACGAGATCGTGCGGTGTTGCCAGGTGGCCGAGGGGGTCGGGGCCGACTTCGTCAAGACCTCGACCGGCTTCCACCCCAGTGGTGGCGCGAGCGCCGACGTCGTCCGCCTCATGTCGCAGACGGTCGGCGGTCGCCTCGGGGTCAAGGCCAGCGGTGGGATCCGGACGAGTGCCGACCTCGTGGCCATGGTCGGGGCTGGTGCCACCCGCATCGGGTGCTCCGCGACCCGCGATATCCTCGGGGGCCTGCGACCAAAGGAGTGAGCAGTGAGCATCGTCCAAGACGCCATCGAGGTCAAGAAGGTCGGCGGTGAGCTCGACGGCGCGAGCATCGCCGCTGTGGTGAACGGCTACACCTCGGGCCAGATCCCCGACTATCAGATGGCCGCGCTGCTCATGGCCATCCGGCTGCGGGGGATGACCTACGACGAGACCCTGGCGATGACCCAGGTCATGGCCGACTCCGGAGTGCGCTACGCGTTCCCGGACTGCGTCGACAAGCACTCGACCGGCGGCGTCGGCGACAAGGTGACGCTGACCGCCTTGCCGCTCGTGGCCGCGTGCGGCGCACCGGTGGCCAAACTCTCGGGCCGCGGACTCGGCATCACCGGCGGCACCATCGACAAGCTGGAGTCTATTCCGGGCTGGAGCGGCGACCTGACCGACGAGCAGTTCCGGGCACAGGTCGAGCGCATCGGGCTGGTCGTCGGTGGCGCGGGCACCTTGGCACCTGCGGACAAGGCCATCTATGCCCTGCGGGACACCACCGGCACGGTGGACTCACTGCCGCTGATCGGGTCATCGATCGTCTCGAAGAAGGCGGCCACGGGCTCGGGCCACCTGTTGTATGACGTCAAGGCGGGCTCCGGGGCCTTCATGAAGACGGTGGCCGAGGCCAAGGAGCTGGCGGCCCTCCTGGTGCGGTTGAGCGGCTCGATGGGGATCAACGCTTCGGCCCTGGTCACCGACATGGACACCGCCCTCGGGCGGGCCGTCGGAAACGCCCTCGAGGTGCGCGAGTCGGTGGCCTTCCTGCGCGGCGAGCCCACCGCCGCAGACCTCGCCGAGGTGGCCCGGGCCTTCGCGGTGCGGCTGCTCGAACTGCATGGTGTGGCCGATCCGGTCGGCTCGGTGGAGCGGGCGATCAGCTCCGGCAGCGGATACGAGACGTTCTGCCGGTTCGTCGAGGCTCAGGGCGGGGACGTCGCAGCGCTGGCCGACCTGCCCATCTCCGCGACCCGCACCGAGGTCGTCGCCGACCGAGCAGGGTGGGTGGGTGCGTTCGACGCGCTCGGCGTCGCGCACGGTGCGCTTGCGCTCGGGGCCGGCCGGGAGACCAAGGAGGACACCGTGGATCCCGGTGCGGGGGTGGAGTTGCTCGTTCGCCCCGGCGATGAGGTTAGCGCCGGCCAGCCGGTGGCCATCCTGTATGGCGATCGCCACCTCGATGCCGCGACCGAGCACGTCCGTCACGCCTTGACGATCGTCGAGGAGCCGGTCACGCCGAGCCCGCACATTCTGGATCGGATGTGAGCGAGGGTGCCGCCGCCCCGACGGCGGAGCTGCTCCTCGACCGGGCCCGCGCGGCCGCCCAGCTGGCCTACGCGCCCTACAGTCGCTTCCCGGTGGGGGCCGCGCTGCTGACTGCCGGTGGGCGTATCGTCACCGGCTGCAACGTCGAGAATGCCGCCTACGGGCTGGCCATCTGCGCCGAGCGCAACGCTGCCGCGGCGATGGTGGCCACCGACCCGGCCGATCGACGCATCGTCGCCGTCGCCATCGTCGGTTTGGAGGCGGCCCCGTGCTTCCCGTGCGGTGCCTGCCGCCAGGTGCTCCACGAGTTCGGCTGCGCGCAGGTCATCGTTGAGGGGTCCGACGGGCCGCAGTCGTTCCCGTTCGCCGAGATCCTCCCGCATGGGTTCGGCCCCGAGGCCCTTCCGGGCACCGTGCGCTGATCCCTGAGTCCGGGCACGACAAAGGCCCCGGCCGTGGAAACGGCGGGGGCCTTGGCGTGGCCGGTGCTCAGTGAGCTCAGATGCGACCCGCGCTGAGGCGCTGGTTGATGGCATGCGCGCTGCGGGCGCCCGACCGGTAGTGGTCCAGGCCCATGGGCCCGACGTGACGTGAACGGACGGAGATGTACATCGCGAGAATTCGTTCCATGTCAACTATTGTACACCATGTGTGAGATGTGCTAATGGCCAAGACCTGAGCGTGGGAGAGCGCGGAGCTCATCGTTGACAGTCGTCCTACTTTGTAGATTCTCTACATGTGATGTTCGCGGGGTGATCCGCAGCGGTGGTGACCGCTCGGCGCATGATTCGCCCGGTGCTCCGGCGCGGCCGCTGCGGACGATTGCACCGACAAGGTTCCACGACCCACCCTGCCAACCATGACGGAGCAGACCTACGCGCAGACGTATGCCGCCAGCATCGAGGATCCGGACGCCTTCTGGGGCCACGCGGCTACCGCCATCGACTGGATCACGCCGCCGACGACGGTTCTGGATGCCCGCAACGCGCCGTTCTACCGCTGGTTCAGCGGCGCGACGATGAACACGTGCCACAACGCCGTGGACCGGCACGTGACATCGGGTCGCGGCGACCAGGTCGCCATCCACTACGACTCCCCCGTCACGGCGACGAAGCGCGCCATCACCTATGCCGACCTGCTCGACGCGGTGTCCCGGTTTGCCGGCGTGCTGACCTCCCTGGGCGTGGTCAAGGGTGACCGTGTCGTCATCTACATGCCGATGGTGCCCGAGGCGGTTGTCGCCATGCTCGCCTGTGCCCGCATCGGCGCCGTCCACTCGGTGGTCTTCGGCGGCTTCGCACCGGCCGAGCTGGCGGCCCGGATCGACGACGCCGCACCGGTGGCCATCATCTCCGCCTCCTGCGGCATCGAGCCCACCCGCGTCATTCCCTACAAGCCGTTCCTCGACGAGGCGATCGAGCGATCGATCGTCAAGCCACGGCACAGCATCGTCCTGCAGCGCGAGCAACTCCGTGCCGAGCTCGGCCCGAACGACCTGGACTGGGACGACCTCATGGCCTCCGAGGCGGCGCAGCCGGTCGGTTGTGTCGAGGTGGGGGCGACCGACCCGCTCTACATCCTTTACACCTCCGGGACGACCGGTAAGCCCAAGGGCATCGTGCGGGACAACGGCGGTCACGCGGTGGCGCTGGCCTGGTCGATGCCGAACATCTATGGCGTGCGCCCCGGAGAGACGATGTTCACGGCGTCCGACGTCGGGTGGGTCGTGGGCCACTCCTACATCGTCTACGGGCCGCTGCTGACCGGTTGCACGACGATCCTCTACGAAGGCAAGCCCGTCGGGACTCCGGACGCCGGGTCGTTCTGGCGGATCATCTCCGAGTACGGGGCGGTGACCATGTTCACCGCGCCGACCGCGTTCCGGGCCATCAAGCGCGAGGACGCGGCGGGCTCCCTGATGGCTGGGCATGACTTGTCGTCGCTGCGGGCGCTCTACCTCGCGGGGGAGCGGCTCGACCCGGACACCTACGAGTGGGCCACCGAGCGGCTCGGCAAGCCGGTCATCGACAACTGGTGGCAGACCGAGACCGGGTGGCCGATCTGTGCCAACCCGCGGGGCATCGAGCTGCTCCCCATCAAGGCCGGCTCGCCCTCGGTGCCGGTGCCGGGCTACCAGGTGCATGTCCTCGACCCGCTCGGCGAGCGCCTGGCGGCCGACACCGAGGGCGCCATCGCCATCAAGCTGCCCATGCCCCCCGGGACGCTGCCGACGTTGTACAACGACGACGACCGCTACGTCTCGTCCTACCTGTCGGCCTATGAGGGCTATTACCTCACCGGTGACGGTGGATTCATCGACGCCGACGGGTATGTCTATGTCATGGGCCGCACCGACGACGTTCTCAACGTGGCCGGTCACCGGCTCTCGACCGGGTCGATCGAGGCGGCACTCGCCGGGCATCCGGCTGTCGCCGAGTGCGCCGTCATCGGGGTCGCCGACGACTTCAAGGGACAGATCCCGCGCGGGCTGGTGGTGCTCAAGGGCGGCATCGACGCCGCGACCGAGGGCGAGCGCATCTGCAAGGAACTCGTCCAACGGGTGCGCGACGAGGTCGGCGCGGTCGCCAGCGTCAAGCAGGTCGACATCGTGCCGGCCCTGCCGAAGACCAGGTCCGGGAAGATCCTGCGCAAGACGATGCGCGAGATCGCCGACGGTTTGACCCCTGCGGTGCCCGCGACGATCGAGGACGCCTCGGTGCTGGACAAGCTCGCTCCCACCCTCAAGCACACCGTTCACTAGCGGCGATCCGCCCGCGGCGCAGACCCGGGCGGCGGACCGCTCGCCCGGCTCCGTGCAGATGGTGGCATCATCGCCGCGTGCTCGGTGCGGTGCAGGGGTTCACGACGATCTGTGTGGTCGTCGCCCTCGGCTGGCTCCTCGGGCACCTCGGGGTGCTGGACCTCGCCGCTCGAAAGGTCCTCGCGGACGTAGCGTTCTTCGTCGCCTCACCAGCCTTGCTCCTCGTCGTCCTGGCCGACGCGCCGCTGTCCGCAGTCATCTCGCCGGCGCTCGCGGTGGCCGCGGGCTCGGCCCTGTCGGTCATGCTCGTGGCCACCGTGGTGGCCCGCTACCGCTGGGGTATGCCGCCCGGGGAGCGGGTCATGGCGGCGCTGAACGCCGGATACACGAACGCCGGAAACCTAGGCCTCCCGATCGCCGTCTACGTTCTCGGTGACGCCGCGCATGCCGCGCCGGTCCTGCTGCTGCAACTACTCGTCATCACTCCGGTGGGCATGGCGCTGCTCGATGCGCAACAGCCGGGGGCGCGGGTAGGGGTGTGGCCGCGGCTGCGCAGTATGGTCCGCAACCCCATCACGGTAGGTGCCCTGCTCGGCTTGCTGCTGTCGGTCACCGGGACCGCGCTGCCACCGCTGCTCATGGCCCCGGTGTCGATGGTGGCCAACCTCGCGGTGCCAGCGATGCTGCTGGCTTTCGGGGTCTCGCTCCGCCTCGGTCAGCGACCCGGTCGAGACATCGATCGGGTCGTCACGCTCGCGCTGCTCAAGATCGTCGCGATGCCGGTGGCTGCAGCCCTCATCGGCACAGCGGTGGGGTTGCGCGGCCACGCCCTGTTCAGCGTCGTCGTCATGGCCGCCCTGCCGACGGCGCAGAACATCTTCACCTACTCCCTGCGCTACGACCGCGGGGTCTACCTGACCCGGGACACCATCTTCGTCACGACGATGGCGACGGTGCCGGCGATCCTGGTGGTGACGGTGCTCTTCCACGCCTGAAGTTGGCCCGCCGGATCAGTGTCCGGTCAGCGTCGACAGCAGTGCGCCGAGCTTCGCCGGGCGGCGGGTGATGGCTTCCTCGCGATCGGCCCAGCTGGCCAGCGTCAGGCCGGCGTTGACCCCGAGCCACCGCATCGGCTCCACCTCCCAGCTGCGGCTGTGGTGGCCCACCCAAGGCAGCCGGGTCAGCGCCGTGGTCCGTCCGGTGATCAAGTCGGCCAGCGTGCGGCCGGCCAGGTTGGCCGCGGCGACGCCATCCCCGACATACCCGCCGGCCCACCCGACGCCCGACGCCGGGTCGTATCCGACGGAGGGGTGCCAGTCGCGGGCGATCCCCAGCGGTCCGCCCCAGGCGTGGGTGAACTGCTCCTCCTGTAGCGCGGGGAACAGCTCGATGGCCGTAGACCGCAGCGCCGTGAACACGGACTCGTCGTGGTCGAACTCGGGGCGGATCCCGGACCCGAGATGGTACGGCGCGCCGCGCCCGCCGAAGACCAGGCGGTCGTCGACGGAGCGCTGGCCGTAGATGATGACGTGCCGGTGGTCGTTGAAGGTCTCGCGCGCGCCCAGCCCGATGGTGGCCCAGGTGGCTTCGTCGAGCGGTTCGGTGGCCACGATGAGTGAGTAGACCGGGACGACCCGTCGCCGCAGCCTGGGGAACCGGGCAGTCCAGGCCTCGGTGGCGCGGATGACGTGCCGGGCTCGGATGCGGGTGCCCCGTCGGGTGCGCACCAGCCCACCTCCCGCGTCGGCGACAGCGGTGCCCTCTGCGATGACGACGCCGCGCCGTTCGACGGCTGCCGCCAGGCCGCTGACCAGTCGGAACGGCTGGATCCGCGCGCAGTGCGGGGTAAACGTGGCGCCCAGCATCTGGGTCGCGCGCAGTCGGTGGGCGGCCTCATCTGCGTCGAGCAAGACCGTGCCGACCCCCCAGTGCGCGGCGGCGACGACCTCGGCGCGGGCCCGGGCCAGTTGGGCGGGGGTGCGGACCGCACCGACCGTGCCACCGAGCGCGAAGCCAGCGTCGATCCCCTCGGCGGCCGCAGCCCGACCGACTTCCGAGACGGTCTCCCGCAGGGCGGCGAGCAGGTCGCGAGCGGCGTCCTCGCCGTGGTCCGCCGCAACGCGCTGCGGGCCGACCGGCCACAACGCCGAAACCCAGCCGCCGTTGCGTCCGCTGGCACCGAACCCCACGTGCTGCGCGTCGACGACGACGATCGACAGCGACGGATCGGCCACGCTGAGGTAGTAGGCGGTCCACAGCCCGGTGAAGCCGGCGCCGACGATGCAGACGTCAGCCGCGGTGTCGTGCTCCAAGGGGGGCCGGACCTGGTGGGACGGCTGGCCGTCCCACCACAGCGGCTGGGTGCCCATGCGCGTCCTACAAGTGGTTCTCCGCCTCGGTGAGGACCGAGCGGAGGGTGGCCTCGATGACGTCGAACTCCTCCGGTCCGACGATGAGCGGCGGCGCGAGCTGCACGACGGGGTCGCCCCGGTCGTCGGCGCGGCAGTAGAGCCCGGCGTCGAAGAGGGCCTTGGACAGGTAGCCGCGGAGCAGCCGCTCGGACTCGGCGTCGTCGAAGGTCTCCCGGGTCACCTTGTCCTTGACCAGCTCGATCCCGTAGAAGTAGCCCTCGCCGCGGACGTCACCGACCAGCGGCAGGTCGAGCAACTTCTCCAGCGTGGAGCGGAACACCGGGGCGTTGGTGCGGACGTGCTCGTTGAGTCCCTCGCGCTCGAAGACGTCGAGGTTGGCCATGGCCACCGCGCAGGAGACGGGGTGGCCACCGAAGGTGTAGCCATGCGGGAAGTAGTTCAGCCCGTGGCGGAACGGCTCGAAGAGCCGGTCGCTGACGATCATGCAACCGAGCGGGGCATAGCCGGAGGTCACGCCCTTGGCGGTGGTGATGATGTCCGGGACGTAGCCGAGCGCGGTGCAGGCGAAGTAGTCGCCGATGCGGCCGAAGGCGCAGATCGTCTCGTCCGAGACGAGCAGGACGTCATACTCGTCGCAGATCTCGCGGACCCGGTCGAAATAGCCGGGGGGCGGCGGGAAGCAGCCACCGGAGTTCTGCACCGGTTCGAGGAACACCGCGGCCACCGTCTCCGGGCCTTCGAACTCGATGGCCTCGGCGATCCGGTCGGCGGCCCACCGGCCGAACGCCTTGGGGTCGTCGCGCAGGTGTTCGGGTGCCCGGTAGAGGTTCGTGTTCGGCACCTTGTGGGCGCCGGGCACCAACGGCTCGAACGGGGTCTTGGCGCCGGGGATGCCGGTGATGGCCAACGCTCCCTGGGGGGTGCCGTGGTAGGCGATCGAGCGGGAGATGACCTTGTGCTTGGTCGGCTTGCCGGTGAGCTTGTAGTACTGCTTGGCCAGCTTCCACGCCGACTCGACCGCCTCGCCACCGCCGGTGGTGAAAAAGACCCTGTTGAGGTCGCCGGGGGCGTAGTGGGCCAGCCGTTCGGCGAGCTCGATCGCCCGCGGGTGCGCGTAGGACCACAGCGGGAAGTAGGCGATCTTGTCGAACTGGGCGACCGCGGCGTCCCGCAGCTCGGTGCGGCCGTGGCCGACCTGCACGGTGAACAGCCCGGCCAGGCCGTCCAGGTAGCGGTTGCCCCGGTCGTCCCACACGTAAGCGCCCTCGCCCTTGACGATGAGGGGGACGGAGTGGGCCGAGTCGTGGTGCTCCTCGAAGATCGAGTGCCGGGTGAAGTGCATCCACAGGTGGTCGCGGGCGGCCTCGGAGTACAGCTTCCCGGTCTTGGTGTGGAAGTCGGAGCTGGGTTCCCAGATCTCGGACGGGTACAGGGTCATCGTGTCCCCCAGTTGTAGTGCTGCTTGTTGAGCTTGAGATAGACGAAGGTCTCGGTGTGCTGCACCCCGGGCAGGGCGCGGATGCGTTGGCCGAGCAGCTGGAGCAGCTCGTCGTCGTCCTCGCAGACCACCTCGGCCAGGACGTCGAAGGTCCCGGCGGTGGTGACGACGTAGGTGACCTCCGGCATGTCGGTCAACGCAGCGGCGACGTGGCTCATGTCGCCCAGGACCCGCAGCCCGACCATCGCCTGCCGACGGAACCCCAGCTGCAGCGGATCGGTGACCGCGACGATGTCCATGACGCCGGCATCGCACAGCTTCTGGACCCGCTGGCGCACGGCGGCCTCGGACAGGCCCACCTCGCCACCGATCGAGGCATAGGAACGGCGGCCATCGGTCTGCAGCAGCTCGACGATGCGTTTCCCCACATCATCGAGCAACCCATTGGCGGGCTTCGCAGCGGCCCGCTCGCCGCGTCGGCGTGTCGACATGGCGGTGATCATGTCGCGCCGTGGGGGACTCTGGCAACGCCCACGCCGCTGAATCGTTCGTCTGGGGCGCAATGTGCGACCGAAACACGGGTTTGTATGCCGAAGCGCTTGCGATCACGTCGTCCAACCTCTTGGATATAGCCCATCCGAACAGCCCTGGTTCGCCCGAGGAGACGACGATGTCCGACCAGCCACGTGTGCTTCGCAACTTCGTAGGCGGGGAGTGGGTGGAGGCGCACGGCCAAGGGCGCTCCGACATCGTCAACCCCACGACCGCCGCCGTGGTCGCCACCGCCCCGGTGTCCGACGGAGCCGACGTCGACGCCGCGTATGCCGCGGCGGCGGCCGCCTTCGACGGTGAGTGGGGGCAGACCACCCCCAGCCAGCGGCAACAGGCGTTGCTGAAGATCGCCGGTGCGCTCGAGGCCAGGGCCGAGGAGTTCGTGGCGCTCGAGTCGCAGAACACCGGCAAGATCGCCGCGCTGACGACCAGCGAAGAGATTCCCCCGATGCTCGACCAGATCCGGTTCTTCGCCGGCGCGGCGCGGGTGCTCGAGGGTCGGGCGGCCGCGGAGTACATGCCCGGGCACACCTCCTGGATCCGCCGTGAGCCGATCGGCGTCGTCGGCCAGGTCACCCCGTGGAACTACCCGCTGCTCATGGCGGTCTGGAAGATCGCGCCTGCACTCGCCGCCGGCAACACCATCGTCCTGAAGCCCTCCGACACCACCCCGGAGACGACCCTGCTGCTCGCCGAGGTCTGCAGCGAGTTCCTCCCGGCCGGCACCTTCAACGTCATCACCGGCGACCGGGACACCGGCCGGATGCTCGTGGAGCACCGCACACCGGGCCTGGTGGCGATCACCGGCTCGGTGCGGGCCGGCTCGGAGGTCGCCGGCAGCGCCGCCCGGGACGTCAAGCGGGTCCACCTCGAGTTGGGTGGCAAGGCGCCGGTGATCGTCTTCGACGACGCCGACATCGAGGCCGCCGTCGAAGGAATCGCCATCGCGGGCTACTTCAACGCCGGGCAGGACTGCACCGCGGCGACCCGCGTGCTGGTCCAGGAGGGCATCCACGACGAGTTCGTCGCGGCCCTGGCGGCCTACGCCAAGGACTCGGCCAAGGTCGGTATGCCAGACGACGAGGACGCCCTGTTCGGCCCGCTGAACAACATCAACCAGTTCGAGCGGGTCAGCGCGATGCTCTCGCGGCTGCCGGACCACGCCACCCTGGCTGCTGGCGGCCACCGGGTCGGCGCGCTCGGTGACGGCTTCTTCCTCGAACCGACCGTCGTGGCGAACCTGCGTCAGGACGACGAGGTCATCCAGAACGAGATCTTCGGGCCGGTTATCACGGCCCAGAAGTTCACCGACGAGGGTCAGGCCCTCGAGTACGCGAACGGCGTCGACTACGGTCTGGCGTCGAGTGTGTGGACCAAGGATTTCGGCCGTGCCATGCGAGTGTCGAAGCATCTCGACTTCGGGTGCGTCTGGATCAACACCCACATCCCCCTCGTCGCGGAGATGCCGCACGGCGGGTACAAGAAGAGCGGGTATGGCAAGGACCTGTCGATGTACGGGTTCGAGGACTACACCCGCATCAAGCACGTCATGGCGAACATCGAGTCCTGACGATTTCGCCAGCGTACGGCCCGCGGGGGCGGGTCGCCCGGACTACAAGTGAAAGGGGACGTCATGGGTGCAACTCGCCCGCGCGCGCTCCCGCGTGATCCCGTCGTCAGCGACCTCGTCAAGGCCGCCCGATCGACTGGCACGTCGCGGCGCGCCTTCCTGTCCACGCTCGGCATCGGTGCTGCCGGTGCCGCTCTGAGCGCCTGCGCTCCACCGCTGCCGCCGGCCGGTGGGAAGGCGGACCTCAAGCTGCCGGCCGACGTGTCGGCCACCGACAAGAGCGTCAAGTGGGCGAACTGGACGGCATACCTCGACTACGACGAGGACGCGAAGAACTACCCGACCCTGGAAGCCTTCATGAAGGACACCGGGATCACGGCGAGCTACTCGGAGGATGTCGAGGACAACGACTCGTACTTCTCCAAGATCGCCCCCCAGCTGCGAGCCGGACAGGACATCGACCGGGACATCTTCACGTTGACCGACTGGATGGCCAGCCGGGTCATCCAAGCCCAGTTGTGCCAACCGCTCGAGCTGATCCGGATGCCCAACGCGGCCAACCTGCTCGAGCCGCTCAAGGAGGTCTCGTTCGACCCGGGCCGCAACTACTCGTTGACCTGGCAGTCCGGCTTCGCCGGGATCGGCTACAACAAGGCAAAGGTCGGCCGGGAGCTGAAGAGCATCGACGACCTGTGGGCCGAGGACCTCAAGGGCAAGGTGGTCGCCCTCACCGAGTTCCGCGACACCGCGGCGTTGATCATGCAGAGCCAGGGCGTCGACATCTCCGGCGACTTCACCGCGGCCGACATCCAGAAGGCCTTCGACGAGGTGAGCAAGCGCATCGCGGACCAGAACATCCGGCGGATGCGCGGCAACTCCTACCTGGAGGATCTCAAGTCGGGCAACGCGGTCGCGGGCATCGTGTGGAGCGGCGACCTGTTCATCCTTCGCGCCGAGACCGAGGACGACAACTGGGAGTTCGTCATCCCGGATTCCGGCGGGACGCTGTGGAGCGACAACATGATGGTGCCCATCACCTCCAAGCACCGCCGCAACGCGCAGACGCTCATGAACTACTACTACGACCCGGTGGTCGCCGCCGAGGTCGCCGCCTGGGTCAACTACGTGTGTCCGGTCCAGGGGGCGCAGGAGGAGTTGGCCAAGACCGACCCGGAGCTGGCCGAGAGCCCGTTCATCTTCCCCAGTGCGGAGTACATCAAGGAGAACAACATCCAGAACTTCCGCGCCCTGACTCCGCAGGAGGACCAGGACTACAGCGCGCTGTGGGCAAAGGTGGTGGGCAACTGATGGCGAAGAACACCGACGCCCTCAAGGCCGCCCAAGGGGACCTGCGCATCGAGTCGGTGACGAAGCGCTTCGGCGACTTCGTGGCCGTCAACGACCTGTCGCTCGTCGTCCCGCGGGGGTCCTTCTTCGCCCTACTCGGCCCGTCCGGGTGCGGCAAGACGACGATGTTGCGGATGATCGCCGGCCTGGAGCAACCGACCACCGGTCGGGTGCTCATCGGCGAGACCGACCTGACCGGGTCGCGGCCCTACGAGCGGCCGGTCAACACGGTCTTCCAGTCCTACGCGCTCTTCCCGCATCTGACGATCCGCGACAACGTGGCCTTCGGCCCCAAGCGCCGCAAGGTTGCCGACGCGGAGAAGCTGGCCGACGAGGCGCTCGACCTCGTGCAGCTGAGCCACTTGGCGGCCCGCAAGCCGACCCAACTCTCCGGTGGTCAGCAGCAGCGCGTGGCGGTGGCCCGCGCGATCGTCAACCGCCCCGAGGTGCTGCTCCTCGACGAGCCGCTCGGCGCGCTCGACCTGAAGCTGCGCCGCCAGATGCAGATCGAGCTCAAGCGGATCCAGTCCGAGGTCGGCCTGACCTTCGTCCACGTGACGCACGACCAGGAGGAGGCCATGACCATGGCCGACACCGTCGCGGTCATGAACGAGGGCCGCATCGAGCAGATGGGGCCACCGGAGCTGCTCTACGACCTGCCGCGCACGCCGTTTGTCGCCAACTTCCTCGGCCAGACCAATCTCATCCCGGTCACCTACGGCGGCCAGGACGGGGACTGGCACCGGGTCACCGCGTCCGGGCGCCCGCTGCGGGTCGCCCGGGCTCGGACCCACCACACCGAGGGCGCGCTCGCGCTGGGTGTGCGCCCCGAGAAGGTGCGGATCCACGATGCCGAGCCCGACGCACGCGGCGGGCTGACCAGCGTCCTAGGCCCCGGCCGGGTCGTCGACGTGTCCTTCACCGGAGTGTCCACGCAGTACCTCGTGGAAGTGCCGGGCTACGGACGGTGGGGGGTCTTCGAGCAGAACATGGACGTCGAGCGGATCGATACCCGTCCGGGTGACACCGCGTGGCTGTCCTGGGACGCCGGGCACTCCTTCGTCGTCACCGTTGGGGAGGCCCTGCACGCCGGTGTCGAGTCGATGGACGAGGCCACGCCATGAGCGTCATGGCGCACGCCACCGCTGCGCAGTCCGGGGCGGGCGATGCCGGCGCCAAGCGCGGCGGGCTGACGCCATACTGGCTGCTCCTCCCGGGCGTGCTGTGGCTGCTGGTCTTCTTCGTCGTCCCGACGATCCAGCTCTTCACCGTCTCGCTGCAGTCGCAGTTCCCCGGCTATCCGGGCTACTACTACCGCGACGTCAACGTGGGCAACTACCTCACCGCGTTCACCGAGTTCTTGCCGCACTTCGGGCGATCCATGCTCTACGCCGGGATGGCCACGCTGTTCGGCTTCCTGCTGGGCTACCCGCTGGCATATGCCATGGCGTTCAAAGCCGGCAAGTGGCGCAACGTCATGATGATCTGTGTCATCGCGCCGTTCTTCACCTCGTTCATCCTGCGCACCATCGCCTGGCGCCAGATCCTCGCCGACGAGGGCCCGGTCGTCAGCACCCTCAAGACGCTGCACCTCATGCCGCAGAACGGGCGGATCACCGAGACGGCCATCGCCGTCGTCGCCGGTCTGACCTACAACTTCCTGCCGTTCATGGTGCTGCCGATCTACTCCAGCCTGGAGCGGGCCGACCCGCGCCTCATCGAGGCCGGGGGAGACCTGTACGCGAACGGGTTCACGACGTTCCGCACGGTCACCTTGCCGCTGTCGATGCCCGGTGTGCTGGCCGGGACGCTGCTGACCTTCATCCCGGCGGCCGGCGACTACGTGAACGCCGAACTGCTCGGCTCGGACATCAGCACCAAGATGGTCGGCAACGTCATCGAGAGCCAGTTCTTCAAGGTGCCCGGTGGCTTCCCGACGGCCGCGGCGCTGTCGTTCACCCTCATGGCGTTGATCCTGGTGCTCGTCATGCTCTACGTGCGCCGATTCGGGACGGAGGAACTCGTATGACGACCACCACCGTCAAGCGTGGCGTCGACGTCGCGCCGGCCATGGGCAGCCCGCTGCAGCGGATGGGCCGCTGGATCGGGGATCGCTTCGCGATGATCGTCGCGCTGCTCGTCCTGGTCTACCTCTTCGTGCCCGTGGCCTACACGTTCGCCTTCTCGTTCAACAACTACAAGAAGTCGAACATCTCCTGGAACCCCGAAGGTAGCCCGACGCTCAAGCACTGGCAGGACCCCTGCGGTGCCGTGGGTGTCTGCGAGTCCCTCGGGGTCAGTCTCAAGGTGGGCTTCCTGGCGACCCTGCTCGCCACCGCGCTGGGGACCCTCATCGCGCTGGCCATGGTCCGCTATCGGTTCGTCGGCAAGGCTTCGGGCAACTTCCTCATCTTCTTGCCGATGGCCACCCCGGAGATCGTCATGGGTGCCAGCCTGTTGACGATCTTCGTGCAGGGCTTCGGTGGGGTGTTCAAGCTCGGCTTCTGGACGATCGTCATCGCCCACATCATGTTCTGTCTGTCGTTCGTCGTGGTGACCGTCAAGGCCCGGCTCCAGTCGCTGGACCCGCGGTTGGAGGAGGCCGCGCAGGACCTGTATGCCGGGCCGATCGAGACGTTCTGGCGGGTCACCTTCCCGCTCGTCCTGCCGGGCATCGTGTCGGCGGCGTTGCTGTCGTTCTCGCTGTCCTTCGACGACTTCATCATCACCAGCTTCGTGTCGGGCAACGAGACGACGTTCCCGAAGTTCGTCTACGTCTCCTACCTGCGTGGCATCCCCGCGCAGGCCAACGTCATCGGCTTCTCGATGTTCGTCATCGCCGTGACACTCGTCGTCCTCGGCCAGGTCATCGGCAACCGCCGTAAGGCCTGAACCGCCATACCCGGTCAGGGGGCCGGGAAACCAATGGTCGTGCCGCGCACGACCAGGAAGGCATCATGCGCATCCTCATCATCGGGGCTGGGGGTGTCGGGGACGCGGCGACGAAGATCGCCGTGGACCGCGACTTCTTCGAGTCCCTGGTCGTCGCTGACTACGACCTGGCCCGGGCGGATCGGACGGTGGCCGCCGCGGTGGCCCGGCGACCGGGGGAGACCCGGTTGCGGGCCGCCCAGGTGGACGCGAGCCAGGCGCACGCCGTCGAGGACCTGATTCGGCTGGTCGGGGCCACTCACGTGCTCAACGCGGTGGACCCGCGGTTCGTCATGCCGATCTTTCAGGGTTGCCTCGCCGCCGGGGCGACCTACCTCGACATGGCGATGAGCCTGTCCTACCGGCACCCCGAGAAGCCCTACGAAGAGTGCGGGGTCAAGCTCGGTGACGCCCAGTTTGCCCTGGCGGGGGAGTGGGAGTCCCGGGGGCAGCTCGCGCTGGTCGGCATCGGCGTCGAGCCCGGTCTGTCGGACGTGTTCGCCCGGTACGCCGCCGACCACCTGTTCAGCGAGATCGACGAGTTGGGCACCCGCGACGGCGCCAACCTTGCCGTGCACGACGAGGACGGAAACCCGATGTTCGCGCCGGGGTTCTCCATGTGGACGATCATCGAGGAGTGCCTCAACCCGCCGGTGGTCTGGAGCGCCGATCGGGCAGTGGCTGGTGGGGGAGACGTCGAGGCCGGCTTCTTCACCGTTCCGCCGTTCAGCGAGCCCGAGGTGTTCGACTTCCCTGAGGGGATCGGCCCGGTGGAGTGCGTGCACGTCGAGCACGAGGAAGTGCTCCTCATGCCGCGCTGGGTCAAGGCCAAGAAGGTGACCTTCAAGTACGGGCTCGGCGAAGAGCTCATCGGCATCCTGCGAACGTTGAACACCCTCGGCCTGGACCGGACCGACCCGGTCACGGTCAAGGGCGTGTCCGTCTCGCCGCGTGATGTCGTGGCTGCGTGCCTGCCCGACCCGGTGACCATCGGGCCGCGGATGACCGGCAAGACCTGCGCCGGGCTCTACGTCACCGGCCTGGGCAAGGACGGGGCGCCGCGGGCCGTCTACCTCTACCACGTCACGGACAACGAATGGTCGATGCGCGAGTACGACGCCCAGTGCGTCGTCTGGCAGACCGCGGTCAACCCGGTCGTGGCTCTTGAGTTGCT
>JBPOIZ010000002.1:0-9216 GCA_052034115.1 Actinomycetota bacterium
GGCTGAACTCCTGGGGGGCCGCTCGCGAGGGTCCCGCGGGCAGTCGGACACCCTAAGTCCGGCGAGGCTGGGGCCCGGTGAGTGCGCGGGGGTTCGGTCGACGGGGGGTTTGGGTGTCGGTGTGCTCGCGGCGCGCGGGGGTCCGGGCACCGTGGAGCTTGGGTGTCGGTGTGCTCGCGGCGCGGGGCCTGGCTCATCGCGCCAAGGGTCGCGACACCGGTGGCGGCAGTCCTGGCACAGCTGGATCTCGTCGTGACACAGAAGGTTCGCGTCCTCCGGCTCCGGGGCCGTCACGTCCGTGCGCCCGGACAGGCGACGGCCCCCGGTGCCCGGGTGACGGGCGCCGGGGGCCGTGAACCCCAAGCCGGTATGGCGGTCAGGCCTCGGCGGCCTTGGCGGCCTCGACGGCCGCGCGCTGGTCGCCTGCGGACCCGTTGAAGAACAGGTTGAGCAGGACGGCAGAGATCGCGGTGAGCAGGATGCCCGAGTCGAGCAGCGGACGGATGTTCTCCGGCATGAACTGGGTCCACCGGGGGGCGACGAGAGGGATGAGCCCGAAGCCCACGGAGACCGCAACGATGTAAAGGTTGTTGCGGTTGTGGGTGAAGTCCACGCCGCCGAGGATCCGGATGCCCGTCGCGGCGACCATGCCGAACATCACCAGGCCGGCTCCGCCGAGCACGACCTGGGGGATCGCCTCGATCAGCGCCGACATCTTCGGGATGAGCCCGAGCACGAGCATGATCAGGCCGCCGGTGATCGTGACATACCGGCTCTTGATGCCGGTCACACCGACGAGCCCGACGTTCTGGGAGAAGCTCGTGTAAGGGAAGGTGTTGAAGATGCCGCCGACGAGGGTGCCCAGGCCGTCAGTGCGCAGCCCTGCCGCGAGGGCCGGCTGGTCGATGGGCTTGCCGGTCATGTCGGACAGGGCGAGGAACATGCCGGTCGACTCGATCATCACCACGATCATGACCAAGGACATCGTCAGGATCATGACCAGGTCGAATGTGGGCGCACCGAAGGCGAACGGGGTCACGAACCGGAACCAGCTGGCCTCGCCCACCTTGTCGAAGCTCATCTTGCCGAGAACCGCGGCGAGCACCGTGCCGACGAGGATGCCGAGCAGCACCGAAATGTTCGAGACGAACCCCTTGGTGTATTTCACGAGCAGCAGGATCGCGATGAGCACGAAGGCGGAGATGGCCAAGTTGCCCAAGGACGCGTAGGTCGGGTTGTTGACCATGGGGACGTTGGCGACGACCACCGGCCCACCGGAGGCGGCGGCGTCGGCCTGGGCCTTGGCCAGGACGTCGGCGAGTTTGACCGCGTCGACCGTCTGCGCCTGGGCGGCGGTGCCATTCATGGCCCACTGCACGCCGACGCGCATGAGGCTGATGCCGATGATGGCGATGATCGTCCCGGTGACCACGGGCGGGAAGTAGCGCAGCATCTTGCTGATCAGCGGGGCGATGAGGATGCTGATGACGCCGGCTCCGATGATCGCGCCGAAGAGGGCGCGGGCGCCGTCCACGCCCGGTTTGGCGTTCGCGTAGGCCACCATCGGGCCGACGGCAGCGAAGGTGACGCCCATCATCACGGGCAGTTTGATGCCGAACCACTTCGACATACCGTGCGACTGGACCAACGTGACGAGCCCACAGGCGAACAGGTCGGCGCTGATAAGCAGAGCCACCTGCTCGGGACTGAGTTTCAGGGCCCGCCCGACGATGAGCGGCACCGCAACAGCGCCGGCATACATGACGAGCACGTGCTGAAGTCCGAGGGTGATGAGCCGACCTGATGGCAGCCGTTCATCGACGGGATGGACCGCGGTCTGGGCCATGGGCGAATCTCCTCCTTGAGAACGCATCGGTGTGCGGCGACCACACGTGCCGCCCGCGGCGCCAGTATCTCGGCGGGACGGGCCTGGTGGGGGGTGGAAGAAGTCCCGACGTTTTGCCTCTTACATCCAGGTCGCCCGACCGGTCAGGAGCGTCCGGCGCGGCGCCCTGGACGGGCCTGCCCGGGGGGTCCGTAGCATAGGCCGGACGAGGGCATTCGCGTGCGGCGGCGGCCTTCGGGGCATGCGGCAACGTCGCCGTGCGCGTGAGGTGGATCAGGAGATGCAGATGACCGCGATGGAGGTCACCGTCAACGGTGTCCCGCGTTCCCTGGAAGGGCTGGCGCCGTCGGTGAACCTGCTCGACGCGCTGCGCGGCTGGGGCCTGACCGGCGCGAAGGAAGGCTGCGCCGAGGGGGAGTGCGGGGCCTGCTCAGTGCTCGTGGCACGCCCGGCGCTCGACGGCTCGGATCTTGCACAGTGGATCGCCCTCAACGCCTGTCTGCCGCCGGCGTTTGCCTTCGCCGGCCAGGAGATCATCACGGCCGAGGGGCTCGGCTCGCCGGAAGACCTCCATCCGGTCCAGCAGGCCATGGCGGTCGGTGGTGGCTCGCAGTGCGGCTACTGCACGCCCGGCTTCGTCTGCAGTATGGCGGCCGAGTACTACCGGCCGGGCCGCGGTGCAGACGAGCACGGCCACCGCCATGACCACGGACCGAACGGCTTCGACACCCACTCGCTCAGTGGCAACCTGTGTCGCTGCACCGGGTACCGCCCCATCCTCGAGGCCGCCCACAGCCTGGGCGAGCCGAGCCAGGACGATCCACTCGGGGCCCGAGCAGCCAGCCCTGCGCCAGCGGTGGTCCCTGGGTCGAGCGCCGTCGGTGAGTTCACCGCCATCCGGCCCGCAGACCTCGCTGAGGCCTTGCACGTGTTGGCCGCTGACCCCGAGGCCGAGCCGGTGGCCGGGTCGACCGACGTCGGGGTCTTGACCAACCTGGCGATGCACCGACCGCGCACCGTCGTGCTCATCGACCGGCTCGCCGAACTGCGGTCGTTCTCGATGGATGACCAGACTGTCGAGATCGGTGCGGCCTTGACGCTCACCGAGGTCGAGACCCGGCTCGCCGGGCGAGTCCCGCTGCTCGACGCGCTCTTCCCGCAGTTTGCCTCCCGCCTGATCCGCAACGGCGCCACCTTCGGCGGCAACCTCGGCACCGGGTCGCCGATCGGTGATGGCGCGCCGGCCCTCCTCGCGCTCGACGCCACGCTCGTCCTGGCGCATGCCGACGGCCGCCGTGAGGTCGCCCTGGCCGACTACTTCACCGGCTATCGCCAGAGCGTCCGCCGCCCCGGCGAACTCATCGTGGCCATCCGCATGCCGGCCCCGACCCCTGGCCTGGACGCGTTCCACAAGATCGCCAAGCGGGCCATGGACGACATCTCCAGCGTCGCCGTGGCCTACCACCTGACCATCGCCGAGGGGACGGTCCAGCGGGCCCGGATCGGGCTCGGTGGGGTCGCCGCGACCCCCCTTCGCGCGTATGCCGCCGAGGCGGCGCTCACCGGCGCCCCGTGGACGCTGGAGACCGTCGAACACGCTGCCACCGTCCTGCAGAACGAAGGCACGCCGATGAGCGACCACCGAGCGAGCGAGCGGTATCGCCGAGCCATGCTCGGTATGTCGCTGCGCAAGCTGTATGCCGAGTCGCTCGCCCCAGCGGGAGGCCCCCGATGAGCGCGCTGTCCGATCGTCCCGACATCGCCGTCGTCGGCGAGTCCGTCGCCCACGAGTCGGCCGCCTTGCACGTGACCGGCACGGCGCTCTACACCGACGACCTCGTCGGCCGCCTAAGCGGCGTCCTGCACGCCTGGCCGGTGCAGTCGCCGCACGCACACGCCCGAGTGACCGCCCTACGCACCGAGCCGGCGCTGGCAGTGCCCGGCGTGGTGCGGGTGCTGACCGCCGACGACGTGCCCGGGGTCAATGACTCGGGGATCAAGCATGACGAGCCGCTCTTCCCGAGCGAGGCCATGTTTGTCGGTCACGCCATCTGTTGGGTGCTCGGGGAGAGCCTGGAATCGGCCCGGCTGGGGGCGGCGGCCGTCGAGGTGGACTACGAGCCACTCCCGGCCCTGCTCACCGTCGCTGAGGCCATCGCGGCATCGTCATACCAGGGCATGTCCCCGACGGTGGTGCGCGGCGACGTCGACGCGGCGCTCGCCGGGGCAGCACACGTCTTCAGCGGCGAGACCGTCATGCAGGGGCAGGAGCACTTCTACCTGGAGACCCACGGCTCGATCGCCCTGGTCGACGAGTCCGGCCAGATCTTCATCCACTCCAGCACTCAGCACCCGACCGAGACGCAGGACATCGTCGCCCACGTCCTGGGGCGCAGCGCCCACGACATCACCGTCCAGTGCCTGCGCATGGGCGGCGGATTCGGCGGCAAGGAGATGCAGCCGCACGGGTTCGCGGCCATCGCCGCCCTGGGGGCCACGATCACCGGACGTCCGGTGCGGCTGCGTCTCAACCGGACCCTCGACATGACAATGTCCGGGAAGCGGCACGGCTACCACGCCTCGTGGCGCGTCGCGTTCGACACCGACGGGCACATCGTGGCGTTGGCGGCGACGCTGACCGCCGACGGCGGATGGAGCCTGGACCTGTCCGAACCGGTCCTGGCCCGAGCGCTGTGCCACTTCGACAACGCCTACTGGATCCCGGACCTGCGGGTTCACGGGCAGATCGCCAAGACGAACAAGACCTCGCAGACCGCCTTCCGTGGCTTCGGCGGGCCCCAGGGCATGCTCGTCATCGAGGACATCATCGGTCGTTGCGCGCCGCTCATCGGGCAGGATCCGGTCGAGATGCGGGCCAAGAACTTCTACTCGGCCGGGCAGCAGACGCCATACGGGCAGGACGTGCGCCACCCCGAGCGGATGGGCCGGGTCTGGACTCAACTGCTGAGCTCGGCGGACGTGGAGCGTCGTCGTGCGGAGGTCGCCGCGTTCAACGCCGAGCACTCCGACCGCAAGAGGGCCCTCGCCCTGACCCCGGTGAAGTTCGGCATCTCGTTCAACCTGACGGCCTTCAACCAAGCCGGTGCGCTCGTGCTCGTCTACAAGGACGGCTCGGTGCTCATCAACCACGGCGGCACCGAGATGGGCCAGGGTCTGCACACCAAGATGGCGCAGGTCGCCGCCACGGCACTGGGCATCCCGTTGTCGCTGGTCAAGGTCGCGCCGACCCGGACCGACAAGGTGCCGAACACCTCGGCCACCGCAGCGAGCTCGGGGGCCGACCTCAACGGCGGCGCGGTCAAGGCCGCCGCCGAACAGATCCGCGCCCGGCTCGCCGAGGTCGCCGGCAAACACTTCGGTATGCCGGCCGACGCCATCGCGTTCGAGAACGGCCTGGTGCGCGCCGAAGGGTCCGACAGCGCCCCGGTGCCGTGGGGCCAGCTCGTCCACGATGCCTACTTCCAGCGGGTGCAGCTGTCCGCGATGGGGTTCTACCGCACCGAGGACATCCACTGGGACCCGGTCGCGATCCGGGGCACGCCGTTCAAGTACTTCGTGTATGCCGCCGCGGCCACCGAGGTGGAGATCGACCGATTCACCGGCGGATATCACACCCACCGTGTCGACATCGTCTATGACGTCGGCGACAGCCTCTCGCCGATGATCGACATCGGCCAGATCGAGGGCGGGTTCGTCCAAGGCGCCGGCTGGATGACGTTGGAGGAGCTCGTCTGGGACGAGAGCGATGGACCCCGACGAGGCCGGCTGCTGACCCAGGCGGCGAGCACCTACAAGCTGCCGAGCATCGGCGAGATGCCGGATGTCTTCAACGTCGCCCTGCTCGAGGCCGCGACCGAGGACGGCGTCGTCTATGGCAGCAAGGCCGTCGGCGAACCACCTCTGATGCTGGCCATGTCGGTGCGCGAGGCATTGCGCGAGGCGGTGGCGGCGTTCGGCGCCGACGGCACCAGCGTCTCGCTCGCGCTGCCAGCGACGCCGGAACAGGTGTTCTGGGCCATCGAGGCCGTGCGTTCCGGGGACACCGGCGGCGCCGTCGTCGACGAGACCACGCCCCGGCCATGAACTGGGTCGAGGCCGTCCGCGGCCTGCGGGAACGCCGGGAGCCCGGCGTCCTCGTCACGCTGGTCTCGGTGCGCGGCCACGCGCCCCGCGAGGCCGGCGCCAAGATGGTGGTCGGCGCGAAACAGGTGTGGGGCAGCGTTGGGGGCGGCAACCTCGAAGCCACCGCTGTGGCCGCCGCCCGGGAGATGCTGGCCTCCGGTGCTGCTGTCCCACAGCTGCTCGACCAGGAGCTGAGCGACCACGCGTCGACGACGTACGGACGGCAGTGCTGCGGCGGGACGACGACGGTCCTGCTCGACCCGCTCCCGGTCGTTGCGTCGGTGGCCATCTTCGGTGTGGGGCATGTGGGGCAGGAGATCGCGCGGATCCTGGCCCGGCATGACCTGGAGCTGCACCTGATCGATGCGCGCGAGGAGTATGCGACACCGGCCGCCATACCGGAGGTGGCGACGGCGCCGGCGACGACCCACTGGCACCACACCCCCTGGCCCGAACCGCTGCTCGCCGAGCTGCCGCCGGGCACCCATGTCCTGATTATGACGCACGATCACGGTGAGGACGCCGCGATCGTCGATGCCGCATTGCGCCGCCAGGAGCTGCCCTACATCGGTCTGATCGGGTCGAGCGCGAAGTGGCGTCGCATCGAGAAGGTTCTGCACGAATGGGGCCACGCGCCTGCCGCCACCGCTCGGGTGACGACGCCGATCGGCGATCCGCGGATCGTCGGCAAGGACCCGGCCACGTTGGCCCTGTCGGTGTGCGCCGACCTCCTGCGACGCCTCGCCGGTCAGGAGCCGGCCGACCTCGTGGCCCACGACGGCGGCTCTGCCTCGCGGGGAGAGCCCCGGCCATGACCCTTTACCGCGGCACTGTGGTGGACACGCCCGTCAGCCCCTTCACCGGTGGCGCGCTGCGGGTGGAGGAGGACGGCGGGCTGCTCGTCGTCGACGGTGTCATCCTCGCCCGCGGCGGCTTCGCGGACGTGCGCGCGACCCACCCGGACGAACCCGTCGAGGACCTGCGCGGTGGCATTGTCGTGCCGGGGTTCGTCGACACCCACGTGCACTTCCCCCAGGTGCGGATCATCGGCGGCCTGGGGATGCCGCTGCTGGAGTGGCTGGAACGGCGCGCCCTCCCCGAGGAAGCCCGACTGGCCGACGACGGGTATGCCGCCGGGGTGGCCGCCGATTTCGTCGGGGCGTTGGCCAGGGCCGGGACGACCAGTGCCCTGGTCTTCGGGTCGCACTTCCCGGGCGCGGTCGACCTGCTCTTCGCCGAGGCGCAGCGGGTCGGCCTGCGGGTGTCCGCCGGGCTCGTCGTCAGTGACCGGGTGCTGCGCGATGACCTGCTCGTCACGCCGCAGACGGCATACGAGGAGTCGGTGGGGTTGGCCAGGCGCTGGCACGGCGCCGCCGATGGGCGGCTGCGGTATGCCGTGACGCCCCGGTTCTCGCTGTCGTGCACCGACGAGATGCTGGCAGCCTGCGGTGAGGCCATGACGGCGGTGCCCGGGGCGCTGTTCACCTCGCACATCAACGAGAACCGCGCCGAGATCGCCGAGGTGCAGCGGGCCTTCGGCGCGACGTATGTCGACTCCTACGACCGGCACGGGCTGCTCGGCCCGCTGAGCACACTGGCCCACAACGTCCATGTCACCGATGACGAGCTCGACGTGCTCAGGGCCCGGCGGGCGGCCGTGGCGCACTGCCCGACGAGCAACTCGGCCCTCGGCAGCGGGATGTTCCCCATGCGCCGGCACCTGGACCGTGGGGTCCGGTTTGCGTTGGGCACCGACGTCGGTGGCGGCATGACGTTCAGCCTCGTACGCGAGGCGCTGCAGGCCTACCTCGTCCAGCAGCTCATGGGCGAGGCCGGTATGCCGTTGGGCGCCGACCACCTGCTCTATCTGGCCACCCGGGCCGGCGCGGATGTGCTCGATCTGCCCGACGTGGGCGACTTGTCGGTCGGCCGTCGATTCGATGCGGTGTGGCTGCGGCCGCGCCCGGGCTCGACACTGGATGTCACGGTGCAGCATGCACCCGACGTGCTCGACGCCCTGGGATCGATGTTCGCGCTGGCCGGGGCTGCCGATGTCGCCGGGGTCTGGGTCGACGGCTCGGCCGTCGTCGGCCCTACCCGATAGCCCGGCTGAGCCGGCCGGTGTGCCGCCCCTCGAGGAGGGGACGGCAGGAGATGCTGGCGGGCGGCCCACCTGTCAGTGGTCGGGACCATGATGGGCCACGTCCGAGATGGTCACCATCGAGCACCTGGAGATGACATGGGCTTCCTGACCCCAAATGCGAACGGCGAGCACGCGATCATCAAGACCTACGCGCTGCAGCAGCTCGCCCAGGTGCGCACGACGGTGTTCGGCCTGGCCGACGAGCAGGTTCACGCGACGCCGACCGCGTCGGCGCTGAACCTTTCGGCGCTGCTCATGCACTGCGGTGCCGTCGCGGTCTACTGGTCAGGTTGCGCGGCCGCGGCGCCTGGGTCGCCGGTCTTCCCCGATGGATTCGAGGACGTCGCTCTGGAGACCCTCATCGCCGATCGGCGCCCGCTCGACGACGTGCTGGCCTTCTTCGACCGCTGCCTGGAGCTGACCGCCGCGAACATCGACGCGGTGACCGATCTCGCGGCTCCAGTCCCCGTGCCGCCGGCTCCGTGGTTCCCGGCCGACCTGCTCAGTTGGGAGGCCCGCTGGTGCCTGGTGCACATCAGCACCGAGGTCGCCCGGCATACCGGTCACGCGGACATCATTCGCGAGACGCTGGACGGCCAGACGACATTCGTCCTCAACGACCTCGCTGAGGGTGCGGCGGGCTGAATCGCCCTGCCGCCGAGCCTCCACCGCGGGTGGGCGGGCCCAGCGGTGAGGGGCGCGGTCGTCTTCACCTGCTCATCGGGCCGGGCGTGCGCCTTTGTGCCGCTGCTCAACTGCGTCAGCCGGTTCCCGGTGAGGTGGCGGGTGGCGGCCGTGCCACCCGGGCCTCGAGTGATGGCCACCCGACGTGGTGGCGCCCCCGACGACGCCCGAGAGATGGGGTTCGGTCGGTGTGCGCCCTTCAGGGTTGGGTTTCTGGCGCTGTGAGGGGCTCACAGCGCCGCAAACCCAAACCTCGGGACTCCAAGGCGGCAGAAACCCGTCTCTGGGCGCCCGCATCAGGTGACAGTGCTAGGGAGGTCCGTATCGCCTCAAGGGCTCAGCGCCGCACGCCGGAGAACAGCACGATGGTGGGCCGGTCCGATGCGGGGGTGAGCGCCGC
>JBPOIZ010000012.1:0-40920 GCA_052034115.1 Actinomycetota bacterium
GTGCCTCGGCGGGGGCGGCCCTCCTGCTCGCGATCACAGCGCGTGGCAGCGCGACGGTTGATCGGACCACCCGTCCGTCCTGGCGCGCTCTGGCCAACCTCGGCCTGGCTCGTGCCTGCATCACGTCATACGCGCTGCAATTGGCGGTGACAGCGGGGATGGTGCTGGCCGCGCTCGTCGCGTCGGACCGGTTCGGGCTGGCTCCGGCGGCACGGGGGCTGGTCGTCGCGACCTTCGGGATCGCCGGCTTCGTCACGGGTCGCGGGACGGGGCGGGTCTTCGACCGCGTCGGGGTGCGCCGGGCGGGGCTGGCCGCCATGGGGCTGCTCGGGGTGAGCGTCGCTGCCGTCGGGTTGGTGCCGTGCGCCGTGTTGCTCGGGCTGGCCATGGCGCTGGCGGGGGTCGGCGGCACCGGTGGCCGCGTCCTGACCAACACCTTGGCAATGGCCAGCACCCCCGCCAACCCGGCCGGCGCGACCTCGGTGGCCCTGGCCGTCCAGTTCCTCGGCTCGGCCAGCGCGCCGGCCCTGTTGCCGCTCTACGACCGGTCCCCCGCGCTCGCGACCGGGGTTGCGGGAGCTGCCGCCCTGGTGGGGGCTACGGTCGCAGTCTGGCGAAGGAGGCCATCGTGAAGTTGCTGCTCACCTCTGGTGGTGTGACGAACCCCACTATCCACGACGCCTTGGTCCGACTGCTGGGCAAGCCGACGTCCGAGGCCGCCGCGCTGTGCGTGCCGACCGCGCAATGGGGACACCCGTTCTGCGGGCCGGTCTCCGCCCGCGGCTTCGTCACCGGGCTGGCGCCGTGGGGTGGGTTGACCTCGATCGAGTGGGCCTCGCTGGGTCTGCTCGAGCTCACCGCGCTGCCGACGATCGGCGCGGATCGATGGCGGCCCTGGGTCGCGGACGCCGACGTAGTCCTCGCCGACGGCGGGGACGCGACCTATCTGGCGCATCACCTGTGGGCATCCGGCCTGGCCGAGCTGTTGCCGGGCCTGGCCGACACGGTGTGGGTCGGGGTCAGCGCCGGGAGTATGGTCATGACCCCGCGGATCGGGACCGAGTTCGTCGAATGGGCCGGCGCGCCGGACGACCGGACGCTCGGCCTCGTCGACTTCTCGATCTTCCCCCACCTGGAGGTCTTCCCCGACAACTCGCTGGCCGCCGCGCAGCGCTGGGCCGCCCACATCGGGGGGCCGTCATACGCGCTCGACGACCAGTCGGCCATCACGGTGGTCAGGGACGACGTGAACGTCGTGTCCGAGGGGACGTGGCACTTCTTCCCCGGTCCTTCGCCGACCGACGTGCATCGATAGTCGGGGCCGGCCCGCTCGCACACCGGACGTCGGCGCGGCCCGCGCGGCACCGGTCCTAGGCTGTCGGTCGTGTCAAAGGTCCTCACCTCACTGCCCGCCGGCGAACGCGTCGGCATCGCCTTCTCCGGCGGCCTGGACACCTCGGTGGCCGTGGCCTGGATGCTCGAGCTGGGCGCCATACCGTGCACGTACACCGCGGACATCGGACAGTACGACGAGCCGGACGTCTCGGGGGTCCCCGGGCGGGCCATGCAGTATGGCGCCGAGCTGTCCCGAGCGGTGGACTGCAAGGCATCGCTCGTCGACGAGGGGTTGCAGGCGCTTGCGTGCGGGGCCTTCCACATCCGCTCGGCAGGCAAGGCCTACTTCAACACCACGCCGCTCGGGCGCGCCGTGACCGGGACGCTGCTGGTGCGGGCCATGCACGAGGACGGCGTCAACATCTGGGGCGACGGGTCGACCTTCAAGGGCAACGACATCGAGCGGTTCTACCGCTACGGCCTGCTCGTCAACCCGCAGCTGCGGATCTACAAGCCGTGGCTCGACGAGCGGTTCGTGGCGGACCTCGGCGGTCGCGCGGAGATGTCGCAGTGGCTGACCGAGCGCGGGTTGCCCTATCGGGACAGCAAGGAGAAGGCCTACTCCACGGACGCGAACATCTGGGGCGCGACCCACGAGGCCAAGACCCTGGAGCACCTGAACGTCGGCCTGGAGAGCGTCGAGCCCATTATGGGCGTCAAGTTCTGGGATCCCGCGGTCGACATCGCCGCCGAGGACGTGTCGGTCCGGTTCGAGCAGGGCCTTCCGGTCGCGATCAACGGACGATCCTTCGACACCGCCGTCGACCTGGTCTACGAAGCGAACGCGATCGGTGGCCGGCACGGCCTGGGCATGTCGGACCAGATCGAGAACCGGATCATCGAGGCCAAGAGCCGCGGCATCTACGAAGCCCCCGGCATGGCACTGCTCTTCATCGCCTACGAGCGCCTCATCAACGCGGTGCACAACGAGGACACCCTCTCGACCTACCGCAGTCAAGGACTGCGGCTCGGCCGGCTGCTCTACGAAGGCCGGTGGCTGGACCCGCAGTCGCTCATGCTGCGCGAATCGACGATGCGGTGGGTCGCCTCGGCCGTCACCGGTGAGGTGTGGCTGCGGCTGCGGCGCGGGGACGACTACTCGATCCTCGACACCCAGGGCCCCCACCTGACCTACCACCCGGACCGGCTGTCCATGGAGCGGGTCGAGGACGCTGCGTTCGGGCCGACCGACCGGATCGGCCAACTGACGATGCGCAACCTCGACATCGCCGACTCCCGGTCCAAGATCGAGCTGTATGCCGCTCAGGGCCAGCTGCTTGGCAGCCATCACCACCTCGTCGGCGAGGTCGAGGCCGGCCGGGCCGCCGAGATCGCCGCGATCGGTTCCGCTGCGGACGCCGAGGTCGACGAGGTCGCCTCCCTCGACCGCGCAGCCATCGAGTTCGGCGTCGACTGAGACCCGCGTCAGCACAGCTTGGTCAGGGCCGCCGCCGGTCAGGCGCAGACGATCTCGCCTTCGGCGGGTATGCCGGCCGCGCCGCCGTGCCGACCGGGGAAGGCCAGCGGTAGCCCGCGCGCGCCGTCCCAGTCGGTCGAGTCGGTCACCTGGACGTGGACGTGCGGCTGGGTCGAGTTGCCGGCGATCGCCGGAGCGCCACCGCGGACCCGGCCGGGTTGCCGCAGCAGGTAGGGCAGCAGGGTCAGTTGGGAGCGCCGCGCCACGTGGTCCATCTCGCCGTCATGGGCCACGACCACCCGCCCTCCGACCGGAGCGAAGAGCGACGCCCCGAAGCCGATGGCGTAGGTCGTGCCGAGCGCGTGACTCCCGTGGCTGGGCACACGGCGGGCGGGGCTGTTTCGGACCAGCCAGCGGCCCCGGAACGGGTAGTCGAGCAGGACCGGCGAGCTAGACCAGACGGGCGCCGGACCCCCTGATTCCGGCGCCTCGACCACGGACCAACGGTAGGTGACCCCCGCATACGGCGGCGAGCATGCCCTTGACCTCGGTTAGCCGGCCAGGATCCTCCGATGACATTGCATGACCGGCATACCGGCTTGTCGATGCCCTACAAATACGATGGGCCCATGGCAGCACAGCGACGGCGGGCGAGCACGGCGACCACCAAGCGGGTCTCCCGCGCCGCGGGCGACCTCGCGACGTCGGCGGCCAGGCGCATGGAGGCCGGGCACGACTGGTATCGCGCGCTGACCGCGCAGGAGCGCTCCTGGGTCGGGCTGGTCGCGCAAGCCGGCATCGCTGCCTTCATCGAGTGGTTCCGCGACCCGTCGGTCGGCCACGCCGACGCGGCCGCCGTCTTCGACGCCGCGCCCCGAGAGCTCACCCGATCGATCACCCTGCGCCAGACCCTGGACCTCATCCGCACCGTCGTCGAGGTCGTCGAGGACGAGGTCTCGCCGCTCGCCGAGCCCGGCGAGGAGGCCCTCGTCCGAGAGGCCGTGCTCGTCTATTCGCGAGAGGTCGCCTTCGGCGCCGCGCAGGTGTATGCCGGTGCCGCCGAGGCCCGTGGGGCATGGGACGCCCGACTGGAGGCACTCGTCGTCGATGCCGTGCTGCGCGGTGAGGCCGACGACTCGATGCAGTCCCGCGCCACCGCACTCGGCTGGGGGTCCGTCTCGGCCGTCACGGTCGTGGCCGGCGTCGCCCCGCCGGGCGCCGACACCAGCGCCGTCGACGCCTTGCGCCGCGCGGCCACCCGGCGTGGCGCCGAAGCCCTCGCCGCGCTCCAACGGGACCGGCTCATCCTCGTCCTCGGGGGTGCATCCGATCCGCTCGCCGTCGCCACCCACCTGGCCGACCACTTCGGCGCCGGCCCCATCGTGGTCGGGCCCACGGTGCCGCACCTGTTCGCGGCGGGCCGGTCGGCGCGCGCCGCGCTCAGCGGCCTGAGCGCAGCCCCGGCGTGGCCCGATGCCCCACGTCCGGTCAGCACCGAGGAGCTGGTCGCCGAGCGCGCCGTCGCCGGCGACCCCCAGGCCCGACGTCAGCTCGTCGAGGCGATCTACAGGCCGCTGGTCGCCCACCCGGCGCTGATCGACACGGCCACCACGTTCCTCGAGCTCGGCGGCACCATCGAGGCCACGTCCCGCCACCTCTACGTCCACACCAACACGGTGCGCTACCGGCTCGGGCGGATCTCGCAGGTCATCGGCTACGACATCACCGTCCCGCGCGAGGCCTTCACCGTCCACCTGGCGCTCGCGCTCGGGCGCCTCGACGCGCGATCCCCCGCTCTGCCGCGGGCGAGCACAGGACGCCTCGAGGCTGCGTTGTAGCAATCGCACAATGTCGCGCGCCGTCCTTGGTGCGCTTCGGAGAGAACGGCCAGGTCACGAACCGGTCACGATGGAAGACGTGCTCGCCATCGTGTGCCCTGGCCAAGGGGCCCAGTCCCCCGGATTCCTGTCCTCGTGGCTGGACATCGCCGGTGCCCACGAAGCGCTGACCCGACTCTCCAGCCGTGCCGGGTGCGACCTGGTGACCCACGGCACGCGCTCCGACGAGGACACCATCAAGGACACCGCCGTCGCGCAGCCGCTCATCGTCGGCGCCGGGCTGCTCGCGCTCGACGCGCTCAGCTCGGCGCTCGGCTCGGCCCGATCGGTCCTGTACGCCGGCCACAGCGTCGGTGAGGTCACCGCCGCTGCTGGCGCAGGCGTCTTGGACCCGGTCGACGCGATGAGCTTCGTCGCCACTCGCGGAGCGGCGATGGCCTCGGCCAGCGCGGTGACCCCCACCGGGATGAGCGCCGTCCTCGGTGGTGACCCGGACGAGGTCATCGGCGCCATCGAGGGCCACGGTCTGACTGCGGCCAACCGCAACGGCGGCGGCCAGGTGGTCGCCGCCGGGACCCTCGACCAGCTTGCTGCCCTGTCCGCAGCACCGCCGGCACGGGCTCGCGTCATACCGCTGAAGGTGGCCGGAGCCTTCCACACCCACCACATGTCCCCCGCCCGGGAGGCTCTCGCGGCCGCCGCAGGCTCGCTCGCCACTGCCGCTCCGTCGGCGACGCTGCTGTCGAACCGCGACGGCACAGCCGTCGCCGACGGCACGGACGGCATCGAGCGCCTCGTCGCCCAGGTGGTCAGCCCAGTGCGCTGGGACCTGTGTATGGCGGCCATGGCCGACCTCGGGGTCACCGGTCTCCTGGAGCTGCCGCCCGCCGGCACCCTCGTCGGGCTCGCCAAGCGTGGCCTGCCCGGCGTGGCAACCTACGCCCTGAAGACCCCCGACGACCTGCCCGGTGCCGTCGACTTCATCGCCGAGCACGGAGGCACCCGATGACCACCACGATCCCGCGCCAGGCCAAGGGCACGGGCCGCATCGTCAGCAATGGCGCCCTGCGCCAGGCCCGGATCCTCGGGCTCGGCGGCTACCGGCCCGAGCGGGTCGTCTCGAACGCCGAGATCTGCGAGCTCATCGACTCCAGCGACGAATGGATCCGGGAGCGCTCCGGCATCGTCACCCGTCGGTGGGCCGGCGCGGAGGAGACCGTCGAGACGATGGCTCGGGCGGCCGGTGCCGAGGCGCTGCACAACTCCGGCATCGACATCGGCCTGATCGACACGGTCATCGTCGCAACGGTCTCGCACCCTTACCAGACCCCCGCCGTGGCCCCGCTGGTCGCGCACCAGCTCGGCGCCGACCGGGCGGCGGCCTTCGACATCTCCGCCGCGTGCGCGGGCTACTGCCACGGCATCTCGTTGGCCCACGACATGGTGCGCGGCGGCACGAGCGACTACGTGCTGGTCATCGGCGTGGAGAAGCTGACCGACTTCACCGACAAGCGCGACCGCAGCACCGCCTTCCTCTTCGCCGACGGCGCCGGGGCGGCGATCGTCGGGCCATCGCAGGACGCGGGCATCGGGCCCACCGTATGGGGCAGCGACGGCGCACAGTGGGACGCCATCGTCCAGCGGGACAGCTGGCTGGACGTGCGCGACAAGGACTTGGAGTGGCCGGCCATCACCATGATGGGCCAGACCGTCTTCCGCTGGGCGGTGTGGGGCATGGCCCCGGTGGCCCAGCAGGCCATCGACAAGGCCGGGATCACCGCGCAGGACCTCGACGTCTTCATCCCGCACCAGGCCAACCTGCGGATCATCGACGCCATGACCAAACAGCTCAAGCTGCCCTCCGACGTCGTCGTCGCCCACGACATCGTCGACTCGGGCAACACCTCGGCGGCGTCGATCCCGCTGGCCACGCTACGTCTGCTGGAGGACGGTCTGGCGCCGTCGGGCGGCCTGGCCCTGCAGATCGGCTTCGGGGCCGGTCTGGTGTATGCCGCTCAGGTCATCCAGCTCCCCTAGCACGCACCGACATACCTGTCCGATCAGAACCCAACCACCGGAAGAAGGCACGACACCATGGCAGCAGAGCAGGACATCCTCAGCGGGCTCGCCGAGATCGTCAACGAGGAGACCGGCCTCGACCCGGCCTCCGTCGAGCTCGACAAGTCGTTCACCGACGACCTGGACATCGACTCGTTGTCGATGATGACGATCGTCGTCAACGCCGAGGAGAAGTTCGGAGTGCGCATCCCCGACGACGAGGTCAAGAACCTCAAGACGGTCCGTGACGCGGTGGAGTTCATCGCGCGCGCCCAAGGCTGATGGGGTCCCCCGAGCCACCCCGCGTCGTCGTCACCGGGCTCGGCGCCACGACACCGGTCGGTGGCACGGTCCCGCAGACGTGGGAGGCCATCCTCGCCGGGCGCAGTGGTGCCCGGACGATGGCCTTCGACTGGGTCGCGCAATACGAGCTGCCGGTCACCTTCGCCGCGACGATCCACACCGATCCCGGTGCCGTGCTCGCCAAGGTGGAGACCCGTCGGCTCGACCCCTCGGCGCAGTATGCCCTGATCGCCGCGCGCGAGGCGTGGGCCGATGCGGGCAGTCCCGAGGTGGAGCCGGAGCGACTCGGTGTTGCGGTCGGCTCGGGGATCGGTGGGGTGTGGACCCTGCTGTCGCAATGGGACACCCTCAAGGAGAAGGGGCCGCGCCGGGTCTTCCCGCTCGCGGTGCCCATGCTCATGCCCAACGGCCCGGCGGCGGCGATCTCGCTCGAGCTCGGCGCACGGGCCGGGGCGCACACCCCGGTCAGCGCGTGCGCCTCGGGGGCCGAGGCCATGGGGTATGCACTGGAGATGATTCGCTCCGGGCGCGCCGATGTCGTCGTCTGCGGCGGCACCGAGGCGGCCGTGCACCCCATGCCGATCGCCGGCTTCGCGGCCATGCAGGCCTTGTCGACCCGCAACGACGCCCCCGAGCTCGCATCCCGCCCGTATGACACCGGGCGCGACGGGTTCGTCCTCGGTGAGGGTGCGGCGGTCATCGTCTTGGAGTCCGAGGAACACGCCCGCGCGCGCGGCGCCCGGGTGTATGCCGAGCTCGCTTCGGTCGGTATGTCGGCCGACGCCCACCACATCGCCGCTCCTGAGCCGGAGGGGGCAGGAGCGTCGCGGGCGATGGCCGAAGCGGTCTCCCGCGCGGGTCTGGCCGCGGCCGACATCGTGCACGTCAACGCGCATGCCACCTCGACCCCGGTCGGGGACGTCGCCGAGTCCAACGCCATCCGACGGGCCTTCGGTGACGACGCAGACCACATGCCGGTCAGCGCCACGAAGTCCATGACCGGCCACCTCCTGGGCGCCGCCGGGGCTCTCGAGGCGGTCCTGACGATCCTGTCGGTGTACCACCGGCTGGCTCCGGCTACGGTGAACCTCGACGAGCTCGACCCGCAGATCAGCCTTGACGTCGTCCATGGCTCGCATCGCGAGTTGCCGGCTGGCGACATCGCGGCGTTGAACAACTCCTTCGGATTTGGCGGCCACAACGTCGCCTTGGTCGTCCGTAGCGCCTGAGTCCACGCTCGGACACGAGGAGGGCGGCCCCTACCGGGGCCGCCCTCTTTTCGCTGCCTCCGGGCCGCGTTGTGCCGTGAGCGATGGCGATCTGACGTCATACCGGCGCCACAGCGACCGATACCCATCCCTCGATCTGACGATCCGCCGGATACCCATCGGTCGGCGCGAGGCGGACGGCGCCGCCAGTCGGGTCGGCCTCGTCAGCCCACCTTGTGGAGCCAACGGACGGGGGCGCCGTCTCCGGCATACCGGAACGGTTCGAGCTCGCGGTCCCACGCAGCGCCGAGCAGGTCGTCGATGGCCTCAGCCACCTTGACCGGGTCGCCGTTGGTGTCGGCCATGATGTCGCGCAGCCGGTCCTCGTTGATCACCGCGTCCCCGATGGCGCTGATCCACGTGTGGTGGATGCCCAGGGTCGGGGTGTGCGACCAGCGCGAGCCGTCGCAGCCCGGAGAGGGCTCCTCGGTGACCTCGAAGCGGACCCGGTCCCAGCCACGTAGGACGCTGGCCAACCGGGCCCCGGTGCCGGCGGGTCCGGCCCAGGAGAGTTCGGTGCGCACCAGCCGGGGGCCAGCGGGCTGGATGGTCCATTCGAGGGAGACGGGCTGTCCGAGTGCGGACTCCAGAGCCCAGGCGATGTGTGGGCACAGCGCGGTCGGGGTCGAGTGCACGAACACGACCCCGCGGGTCTGCCCGCTCATCCAGAGCGTCGACATCGGACCACCTCCAGTGCTGGGGGACGTCTTCCCCAACGGCCCGGCGGCACGGGTGGTGGTCTGCGGTGGCGGGTTGCCCCGCTGGCGACATTGTGCCCCATGAGTCCCACATTGACCACCGGCCACGCGGGTCGCTGTGGCCGCGCACGCCCCGGCAGAGTTCATGCGCCCCGTCGCCCCCATGTACCCCGGCGGTATGCCGAGCCCCGCGAGGTCGCCTGGACCCTGGCGGGTCTGTCCGTCGAGCCGGCGTGCGCAGCACCGTGGGTTGAGGCCGGTAGGCTGGCGCGGCCGACTGGGGGCAGTAGCTCAGACGGTCAGAGCAGGAGACTCATAATCTCTCGGTCGCCGGTTCGAGCCCGGCCTGCCCCACCACCTGTTCAACCGACCCTGCCACCTTCTCGGCATGGGCCTGTCCTCCGATTTTATCGGGACGAATCGAGCGGAGCATCCAGCTCAAGATCCGAATACCCCCCAAGACAAGACGGTAGCAGGCACACCAACATTCCACGTCTGGACATGGAGGCTTCTCGCCAGAATCCACCAAAGAAATGCCCGGGGCTGCCGGCAGAGAAGTCGCTGAGCGAAACGTCCGCGCCACCGACCCAGCCCGTCTCGAACAGGGAGAGCAATGGTGGCGGCCGGCCTTCGACGGCCGCCACCATCACCGGCCTCCGAGAAGATACAGAAGTAGCCGGACGGACACCGATTCCACCCTGTCGCTGCTTCGGCGCTTCCTGGCGTCATCGTGAGCGTTGCCATTGCGGCCACGCCGACCGCCGCCCACTGACGAATCGCGCCACGGCCAAGGCGTCTAGTCAGCGGACCTTCACGATCGTACCGGACTGAGCGAACAGCCACACCGCATAAGCGTCGTCCGGGCGCAGCCGCAGGCACCCGTGGCTCGAATAGCCGTCCTTGCCGACAGTGGACAGTGGCTGGATCCAGTGTCCGCGCGACCCGTAGTACGGCACCATGTGGAACCCGATGTTCCCCCCGCCGGGACCGACGACAAAGGGCAGAAAGTAGTCCAACTCGACCCGCCGACCGACATCGTCGAACGAGTACGTGCGGGACTGCTTGTACCAGATGTGGTAATCACCGACGGGGGTCTTCCAGTCCAGGTCAGTGGTCGGCATGGCACGGATCACCTTGCCGTGGCGAACCATGAGGACCAGGTTCTTGCTCTTCTTCCACAACAGATAGGTGCCGGGTGGGAGCCACACCCCGTGATAACTCGCACCGATATCAGCGCTCGACGCCCTGGCCGCAGGCGCGGCCACGACAGCGAGCGCGGGGGAGGTCGCTGGTGGCAGCGAGGCGCCGACGACAGCGATGAGCACCACGAAACCAAGGCGGGTGGCAAGAGTCCTCATGCGGCCAACCCTTTCAGTAGTCAACCCCTGGATGCCATGACATCGACTCCAACTATGCCGCAGTACGGGAGGCCAGCGGCGCAGACCGGTAGGTTTCCCCTGGAGCCGGACCTCACCCCAGAAGGGCCCTGATGCGCGCCACGATCATGCTGTGCGATTACGCCACCGTCGCCGACGGCAAGCTGTACATCAGCGGTGGCGGCTGGAGCGTCACTGCCGCCCACATGCCGGCGAGCGCGGTCGCGGCGAAGTTCGAGGTGCCCTGGCACCTGGCGAACCAACCGATCCGGCTGACCTTCCGGCTGCTCACTGCCGACGGGGCACCCGTGACCCAGCCCGGACCCAACGGCCCGCTGCCAGTGGCTGCAGAGGCGGTCCTGGAGGTCGGCCGACCGCCCGGGCTGCGAGCGGGCTCGCCCATCGACGCGCCGATGGCCTTCACCGTCCCACCGCTGCAGCTGAGCCCCGGGCAGCGCTACACCTGGGTGCTCGACGTCGACGGGCAGACGCGCGACGAATGGGTGCTCGCCTTCAGCACCCGGCCGGAGGGGTCAGCGCGCTGAGGCCTCGTCGAGGGTGTCGCGGATCGCTTCGACCATGAGGCTGAGCTGCTCCTCGGTCGCGACGATCGGGGGCGCCAGCCGGATCGTCGAGCCGTGGGTGTCCTTGGCCAGCACGCTGCGCCGCGCCATCCCCTCGCACAGCGCGCGACCGGTCATCAGCGCCGGGTCGACGTCCAGACCGGCCCAGAGGCCGCGCTGCCGCACCGTCAGCACACCGTGCGCGCGAAGGTCGGCCAACTGCTCACCGAGCAGCTGACCCAGCGAGGCGGCCCGCGCCTGGAATTCGCCGGTCTCCAGCATCCGCACCACCTCCAGCCCGATCGCGCAGGCCAGCGGGTTGCCGCCGAACGTCGAGCCGTGGGTGCCTGGCGTGATGACGTCCAGCACCGCGTGGTCGGCAGCGATGGCCGAGACCGGCATGATGCCGCCGCCGAGCGCCTTGCCGAGAATGTAGATGTCCGGCACGACGGCCTCGTGGTCGCACGCAAAGGTGCGCCCGGTGCGCGCCAGCCCGGACTGAATCTCATCGGCCAACATGAGCACACCGTGGCGCGTGCACAGGTCGCGCACCTGCCGAAGGAACCCCTCCGGCGGTATGACGACGCCGCCCTCGCCCTGGATCGGCTCGAGGAGCACCGCGACGGTGTCCTGCGACATCGCGGCTTCGATTGCGGCGAAGTCGCCATACGGGACGATCGTGAAGCCGGGAGTGAACGGACCGAAGCCGTCCCGGGCGACGGAGTCGGTGGAGAAGCCGACGATCGTGGTCGTGCGCCCGTGGAAGTTGCCGTCCATAACGATGATGGTCGAGCGCGACTCGTGGACGCCCTTGACCTCGGCCCCCCACTTGCGGGCCACCTTCAACGCGGTCTCGACGGCCTCGGCTCCGGAGTTCATCGGCAGGATCATGTCCTTGCCGCACAGCCGGGCCAGCGCCTCGGCGAACGGTCCGAGCTGGTCGTGCAGGAAGGCGCGGCTGGTCAGCGTGATCCGGGAGAGCTGAGCCGAAGCGGCGGCGACGAGGCGCGGGTGCGAGTGGCCGAAGTTGAGCGCCGAGTAGCCGGAGAGGCAGTCGAGGAAGCGGTTGCCCTCGACATCCCAGACCCAGGCGCCCTCGCCACGGTCGAGCACGACCTCCAGCGGGTGGTAGTTGTGCGCTGCAAAGGTCTCGACGAGCGCGATGTGCGCGCTGCTCGACAGAGACGTCGTCGTTGCCGTCATGCCCGACACGCTACCTCCTCGGGTCGGCGCAGCGTCGCGGGGTACGTTGGGTCGGCAGGGACATCGAAGCGGAGGACGGGATGACGATCGGCCCGGTGGGCAGCCTTCTGGTGCGCGGGGTCCGACCCGTCCCCATCACCGGTATGGCGGCCCCGGCCCGACCCGTGGACATCCGCATCGAGCACGGGGTCGTCGTCGAGGTCGGCGCGGGGCTGCCGGCCGACACGGATGCCCCGATCGTCGACGGGGGCGGCCGTTGGGTCATCCCCGGGCTGTGGGATCACCACGTGCATCTGGGCCTCTGGTCGCTCACCCGCACCCAGATCGACCTGTCCGCCACGACGTGCGCCGAGGACGCTCTCGACCGGGTCCGTGCTCACGTGGCGACGCTGTCCCCCGACGACCGCGGGCTGGTCCAGGGGTTCGGTCATCGCAGTGCGATGTGGCCTTCTCCTCCGTCCGTCGCGGCGCTCGACGCCGCGGGGGGTGGTCGGCCGGTGGTGCTCGTCAGCGGTGATGTCCACCAGGGCTGGCTCAGCTCGACAGCCCTGGACCTGCTCGGGGCGCCGCGGGTCAGCGGTGCGCTGGACGAGGACGACTGGTTCCCCGTCTACGGCAGGTTCCTCGACGCACGCTCGCGCGGACCGCAGGCTCGCTCGGCATACCAGGACGCGGTGGACGACGCGCACGCCAAGGGGATCGTGGGTATCGGAGACATGGACTTCGAGCGCACCTGGGCGCGCTGGCCGGACCGGTCGGTGACCACCCTGCGGGCCCGTGCCGCCACCTACGCGCACGACCTCGACGAGGTCATCTCCGCCGGATTGCGCTCCGGAGACCCGCTGGGCGGCCTGGCCGTCATGGGGCCGCTGAAGATCATCAGCGACGGCTCGCTCAACACCCGCACCGCGCACTGCCTGAGCCCGTTCGCCGATGCCGGGGGCAGCGACCACCCTCGGGGCAAGCAGAACGTCAGTCCCGACGAGCTGCGCGACCTGCTCGCACGGGCGACCCGCAACGGCCTCGACGTGGCCGTCCACGCGATCGGTGACGCCGCCCTGCGGATCGCCGTGGACGCCGCCGACACGACGGGCGCGCACGGCACGATCGAGCACGTCCAGTTGGCCCAACCGGGGGAGATCACCCGGATGGCACGTTTGGGTCTTCGCGCCAGCGTCCAGCCGGCGCACCTTCTCGACGACCGGGACGCCACGGCCCAGTGCTGGCCGGACCGAATGCGGCGCTGCTTCGTCTTCAAGGAGATGCTCGACGCCGGCGTGACCCTCGCCTTCGGCTCGGATGCCCCGGTCTCACCGCTCGACCCGTGGCTGACCATGGCCGCCGCCGTCCACCGCAGCGCCGACGAGCGCGAGCCGTGGTCCCCCGAGCAGGCGCTGACGGTGGCCGAAGCCCTGGCGGCCTCCACCGACGGACAGGGGACAACCGCGGTCGGCAGCCGCGGCGACCTGGTCCTGCTCGACGCCGACCCGTTGGCAGGACCGTCCGACTCGGCTGACGCAGCGGCATACCTGCGTCGTATGCCGGTGGCCGCGACCGTCGTGGCCGGCCGCCTCGTCTTCGACCCGACACACCTGTGCCAAGGGTGACGCCGGCCGTCGAGCTGGTCGACGTCCATGTCCGGCTCGGCGGCATCGAGGTGCTGCGCGGCGTCTCCCTGGCCGTGGCTCCAGGTGAGGTCGTGGCCTTCGTCGGTCCGTCCGGGTCGGGCAAGTCAACGGCCCTGCGAACGATGACCGGGCTGGCCCCGATCTGCTCGGGCGAGGTCCGGATCGCCGGCAGCACGCTGCCCACCGACCCCCGCTCCCTGGCCGACGTGCGGGCCACGGTAGGGGTGGTTTTCCAGTCCTACCATCTGTTCAGCACGCTGACCGCGCTGGAGAACGTCACCTTCGGCCCGTCCCGCGTGCTCGGCCGCGACCCGATGGCAGCCATGGAGCAGGCCCGCCACCTGCTCGCCTCGGTGGGCATGGCCGACTATGCCGATGCGCGTGCGACCGAGCTCTCCGGCGGGCAGCAGCAACGCGTTGCCATCGCCCGGGCCCTGGCCATGGAGCCGGACATCCTGCTCTGCGACGAACCGACCTCGGCCCTGGACCCGGCGCTGGTCACCGGCGTGCTCGACCTCCTCACCAACCTGGCCCGACAGGGCAGAACGATGGTCGTCGTCACCCACGAGATGTCGTTTGCCCGTCGCGCCGCCGATCGGGTGGTGCGCTTCGACGCCGGCCGGGTCGCCGAGGTCGCCACACCCGCGGAGTTCTTCACCGCACCGCAGACCGAGGCCGGCCGCCGCTTTCGGGACGCGGTGCAGGGCTGACCACCGCCTCGACCGACCGCGGGAAACTCGAAGGGCCTGACGTCGCGTCAGGCCCTTCGTGGCGCTCCCCCGGATGGACTCGAACCATCAACCTGCCGGTTAACAGCCGGCTGCTCTGCCAGTTGAGCTACGGAGGATCGGCAAGCGCAGACTCTACCAACGACTCGCGCCGCGACCGAATCCGGCCTAGAGGCCGACCTGCTCGCGAAGATCGGCGCGCAGCCGGGCCACCGCAGCGGCCACCTGCGGGTCATCCGGCCGGCTGTACCGGCCGAGAACGACCTGGTCGAACAACGCACCGGTGTGCAGGTCGCGGCGGATGGCAACCCGCCCGCTGCGCCGGTCGCCGAGGTCGAGCGAGCCGGACAGGACGACGCTGGCCTGCACGCGTTCGCGCAGCGTCGTGAGGAACCGACGCTCCTCCCCCATCGCCCACTGCGTCGCTCGCCCACCCTCGGCCCAGGACACCGTCAGGCTCTGGGATTCCCGGCTCCACGACGCGGCGTCGACCGCGGTCCACGGTCGTTCCCAGCCGGTGTCGGCGACCCAACACAGCCGGTATGTCGTGGCGATGAGCCAGCCCTCGGGCGCACTCGTCGCAGCGGCCGCGAGCCACTGCTCGCCTCGCTCAAGAGCCGGTCCGCTGGAGCGCACCTGCGCCGGGATCTGCACCCGGTTCGTCGACCACCGCATGAGGTGTCCTCCTGTCAGCCCGACTCACGGGCCCGCAGCGTGGCCAGCTCGCGCTGCAGCTCGGTCAGCCGAGCCGCCAGGTCGCGGGACCGTTGGGCATCTGGATGCTCCGCGGACTCCAAGCGCCGGAATGCACTCATCGCGTCGGCGATCTGCCCGACCAACCCGGCCTCCCGGACCCGGCCGAGGATCTCCTCGACCACTCGGCGTTCCGGGGCCAGACTGCTGGACGCCACCCGGACCGGCAGGTTGGCCACCGCCAGCTCGGCGATGAGGGGTTGCACCCCCACCGGTGCCGCGTCGGTGACGGCCCGCAGCCACGTCTGCGCCGCGACGTCGACTGTCGGTCCGCCCGCGGCCACGACGGCCGCGGCGACCAGCCGGTGCGCCGGAGCGCGGAAGCCGTCGACGCCCAGCCGGCCGAACGCTTCACCATCGACCAGCCCGGGAAACTGCAGCACGCACTGGAGCAGCTGCCGCTCGGCAGCGACGACCGGGTCGCGCAGGTCAGGCATCGCCAGGACCGGCTCGGCCCCATCATCACCCTCGGGCGTGCCGGCGGCGACGTCCGGCGCCGCGCTGGGCGCCCCCTCGGCAGCTGGGCGCTCTTTGCCCGAGCGGACCGAGCGCTGCACCGCCGTGGCCACCTGCTCGACCTCGACGCCGAGCCAGCCGGCGACGGTGCGGACATACTCCGGGCGCAACGCGCTGTCCCGGATCGAGGCGATGATCGGCGCCACCGCCTTGATGGCCTGGACCCGTCCCTCGGCCGTGTCGAGGTCGAACCGACCGATGGTCGTGCGCGCGACGAACTCGAACATCGGTATGGCGTCATCGACGAGGGCCCGCACGGCCACGTCACCGCCGGAGAGCCGCAGGTCGCAGGGGTCCTGGCCGCCCGGGGCCACGGCGACATACGACTGGGCGGCCCACCGCTGGTCCTCGGCGAAGGCGCGCAGAGCGGCTTTCTGGCCTGCCGCGTCACCGTCGAAGGTGAAGATCACCTTGGCGGGGGCCAGGTCGGCCTCGTCGCGGATAAGTCGCCGCAAGGTCTTGATGTGGTCCACCCCGAAGGCGGTGCCGCAGGTCGCCACTGCGGTGGTGATCCCGGACAGGTGGCAGGCCATGACGTCGGTGTATCCCTCGACGAGGACGGCCCGCCGGTCACGGGCGATGTCCTTCTTCGCCAGGTCCAGGCCGTAGAGAACGGCGGTCTTCTTGTAGATCGGGGTCTCCGAGGTGTTGAGGTACTTCGCCTCGATGCGGTCCTCGTCGAACAGCCGCCGCGCCCCGAACCCGACCGTGTCGCCGGTGATGTCTCGGATCGGCCAGAGCAGCCGGCCACGGAACCGGTCGTAGAGGCCGTACCGTCCGCGCGCGGCCAGGCCGGCGGTGACCATCTCGTCGTCGGAGAACCCCTTGCGGGCCAGGTGCTCGACCAGCGCCGAGCCCGCCGTCGGGGCGAAACCCACCGTGAACTGCCGAGCCACGCCACCGTCGAAGCCCCGTGCCCGCATGAAGTCGCGCCCGGCACGCGCCTGCGGGGAGTCCAGCAGCGTCGTCGCGTAGAACTCGGCGGCAACGCGGTTGGCCTCGACGAGGCGGCTCCGCCGACCGGGCTCCTCCCGGTTGCGCGCCCCCTGACCGGGGGACTCGTCATACCGCAGGACCATCCCCAGGCTCCCGGCGAGCCGCTCGACCGCCTCGGTGAAGCCGAGGTGCTCGACCTTCTGGACGAAGGAGATGACGTCGCCGCCCTCGTTGCAGCCGAAGCAGTGCCACACCCCCAGGGCCGGGCGCACGGTGAACGAGGGCGTCTTCTCGTCGTGGAACGGGCAGAGCCCTTTCAGCGACCCGGCGCCGGCCGAGCGCAGCGTCACATGTTCTCGGACGACTGCTTCGATGGCGGCGCGCTCCTTGACCGCGGCCAGGTCCTCCGCGTTGATCCGACCGGCCACGTCACCTCCTGCTCCGCCGTTGTCGGCAGTCTAAGGACCTGCGGGCACGACCGGGTCCGCGCACCCGGTCGGGCTATGTGCACCAGCGTCGGTGTAGCGCGACCGCCCGGGGATCGGTCAACGACGCGACTTGGTCCACCACGGCCCGCAGCCGGTGCGCGTCGGTGGCTGCGGTGGCGAAGTCGACCCACAGGTCGGGGTCGAGCCGCTCGTCCGGATTGCTGAGAAAGGCCACCACCAAGTCGCTGATGATCTGACGCTGCTGCGCCAGCACCGGCACGCGCTCGTCGGCGAGCATGACGAAGTGCGCCGCAGTGCCCTTGAGCAGGGCGCACTCTGCACGCACCGGGTCGGGGATGACCAGCCCGGCGCCGAACCGGGACAGTTCGCCGTCGCCATGTGCGGCCCGGGTCGCCAGCTCGACTTCCCCGACGAAGCGCCCGATGAGCTGGCTGGTCATGTCCTTCAGGGCGGCCAGGTCGTGACGGGTGCCGTCATAACGGGTGGGGAGCAGCCCCGAGGCGAGCAGCCGGTCCAGTGCGGCCTCCAACTCACCGTCGCTGAGATCGGGCGCGTATGACGCCCGCGCCACGGCCACCGCTCCGGCCATGTCGGTCCGGGTGCCCAAGGCCCGCACATCGACCAGGCCGGCAGCGATCGCGTCCTCGACGTCGTGGACGGAGTAGGCCACATCGTCGGACCAGTCCATGACCTGGGCCTCGAGGCACCGCACACCATCGGGCGCGCCCTGGCGCACCCACGCGAAGACCTCCGCGTCATCGTCGTAGGCACCGAACTTGGTCGTCGGCCCGGGGCCTGCGCCGCGGCGCCAGGGGTATTTCGCGACCGCATCGAGGCTGGCCCGGGTGAGGTTCAGACCCGCCGATCGGCCATCCAGGTGGTGTCGCTTGGCCTCCAACCGGGTCAGCAGTCGCAGGCTCTGCGCATTGCCCTCGAATCCCCCGATGTCGGCTGCGGCAGCGTCCAGGGCCTTCTCGCCGTTGTGCCCGAAGGGCGGGTGTCCGAGGTCGTGCGCCAGACAGGCCACCTCGACGACGTCGGCGCTGCAGCCCAGCCCGGCACCGAACTCCCGCCCGATCTGGGCAACCTCAAGGGAGTGGGTGAGCCGGTTGCGGACGAAGTCGTCGTGCCCGGCGGTGAGCACCTGGGTCTTGGCGGCCAACCTCCGCAGTGACGCGCTGTGGAGCACCCGGCCCCGGTCGCGCGCGAACTCGTCGCGGTCGGCCCGCTTACGGGCCGGATCCTCGGCGAGCCACCGCTCGCGGTCTGGGCGCTGGTAGGTCATGCAGGCTCCGGCAGACCGAGCCGGGCCCGCGCCCGGCCCGCCCAGGACGGCTCCTCGCCATACCGCTGCGGTCGGATCAGCCGACCCGCCGCGCAGTCCTCGACGAGCGAGGCGAAGCGAGACTCGCGGGTCTTGTCTTGCTTGGCCGAGAGCACCCAGTAGATCGCCATCTTCCGGTAGGACGCCGGCGCCGCTGCCCAGAAGGCGGCCGCCACCTCCTCGGCATCGAGCCGCGCGGCGAGATCGTCCGGCCACCCGATGTCGGCCTGCTCATAGGCGTACACGACCTGCCGGTCGGTATGGCGGGCCTGGTATGCCGCCAGGCCCGCCGGCTGCATCCGCCCCTGTGCCATGAGCTCCTCCACCGAGGCGAGGTTGACCTTGCTCCAGGTCGACCCCTTCTTTCGCGGCGACCATCGCTGACGCACCGAGTCGTCGTCGAGGCGCTGGACGACCGAGTCGATCCACCCGTAGCACAGGGCTTCGCGCACCGCGTCGGCCCACAGGAGCCCGCGTGGACTGACGTGCTTCTTGTGCAACCCCATCCACAGCTCGGTGGCCGTGTCATGGTGGTCGGCCAGCCAGGCGCGGAACTCTGCGGCGTCGGCGAAGAACAGCGCCGGTCGCTCGGGGGTGCCCCCCGGACGGCCCACCTGGGCCGGTGACCGACTCATCGGCGGACCGCTCGGCCGCCGCGGCGGCGCGCGATCGTGGCGACCACCCCGGGCAACCAGCCGGTTTCGCCGTTCATCCACCGCACCGCGACGAGATTCGTGGGCACCAGCAGCTCGCCGTCCTGCTGCGCGCCGACGCCGACCTCGGTGCCGAACGCGTCGCTGACCCGACCCCACGTCAGATCGGTGACCCGGGTGAGGTGCTCGGCCAGCCCGAGCCCGAACCGCTCGACGATCGGGTCCTGGTCTGGGCGCCGACCGGCCCGCTGGCCGCTCCAGGCGGCGAAGGCCCGGTCGAAGCCCGCGCCGAGCGAGCCGTCGTCGTCGACATCGACACCATCGGCGGCCAGCGTCTGCAGGGCCGCCGTGATCCGCTCCGCGTCCCCAGGGGCCAGCGGAAGCAGCCGCGGGATGACCAGGTCGGCGGCCTCCATGGGCAGCGCGTCCTCGACGTCGGGGTCGCTCTCGGGCGCACGCTGGCCGGGATCGGGGGAAGACGACCTGCCGAAGAGCCATGCCACCCGCTGAGCGTATCCGGCACCGCGGACAGCTGGCTCGGGCCGGGGGTGACCTCAGCCGCCGGAGACGGACACCTCGGCCTGTCGGACGAGGGCCTCCTGGGCGGGGCTGAGCTCCGGTGAGTCGAGCCATCCCTCCGGCAGGGCCGGGGTCTTCGGCTGCCCGGCGCGCCCCCGGGGTCCGTCGGCATCCGGCCCGGGCCAAGGTGCCGCACCGTCCAACCGACACAGGAGGTCAGCGAGCTCGACCCGGGTCGTGACCAGGGCCAGCTGTTGGCGGATCTGTGACCCGGCCGGGAACCCCTTGAGATACCAGGCGACGTGTTTTCGCAGGTCGCGGCACCCCTTCAGCTCGTCGCCGTCGTAGTGCTCCACGAGGTAGTCGGCGTGGCGGCGCATGACGTCCGCGACGTCACCCAAGGTGGGTCGCGCGCGGGCGTCGGACCCGGACAATGCCGCCGCGATGTCCGCGAACAACCACGGCCGACCGAGGCACCCGCGCCCGACGACCACCCCGTCGCAACCGGTCCGGGCCAGCATCGCCAGCGCGTCGTCACCGGACCAGATGTCGCCGTTGCCGAGCACCGGCAGAGGGTCGAGGGCCTCCTTCAGCCGGGCGATCGCCTCCCACCGGGCCTGCCCGGAGTAGTGCTGGGCGGCGGTGCGCGCGTGCAGGGCGACGGCAGCCACTCCGGCCCGGGCCGCGGACCGGCCGGCATCGAGGTAGGTCAGGTGCTCCTCGTCGATGCCCATCCGCATCTTCACCGTGACGGGCACGTCATACCGGCTGGCCTCTCGGACCGCGGCGCTGACGATGGCCGCGAAGAGGTCGCGTTTCCACGGCAAAGCCGCGCCGCCGCCCTTGCGAGTCACCTTCGGCACCGGGCAGCCGACGTTGAGGTCGATGTGGTCGGCGCGGTCCTCCTCGACGAGCAACCGCACCGCCGCGCCGATGACGGAAGGATCGACGCCGTAGAGCTGCACCGACCGGGGATGCTCACCGGGCGCGGGCTCGATGAGGCGCATCGTCTCGGGGTGCCGCTCGATCAAGGCCCGGGAGGTCACCATCTCGCTGACGTAGACGCCGGTGTCGGCATACTCCCGGCACAGCCGGCGGAACGCGCGGTTGGTGATGCCGGCCATCGGGGCCAGGACGAACGGCGAGGCGATCGTATGGCGGCCGAGGGTCAGGGGCGCGGCGGGTGTCGACATGGCCCCGACATTGTCGCAGCCGTGGTCGAATGGCCCGATGAGCGCGCTCATCACCGCAGACGACCTCGCCGAGCGCCTCGATGCCCTCGTCGTCCTCGATGTCCAGTGGACCCTCGGTGGCCCACCGGGACGGATGGACTTCGAGCGGGCCCACATACCGGGCGCTCGGTTCCTCGACCTGGAGACGGCGCTCGCCGCTGCCCCGGGCGTCGGCGGGCGGCACCCGCTGCCGGAACCTGAGGTGCTCCAGAGGGCCTTGCGTGCCTGCGGCGTCGACGACGACAGCGCGGTCGTCGTCTATGACGGTCACTCCTCGATGGGGGCTGCTCGGGCCTGGTGGGTGCTGCGCTGGGCCGGACTGAGCTCGGTGCGGGTCCTCGACGGCGGGTTGGCTGCCTGGGTGGCCGCTGGGCGTGGGGTGAAGGCTGGAACCGAAAGTTCGCCGGATGAAGGCTCTGTTGTCGTGCGTCCGGGCTCCCTCCCTGCCCTGGATGCCGCCGGTGCCGCCGCCGTGGCCCGGACCGGAGTCCTGCTCGACGCGCGGGCGCCCGAGCGGTTCCGCGGTGAGGTCGAGCCGATCGACCGGGTGGCCGGACACATCCCGGGGGCCACCAACGCGCCGGCCACGCTGGCACTTCGCGCGGACGGTCGGTTCCGCCCGGGTGCCGAGCTCGCGGCCTGGTTCGCCATGCTCGGCGCTCGGCCCGGCGCCCTCGTGGGCACGACGTGCGGTTCCGGGGTGACGGCGGCGCATCTGAGCCTGGCCCTGCACGAGGCGGGCATCGACTCAGTGCTCTATCCCGGCTCGTGGAGCGAATGGATCGTCGACCCGTCCCGACCCGTCGCCACCGGCCCCTGAGGCCCTCGCCGCGTCGCTACGCCGACACGTGCAGCGGGCCGAGGGCCAGCCCTTGCATCAGGTGACCGCTTCCCAGGTCGATGAGGTTCGACAGGTCGCTGACCCGCCACATCCGCCCAGCCACGACATCCCAGGCGAGGACCGCCACCCCCTGCCCGTAGGCCGCGACGAGCAGGATCTCCTGACTCGCCCAACCCAGCGCCACACACGCGCCCTTCTGCCTCGAGGCCCCTGCATCGTCGGGCGAGACGAGCAGGCGCCACGATGAGGGCACGTCCGCGTTGACCGCGATGACGCCTTGCCACCAGGGCGACAGTGCCCGGGCCGCCGAGGTGGCCAAGGCCATGCCAGCGGCCGCCCACCCGGTCAGCGCCGAAGCAGTCGGCCCCCAGAACGACGCGACGGGCAACGACAGCGGCGTGGACCCGGACAGGACGCCATCAGCCGAGTGGGACTCCAGCACGGTGGCTCCCCCACGACCGGTGGTCAGCCGGTAGTGCCCGTCATAGACCGGGGCCTTCACCTGCTCGACGTCGCCACGCGGGTCGACGAGCCACCCGCGGGAGTCGGACCAGGCCACGATGCGCTCGTTGTCGATGCTCCAACCCGCGTGGACGAGCCCCTGGTCGGCGACACTGATCCGCATGAGCTGGTTCGTCGTCAGGTCGTGTACGTGCACCCACCCTCGCTCAGCGAAGACGACCTGGGTGCCGTCGGGGTGGACGGATCGGGGACCGAGTTCGATCCGCACGCCGTTGACGTCGGCGTACGGGTGCAACCCGTAGCTGGACCGCTCGGGACCCCGACCGACGTCGAGGACGGGATCGAACCGACCCTCGCCGACGGGGTCGAGGAAGACGACACTCAGCCGGGCCGACCGGTTCGCGGTGAACTGCGGCAAGGTGCCCGGGTCCGCAGCGCGCTCGGGCAGGCCGAGGGAGAGCCAAGGCAGTTCGGCGGCCTCGGCCTCGGTGGGCATGATCCACGCTGTCCGGCCGGCGACGGTCACGGAGTCGAGTTCGGCGCCGGCCGGCAGACCCGGCTCTGTCCCCGTGGGGGGTTGGCCCACCCCAGGAGGTGTGGCTTGCCCGGCCCGGTCACGGATCACGGCGAAGGTCGCCACCCCGGCAGCGGCGGCCGCCATACCGAGGACCGAGCGGCGGGTCACGGCGCGGCGACGTGCGGCGGCGTCGGCCCAGGAGCGCTCGGCGAAGTCGACGGGCACGACGTGAGCGCTGGCCTCGTCGAGCAGCTCGGTGAGGGTCCGGGTCATCTCAACTCCTCGACGAGTAGGTCCGGGACGCGGCTGCGCAGGGCACCGAGGGCGTCGTGGGCGGTGCTCTTGACGGTGCCGACGGAGATACCGAGGATCTGCGCGGTCTGCGCCTCGGAGCGGTCCTCCAGGTAGCGCAGCACCAGCACCGCGCGTTGCTTGGCGGTCAGCGACGCCAGCGCGCGCTGGACGTCGACACGTTCACCGGGCTCGCCGACCGGCCAGGGGCGGGGCTCCGGCACGTCGAGCCCGGCCAGGTCCTCCCGTCGCTGCTTACGCCAGGCCGACACCGCATCGCGGAACACGATGGTGCGCACGTAGGCGTCCGGGTGTTCGTCGCGCAGCCGGTCCCAGCGCAGCGCGAGCTTGACGAAGGCCTCCTGGAGCAGGTCCTCGGCCAGGTGGACATCCCCGCAGACGAGGTATGCCGCCCGAAGGAGCCGGTGCTGGCGGGCGCGGACATACGCCACGAACTCCGGGTCGGCCTCGGCGCGCATTCCCGCACCTCCTTCACTTCCTCAACGCGCGAAGGCCCCTTCCAGGTTGGGTCGACTGCGCAGAATGCCGGCGGCGGGCTCAGGCTGCCGACGGGTCCGGCTGGTGCAGCCCGAAGACGTTCCCCTCGGTGTCGAGGTAGTAGCCCTGCCACGCCATACCGGGCAGTGCGGCCTTGGGCAGCGCGACCACTCCCCCGGCCGCGAGGATCTTCGCGTGGTCCGCGTCGTAGTCGGCGCTGCCCATCGTCAGCACCGCGCCATTGACCGGGGCGCCGGAACCGCCGGACAGGCCGGCCCGCTGCATGATCGCCCCGTTGATCCCGGGCTCGCCCTCGGGGCCGCTCACCGCTCCCATGTAGGGCATCCCGGCGAACTCAGACCAGTCCTCGAAGGTCCACCCGAAGACCGCCCCGTAGAAGGCACAGGCCCGGGCGACGTCCTCGGCATGGATCTCGAAGTGGATGGGACGCGACATGTGGGCCTCCTCGACTCGCCGGTCGCCGGCTCCGTCGCCCACGACTCGGTTGTGGGGCGACGATACGCGGGACAGGTGACATCGCCCTGGGCGCGCGGGGTCACCCCTTCGCCAGGGGTACGCTGCGCGTCACCTCCCTGACGAAGGTGGCGATGATGCCGCAGGTCTGCTCGGGGCGGGTCAGCGGCAGCAGGTGGCTGGCCCCGCGCACGGTGCGCACCCGGGCGCTCCGGGCGGCCGCGGCATATCGGTGGGCGTGCACCCCGAGCTGGTCGTACTGGCCCCGCACGATGAGCACCGGGCACTCGACGTCGGCCAGCAGCTCCGGGCGACCGCCGGCCATGACGGCGGCCCACGAGTCGCTCACCCCGTCGAACCAGTAGCCGTCGGCGGCGATCGCGGCGAACACCTCTGGTCGCACCATCCGGGTCAGCATCCGGTCGTTGATCCGGCCGACCCGCTCCCGTCCGGCCCGGTCGGTGACCCGGCCCAGCAGCCGGTAGGCCGCAGCCCCAGGCCCGGCCGGGATCGCCGTCGCGCCGATGAGGACCAGGCCGGCGAGCCGACGCGGATGGCGAGCGGCATACTCCATCGCCACGTAGCCGCCCAGCGAATGGCCGGCCAGGACGACGGGCGAACCGGCGGGTGCGCTGTCCACGGCCGCGGCGACGGCCGCCACGGCGCCATCCATGGTGAACGGCTCAGCGGCGCGGTGACCGTGGGCCGGCAGGTCCGGGGTGAGGACCAGCAGACCCGGCTCAAGCCAGCGCCGGTGGAGATCCCACTGGACACCGCTGACCCGCGACCCGTGGACGAGGACCAGCGTCGGTTTCATCGGTCCGTGTCGAGCAGGCTGTAGAGGGCCATGTCGTCGCGGCGGGTGCCGACGACCGCAGCGGCGCGCAGGATGCCCTCGAGGGTGAAGCCGAGCCGCTCGGGGACCGCCCTGGAGGCGAGGTTGCCGGTCGCGGCGCGGATCTCGAGGCGGCGCAGGCCGCGATCGTCGAAGAGGTATGCCGTCAGGGCCCGAACCGCCCGGGTCACCAGGCCACGACCCTGCCAGGCGGCATCGATCCAGTAACCGATGTCGGCCTGCCCGCCATACGGGTCGACCTTGGCGCCGATGCTGCCGACCAGTGTGCCGTCCAGGCTCAAGGCCAGCGGGACGGCCCGACCGACCTGCCACTGCGACATCCCGAAGGCGGTGAAGTTGGCGAGGTGCTCCTCGGTCTGCTCCCCCACGGCCCACGGCTCCCATTGCGCCAGCCGGTCGTGGTTGGTCGTGATGAGCTGGTGCAGTGGAGCGACGGTCCAGTCGTCACGCAGGACGAGTCCCAGACCGCCGCCGACATCGACGACGACCTCTCCCCGGTGGGCCATGGTGACAGCCTGGCACACCTCGGCACCGGGTCGGTCCACCGTCGGCCCCGCTACCGGACCAACCGGTAGCCGATGCCCGGTTCGGTGAGCAGATGGACGGGCCGGGACGGATCGGGCTCGAGCTTGCGCCGCAGCTGGCTGGCAAACACCCGCAGGTAGTTGGACTCCCGCCCATAGGACGGCCCCCAAGCCGCCTTGAGCAGGTTCTCGTGCGGCACGATCCGTTCGTCGTGGCGGGCCAACTCGGCCAGCAGCCGCCACTCCGTGGGGGTGAGGTGGACCGGCGACCCGGCCACTTCACACACCCGCTCGTCGAAATCGAGGGTGAAATGCGAGCACCCGAAGGGCGGAGTCGACGGGAGCAGCTCTCCGCCGCGTCGGATGGCGGCCCGGATCCGCGCCATGAGCTCATCCATACCGAACGGCTTGGTCACGTAGTCATCGGCACCCTCGTCCAACGCTTCGACCTTGTCGTCGCTGTCCTGGCGGGCCGACAGCACGACGACCGGGATCCGGCTGACGGCACGCAGCCGTCGCAGCACCTCGATGCCATCCAGATCGGGCAGGCCGAGGTCGAGCACGACAAGGTCCGCTGGCGCCTCGTCGAACGCGCTCAGGGCGTCCTCGGCGGTCGAGACCGCCTCGACGTCATACCCGCGGGCGCGCAGATTGATCCGCAGGGTCCGCAGGATCGTCGGGTCGTCGTCGACGACCAGCACTCGCGTCGTCATGCGTCACCGCCCACGGCCAGGGTGACCACCATGGTCAGGCCACCACCGGGGGTGTCCTCGGCGGCGAGAGTCCCGCCCATGGCCTCGCTCAGGCCCCGGGCGACGGCGAGACCCAGCCCGACCCCGTCGCCTCCGGAGTCGGTATACCGCTGGAACGGTTGAAAGATGTGCTCGCGCATGATCTCCGGTATGCCGGGCCCAGTGTCGGCGACCCGGACCTGGATCTCGTCCCTGAGGCGGCTGGTCGTCACCCGCACCGGATCGCCGGGCGGCTGATGCCGGACCGCGTTCTCGATGAGGTTGCCCACGACGCGATCCAGGAGCCCGGCATCGGCCTGCACATACCTCGCGCGATCGCCCAGACCCCAGGTGACCCGATCAGACAGGCCGCAGCCGCCGATCGCTGCGGGCAGAACTTCCCCGAGATCGGTCCGGCGAACGGTGGCGACCAGCGCGCCGACCTGCAGGCGTGACATGTCGAGCAGATTGCCGATGAGGGTCTCCAGGCGGTCGGCGGATTCCTCGATCGCCTCCTCGAGCTCGGCGCGGTCTTGGGGACTGAACTCGACCTCGTCGCTTCGCAGGCTGTCGATGGCCGCCTTGATACCAGCCAGCGGCGTACGTAGGTCGTGCGAGACCGCGGACAACAACGCGGTGCGCGCCTTGTTGTCCCGGGTCAGGTGCTCGGCGCTCTGTGCCTGCTCCTGCAAGGCTCGGCGGGCCAGGATCGCCCCGGCGTGGGCGGCGTAGGCGGCCAGGAGCCGGCGACGCTCCGCCGGCACCGGTTGACCGGTGAGGATCAGGTCGTGCTGGTCGTCGATCGGCTCCCTGGTCACCGCACCGGCGACCGGCTGGCCGTCCTCCGTGGTCGCCACCACACCGCCAGGATCGCCTGCCGTGGGCCGCTTCACGACCGCGGCCGCGGCCACCGCGAACATGTCCACGGCACGGCGCAGCAGCAGCGCCAACTGCTCGGTCGAGCCGAGCAACGTATGTGTCAGCTCGGCCAGGGCTGCGGACTCCTGCTGAGCGGCTAGCGCCTGATCCGCCCGACGGGAGCTGCGCTGCACGACGAGCGATACTGCGACCGCGACGATGACGAACAGCCCGAGGGCCGCCGCGTTCTCGGGGGCCGCGATCGTCCAGGTGCCGACCGGCGGGGTGAAGAACCAGTTCACCGTGAGCGAGGACAAGATGGCGGTGAGGATCGCCGGCGCCATACCGCCGATGAGCGACGCCACGATGGTGTGGACCAGGTAGAGCTGGACGACAAGCGGAAGCCCGAGCGGATCGGCCAGCCGGTCGTCGATGAGGGTCAACAGCAGCGTCATCGCCGCACCGCCGAGCAGACCCCAGGTGTAGCCCTCGACGACCCGGCGCCTGCTGAGCGGGGCCTTCGGCAGGAGTGGGTGCGCCGCCGCCGCGGATGCGTGCCTGACGACGTGAACGTCGATGTCCCCCGAGGACTCGATCACCGCTGCAGTGACCCCCGGTCGGACCAGCGAACGCCACCAGGGGCGCCTGGAGGAGCCGACCAGGATCGTGGAGGCGTTCTCGGCCCGAGCGAACTGGAGGATGGCGCGAGCCCGGTCGTCCCCGGACACGGTGTGGAAGCTGCCGCCGACCTCCTCGGCGAGGCGTCGCACCGTGGCCAGGTCGTCGAGCGGGGCACCGGCGAGGCCGTCGGCGCGCACGACATACAGGACGTCGAGTTCACCACCGGCCCCCCGGGCCGCGATCCGGGCCCCGCGGCGCACCAGCGTCTCGGACTCCGGTCCGCCCGACACCGCGACCACGATCCGCTCCCGAGTCGGCCAGGTGGCATCGATGTCATGGGCGTGGCGGTACGTGCCCAGGCCCTCCTCGACCCGATCGGCGAGCCATAACAACGCAAGCTCACGCAGGGCAGCCAGGTTTCCGACGCGGAAGTAGTTCGAGAGGGCCGCATCGACCTTGTCGGCACGGTAGACGTTTCCGTGCGCCATTCGCCGGCGCAGCGCCTCCGGGGACATGTCGACAAGCTCTATCTGGTCGGCCGCGCGGACCACCGCGTCGGGGACCGTCTCGCGCTGGACGACTCCGGTGATGTCCTCGACCGCATCGTTGAGCGACTCCAGATGCTGGATGTTGACGGTCGAGATCACGTCGATGCCTGCGTCGAGGAGCGTGTCGATGTCCTGCCAACGCTTCTCGTGCGCCGACCCTGGCGCATTCGTATGGGCAAGCTCGTCGACCAGGGCTACCTGCGGCGCACGATCCAGCAGTGCCGCCAGGTCCATCTCCTCGAACACCGCACCGCGGTGGGCGGCCCTCCTGCGTGGCACGACGTCGAGGCCCTGCACCATGGAGGCGGTGTAGTCCCGACCATGGGTCTCCACGATCCCGATGACCACGTCGGTTCCCCGCGCTTGACGCCGGGCGCCCTCGGACAGCATGGCCACCGTCTTGCCCACCCCCGGTGCCGCCCCGAGGTAGATCCGCAGCCGCCCACGCGCCATGGCCCGATTGTCTCCCAGGTCGTCAGCCGGCGGCCTTCGCCAGCGCGAGGTTAAGCGTGGTCACGTTGACTCGATCCTCGCCGAGGAAACCGAGCTCGGCGCGGGTCGTGTGCGCCTCGACGAGACCCAGGACCACCTGCAGAGGCAGCGCCCTGGCGGAGGCGACCCGCGGCGCCTGCCACCTCGCGTAGGCCGGGGAGACGTCGGGGTCCAGTCCGCTGGCGCTGCTGGTCAGGGCGTCCGGCGGGATGGGACCGGCAGGTGCCTCAGGGTTGGCGGCCCGCAGCTGGGCGGCCCGTCGGTCCAGGTCGGCCGCCAGTGGTGGAGCCTGCGGTCCCCAGTTGGTGCCCCCGCTCGTGGCACCGGAGTATTCCGACGCCGAAGGCCGGGCCTGGAACCACTCAGGCCCCGCCGGGGGTTGGCCGAGCAGCGCCGACCCGATCTCGGCGCCGGTCGAGGAGCGGATCGCCGAGCCCTTCGCCTGGTCGGCGAACCCGGTTGCGACCGCCGTGACGGCCAGCGGGTAGGCGACGCCCAGGAGCACGGTGAGCACCAGGAGCATTCGGGTTGCAGCCAACAGTTGCCTGGTCATGGCAGCTCACTTCAGTCCGGGAAGGAGGGAGACGAGCAGGTCGATGAGCTTGATCCCCACGAAGGGGGTGATGACCCCGCCGAGACCGTAGACGAGCAGGTTGCGACGCAGCAGGCTGGCGGCGCTGAGCGCTCGGTAGCGGACCCCACGCAGGGCCAGCGGGATGAGCGCCACGATGACGACGGCGTTGAAGATGACCGCCGAGAGCATGGCCGACTCCGGGGAATGCAACCTCATGACATTGAGCGCCTGCAGCCCGGGGAACACCGTGACGAACATCGCCGGAATGATGGCGAAGTACTTCGCGATGTCGTTGGCTATCGAGAAGGTGGTCAGCGCACCGCGGGTGATGAGCAACTGCTTGCCGATCGCCACGATGTCGATGAGTTTGGTCGGATCGGAGTCGAGATCCACCATGTTGCCGGCCTCCTTGGCCGCCGACGTGCCGGTGTTCATGGCCACCCCGACGTCGGCCTGCGCGAGGGCCGGTGCATCGTTGGTGCCGTCCCCGGTCATGGCCACGAGTCGTCCGCCGGCCTGCTCGGCCTTGATGAGGGCCATCTTGTCCTCGGGCGTCGCCTCGGCGAGGAAGTCGTCGACGCCGGCTTCCGCGGCGATGGCCGCTGCCGTGAGCGGGTTGTCCCCCGTGATCATCACCGTCCGGATGCCCATGCGGCGGAGTTCGTCGAAGCGTCGCGCCATACCCGGCTTGACGATGTCCTTGAGGAAGACCACCCCCACCTGTTCCGGAGCCGAACCGGGCCTTCGGCGCGCGACGACCAGGGGGGTGCCACCGGCCGCGCTGATCTCGTTGACCCGGTCGTCGACGTCGTGGGCCATGTGACCGCCTTCGTCGTGGACCCATCGAGCGACCGCAGATCCGGCCCCTTTGCGCACCCGGGTGCCGTCGGGCAGGTCAACCCCGGACATCCGCGTCTGCGCCGTGAACGGCACGAAGGTCGCCCCGGTGCGTGCCAGCTGCGCCGAGGACCCGACCTCAGGGGCGAGCCCCTCGGACATCGCGTACTCGACGATCGAGCGCCCCTCGGGCGTTTCGTCGGCCAGCGAGGACAGATAGGCGGCGTGCAGAAGGTCTGCCCGGCTGGCGTCGGCAACCGGCAGGACATCGGCGGCCCGGCGGTTTCCGTAGGTGATCGTCCCGGTCTTGTCCAACAGCAACGTCGAGACGTCGCCGGCGGCCTCGACCGCCCGGCCGGACATGGCCAGCACGTTGCGCTGCACGAGCCGGTCCATCCCGGCGATCCCGATGGCGGACAGCAGCGCACCGATGGTCGTGGGGATGAGGCAGACGAGCAGCGCGACAAGGACGACGAGCGAGAGCCGGCCTCCGGAGTAGATCGCCATCGGCTGAATGGCCATGACGGCGACGACGAAGATCAGCGTCAGCACGGTCAGGAGGATCCCCAGGGCGATCTCGTTCGGGGTCTTCTGTCGAGCTGCTCCTTCGACGAGCGCGATCATCCGGTCGATGAAGGTCTCGCCCGGTTTGCTCGTGATCTGCACGACGATCCGGTCGGAGAGCACCGTCGTACCGCCGGTGACCGCGCACCGGTCCCCGCCGGACTCCCGGATCACCGGGGCCGACTCGCCGGTGATCGCGGACTCGTCGACGGTCGCGACACCTTCGACGACATCGCCGTCCCCGGGGATGATCTGTCCGGCCTCGACGACCACGCGGTCGCCGACCCGCAGGTCCGGACCGCCCACCTGCTCCTCCAACCCGTCGGCGCGCAGCCGCCGAGCCAAGGTCGTGGACCGCGTCTGCCGCAGCGAAGCGGCCTGCGCCTTCCCCCGGCCCTCCGCGATCGCCTCGGCCAGGTTCGCGAAGACGATCGTCGCCCACAGCCACAGCGTGACCGAGACGCTGAAGACGCTGGGCGCCATGACGGTCAGGACGGTGGTGAGCACCGATCCGATCCACACCACGAAGATGACCGGCTGGCGCACCAGGTGGCGCGGGTCGAGCTTGGCCAGGGCCTGGGGCAGGTTCTCCAGCGCCTGCGCGCCGAGCGAGGCGTGGCGTGGGCCCGGATGCCCGTGGTGGTGCGGCAGGTGGTGTGCCGTGCTGGTCATGACAGAGCCTCCGCGATGGGGCCGAGGGCGAGGGCGGGGAAGAAGGTCAACGCAGCGAGGACGACAACGATGCTGGCCAGGAGCACCGCGAACAGTGGCGTATGGGTGGGCATGGTGCCAGCCGTGACCGGACGTCGCTGCTGCGCCGCCAGGCTTCCGGCCAGCGCGAGGGTCACGACGATGATCCCGAATCGCGCGGCCGCCATGCACAGCCCGAGGGTGAGGTTGAGCCAGGGTTGGTCAGCGGACAGACCGGCGAAGGCCGAGCCGTTGTTGTTCGACGCGGAGGTGTAGGCGTAGAGCATCTCCGACAGACCGTGCGGACCTGCGTTGAGCAGTGCCGCACGGGCACCAGGTATAACGAGGGCTGCGCCGGTGAACAGCAGCACGAGGGCCGGCATGGTGACTGAGGCGATTGCGGCATACGTGATCTCGCGACGCCCGACCGCCTTCCCCAGCAGTTCCGGCGTCCGCCCGACCATGAGACCGGCGATGAAGACGGTGATGACCACCATGACGAGCATCCCGTATAGGCCGGACCCGACCCCTCCCGGGGAGACCTCCCCGAGCTGCATGTTGAGCATGAGCACGCCCCCCGCCAAGGGGCTGTAGGACTCGTGCATGGAGTTCACGGCGCCGGTCGACGTGGCGGTCGTGGAGGCGGCGAACACGACCGACGGCACGATCCCGAAACGTGCCTCCTTACCCTCCATCGAGCCGGCGGCACCCCATGCCGCGGCCTGCTCCGTCCACGCCGTCAACCCCACCGACACGGTGTAGAAGAGCGCCATGACCGAGGTGACGACCGCTCCCTGGCGGCGGTCGCCGACCATGCGCCCATACGTCCAGGGCAACGAGAACGGGATCGCTAGGAGCAGGACGATCTGGAACAGGTTTGTCCAGCCGTTGGGGTTCTCGAACGGGTGGGCCGAGTTGGCATTGAAGAAGCCGCCGCCATTGGTTCCGGCGATCTTGATCGCCTCTTGACTGGCGACCGGTCCGGCCTGGATCACCTGCGACTGGCCGGCGATCGTGGTGACGGTGTGCGGCGCGTCGAGGTTCTGGACGACACCGCCGAGAAGCAGCAGCAGGGCCGCGACCGCGGCCACGGGCAGCAGGATCCGGACACAGGCGCGGGTGAGGTCGACCCAGAAGTTGCCCAACCGGTCGGTGCCGGCCTGGGCGATGCCGCGCAACAGGGCGAAGGCGACGGCGATCCCGGTCGCGGCGGAGACGAAGTTCTGCACGGTCAGGCCGAGCATCTGCACCGTGTAGCCTGCTCCGGCCTCCCCGGCATACGACTGCCAGTTGGTGTTCGTCGTGAACGAAATGGCCGTGTTCACCGCGGTGTGCCAGTCCTGCTCCCGACCCAACCCCCAGGGCAGGCGGCCTTGGGCCAGGATGAGCGCCATCACGGCAACGATCGAGACGATCCCGAAGGCCAGCACGCTGAGCGCGTAGACCGACCAGCGCTGCTCGGACCTCGCATCGACCCCGCCGATGCGGTAGACCGCGCGCTCGAGCCGCCAGTCCCGTTCGTCGGTGGCGACCCGGTACATCCAGTCGCCGAGGGGAACATGGACGACCGCGAGGATCATCGCGACCGTGCCGACATAGAGCAGGGTCTGGGTCGTGGCGTTCATGACGACTCAGAACCGGTCGGCGCGCAGGAGCGCGTAGAGCAGGTAGGCCGCGAGTCCGAGCCCGACGACCAGGCCGATCACATCTTCTGCCATGCCCCCAGTTGACGCCGGGCAGGAGCGGTCATCGACGGTCCAGCTCTGCGCCTAACGTGTCTTGACGCGATCTTGACGGGTATGGCGGCCGCGCGGCCGACCGTCAGCAGCCGACGAGGCGCGACCCGAGCCAGGCGCTGACCTGCCCGATCGCCACCCGCTCTTGGGCCATCGAATCGCGCTCCCGGATCGTCACGGCGTCGTCCTCGAGGCTGTCGAAGTCGACAGTGATGCAGTAGGGCGTGCCGATCTCGTCCTGGCGCCGATACCGCCGACCGATGGCCCCGGCGTCGTCGAAGTCGACGTTCCACGACCGACGCAGCTCCGCGGCCAGGTCACGGGCCTTCGGGGAGAGGTCGGCGTTACGCGACAGCGGCAGCACCGCGGCCTTCACCGGAGCCAGCCTCGGGTCCAGCCGTAGGACGGTGCGCTTGTCCACCCCGCCCTTGGTGTTCGGCGCCTCGTCCTCGACATACGCATCGACGAGGAAGGTCATCAGCGACCGCGACAGCCCGGCCGCCGGCTCGATGACGTAGGGCACGAACCGCTCCTTGGTCACCGGGTCCAGATAGCTCAGGTCCGCACCGGAGTGCTGGGCGTGCGTCGACAGGTCGAAGTCGGTGCGGTTGGCGATGCCCTCCAACTCGCCCCACTCCGAGCCGGTGAACCGGAAGCGGTACTCGATGTCGACAGTGCGCTTGCTGTAGTGGGAGAGCTTCTCCTTCGGGTGCTCATAGTGACGCAGGTTGTCCGGGTTGATCCCCAGGTCGACATACCAGCGGGTGCGCTCGTCGATCCAGTACTGATGCCATTCCTCGTCGGTGCCGGGCACGACGAAGAACTCCATCTCCATCTGCTCGAACTCGCGGGTGCGGAAGATGAAGTTGCCCGGCGTGATCTCGTTGCGGAACGACTTCCCGGTCTGGGCGATCCCGAACGGCGGCTTCTTGCGGGCCGCGGTCATGACGTTGGCGAAGTTGAGGAAGATGCCCTGGGCGGTTTCCGGACGCAGGTAGTGCAGCCCGGTCTCGTCCTCGGTCACCCCGAGGTAGGTCTTGAGCAGCCCGGAGAACTGCTTGGGCTCGGTCCACTTCCCGCGGGTGCCGCAGTGCGGGCAGGCGATCTGGTCCATGGGGATGTCCTCGGCGCGGTCCAGGCCCTTCTTCTCGGCCACCGCCTCCTGGAGGTGGTCCGCCCGGAACCGCTTGTGGCAGGACTGGCACTCGGTCAGCGGGTCGGTGAAGGTCGCGACGTGGCCGGACGCCTCCCACGTCTGGCGGGGCAGGATGATCGAGGAGTCCAGCCCGACGACGTCGTCACGGCCGGTGACCATCGAGCGCCACCACTGGCGCTTGATGTTCTCCTTGAGCTCGACGCCCAGCGGGCCGTAGTCCCACGCCGACCGCGTCCCTCCGTAGATCTCCCCGCAGGGGAAGACGAAGCCCCGCCGCTTGGCGAGGCTGACGACGAGGTCGACGGTCGAGGTGGGCGCTGCCATGGGCCCTAGGGTATCGGTGCGGCGCGGGTGCTCGGTGCGCCCCGCGACCGTGACCAGCGGCATCGTCCGGGCCCGCTCTCGCCTAGTCTGGGCTCGTGAATCTGACCTTCCGGTCCCGCGTCGAGCACGCCAGCGTCCCCCTCGTCCAGAGCATCAACCGCCTCCCCCGCGTCGTCGTCTTCCTGGCCGTCTTGGCTCTGTTCGTCGTCGCCGGTCTGGTCGGCACCTGGGCGTGGATCCCGCTGCTGGCCATTGCCGCGTTCGTGGGCTGGTTCCTCTTCCTCACCTGGCCGCAGCTGACGCTGCCGGAGAAGATGATGCGCACGGCGGTCCTGCTCATGGTCCTGGTCGCTGCAGTCATCCGCGCTTTCCCGCGATAGCCCACCTCGGTATGGCGTGGCACACCATACCGATTTTGAGAATCACTCTCATTTGTTCTACCGTGTCCGCATGCGCCGCCTCCTCCCTGTCCTGTCCGTCGCCACGCTCGCCCTGACGGCCTGCGCGGGCGCTGGACCGGCCACCGACGGGGCCACCACCGCGCAGGACAAGCCGGTCATCGTCGTCGGCGCCTACCCGCTGGAGTTCGCCGTCACCCGAGTCACCGGTGACCTCGCGACGGTGGTGAACCTCACCCCGCCCGGAGCCGAGCCGCACGACCTCGAGCTCTCGGCCCGGGATGCGGCAACGGTCGCCGATGCCGACCTGCTGGTCTACGTCGCCGGCTTCCAGCCGCTGGTCGATGACCTCGCCGCCGGCGGCACCGTCGCGCGCTCGTATGACGCCGCCCCCGCCGCCCGGTTGGTGGCCGTCGCCGCGGACCACGCCGACGAGCACGGCGACGAGCCCGGCGGCCTCGATCCGCACTTCTGGCTCGACCCGACCCGGCTCGCAGCAGTCGTCACGGCCCTCGGGACCGAGTTGGGCGCGGTCGACCCGCCACACGCGCAGACCTACCTCGACAACGCGGCGGGCGCAGCCTCGCAGCTGAGCACCCTCGACGGCGAGATGAGCAGCGCCCTGGCGACCTGCGCCAGCCGCGACATCGTCGTCTCGCACGACGCCTTCGGCTACCTCGCGCTGCGCTACGACCTCGAGCAGATCCCGATCGCCGGGCTGAGCCCGGAGCAGGAGCCCTCTCCGGCCCAGTTGGCGCAGATCACCGACGTGGTCCGCTCCCGTCACGTGACCACGGTGTTCGCCGAAACGCTCGTGGACCCGAAGATCGCCACCACCGTCGCGTCGTCCACGGGCGCCGAGGTGGCCACGTTGGACCCCATCGAGGGCATCACCGACGCCTCCGCCGGCACCGACTATCCCAGCGTGATGCGGGCCAACCTCGCGGCCCTGAGGACCGGTCTGCGATGCGCCTGACCGACCCTCCCCTGCGGCTTCGCGGCGCCTCCTTCGGGTATGGCGACCGCGTGGTCGTCGACGGGGTGGACCTGGCCATCGAACCGGGCGAGGTGGTCGCCGTGCTCGGAGCCAACGGGTCCGGCAAATCCACCCTGCTCAAGGGCCTGGTCGGGCTGAGCGACCACCAGGGTGGTCAGGTCGAGATCTTCGGCGCACCTGGCGGGTCGCAGTCGGCCCGCAACCGGGTCGGTTATGTGCCGCAACGGCATACCCTCGCCACCTCGGTGCGGGCCACCGCCCGCGAGATCGTCACCACGGGCACCCTGCCGAGCCGGCCCCGGCCACTGTTCGGCCACCGCGATGTCGCCCGAAAGGTCACCGCGGCGCTGTGCTCGGTCGGGCTGGCCGAGCACGCCGACCGCGATGTCTCCGAACTCTCCGGCGGGCAGCAGCGGCGGGTCCTCATCGCCCGGGCGTTGGCCGCCCGGCCCGACATCCTGCTCATGGACGAGCCCACGGCCGGCGTCGATGTCGCCAACCAGCACGTCCTCGCCTCGGTGCTCAAGCGGCTCGCCGACACCGGCGTGACCCTGGTCGTCGTCACTCACGAGCTCGACGCGCTCGTCGACGTGGTCACGCGGGTGCTGGTCGTGCACGGCGGCGGTGTCTCCTTCGACGGCACGGTCGCGGACTTCTTGGCCCAGCACGACGTGGTCCACCACGACCACGACTCACACCACCACGACGACGAGCTCGAGCCGGGAACCCATCCCGGTGCCGTCCCGTCCGGGCCGTTCCACCAGTCGATGGGGGGCCCCGATGCCTGAGCTGCTCTCCTACGACTTCATCCAGCGAGCCCTGCTCGCCTCCGCGGTCGTCGGCCTGGTCGCCCCGCTCGTCGGCGTCTTCCTCGTGCAGCGCCGGCTCGCCCTGATCGGCGACGGCATCGGTCACGTCGCCCTGGCCGGCGTCGCGGTCGGTGTGGTGACCGGGCAGGCGCCGGTGTGGACCGCGCTGGTCGCATCGGTGCTCGCCGGGGTGGCGATCGAGCTCATCCGGGCCCGCGGCGGCCCCGGTGGCGACACCGCGTTGGCGATCGTCTTCTACGGCGGCATCGCGGCCGGTGTGGTCATCCTCAGCCGAGTGCCTCGGGGCACCTCGACGTCGTTGACCGGCTACCTGTTCGGGTCGATCACGACGGTCTCGGCCGGCGAGTTGGTCACCTTCGTCGTGCTCGCCGCGGTCGTCGCCATGGTGCTCGGGGTGCTGTGGCCCTGGTTCTTCGCGGTTGCGCAGGACGAGGAGTATGCCGTGGCCCGTGGCATGCCCGTGCTGCCGTTCAACCTGCTGCTCAGCTCGCTGGTGGCCGTGACCGTCGTCGTCTCGATGCGGGTCGTCGGCCTCCTCCTCATCAGCGCGTTGATGGTCGTCCCCAACGCGACGGGCCAGATCCTCGGTCGCTCGTTCGCCGGTGCGGTGCGGTGGGCGGTCGGGCTCGGCGTCGTCTCCGCCGTCGGTGGAGTGGTCGCCTCGTACTACGCCGACTCGCCGTCCGGAGCCACCATCGTGGTGCTGGCCGTGGGCCTCTTCGTCCTGGTCGCCATCGGGGCTTCCGTCGTCCGGGCGGCCGGATGGAGTCGCTCGGCCGCGCTGGTCGATGGCGACCACGTCCACACCGAGGTCTGCGGGCACGATCTGGTCCTACACGGCGATCACGTCGACTACGTCCACGACGGGCACCGTCATACCGAACGCGGGGCCGTCCACGAGGAGGCCGAACGATGAACCGGCGACCCACGCGTCAGCGCAGTGCCGTCACCGCCGTCCTCGACCGCGCGAGCGAGTTCATCACCGCCCAGGAGTTGCACGCCCGGCTGCGGGAGCACGGTGAAACGGTCGGTCTCGCCACGGTCTATCGCACCGTTCAGGCGATGGCCGCCTCCGGTGAAGTCGATGTGCTGCGCGGGGATGACGGCGAGGCGTCCTACCGCCGCTGTGGGTCCTCCCACCACCACCACCTGGTCTGCCGGCAGTGCGGCGCGACCGTCGAGGTGCAGGTGCCTGAGGTGGAGCAACGTTGCGCCATCCTGGCTGGCCAGCACGGGTATGACGACCTGACTCACACCCTGGAGATCTTCGGCACCTGCGGTGCCTGCCAGTCACCGAAGTCGTAGCGGTTACGGCTGTTCGTAGGGCTCCGCGGGACGGTCGATCTTCGAGACATCGATGGGCTCGACGACGGCCAGCGGTTGCTCCCCGGTGCCGGCGGTCGTGTCGACATACCGCCCGACGAGGCTCAGCCAGGTGCCCTCCGGATAGGGCTGCTCCCCCGGGACGAACACCTTGACCGGGAAGCCGTCGGCGGCACAACAGGTGATGGCCATCCGGGTGAGGAACCAGCCGGCACCCGACGGGTCGTCCAGGACGAAGCCGGTCAGGACGACCTGCCGTCCCTCGAGTGGAGAGTCCTCGACCGCCAAGGCGAGCCCCGAGTAGTCGGTCAGCGTGACGGCGACCGGGTCCTGGTCCGGCAGGACGGGGAACCCGCCGGCCGTGGTGCGCCCGGACACCGAGCCGCTCTCGCGCCCGGCCGCGTACGCCCCCAGCGGGCTCGGGCTCAGGCTCCCCAGGAGCAGGAAGGGGACGAGCAGCAGCCAGCCCACCCACGGGGCATGGCCATGCGACTCGTGACGGGTCGCCTGCGCTTCTCGGCGCGAGCCGGGCGGCGCGACGACGGCGTGGTCCGCTTCGGCCTCGTCCTCGCCGCGCACGATGCTCACCATGGCCAGCGCCACGAGCACGGCCCCGGACACCAGCAGGGGGATCCGCATCCCCGGTTTGAGGAAGGACAGGTAGAGGCCGTTGGAGGCCGCGGCGACGGCGATCACGCCGATGACCGCCATGATGGTGTTCTGGAGGGTGCGGCTCATCGCAGGAGCACCGACCCGACGAGCACTGCCGCCGCAACGGCCACGACGAAGGTGAGTGGCGCGAATCGCATGGCGAACCGGCGGCCGAACACCCCGGCCTGCATCGACGCCAGTTTCACGTCCACCGCCGGCCCGACGACCATGAACGCCAACTGGGACATCGCGGGGAAGCGACTCAGACTGGCAGCCACGAACGCGTCCGCCTCCGAGCACATCGCCACGAGGACGGCCAACAGCGCCAAGGCGAGGACCGACAGCAGGAGCGAGCCGGCCACCGCGTCGAGGATGCTCAACGGTACGAGCACGTTGACGGTGGCTGCCAGGGCGGCGCCGACGGCCAGGAAGCCGCCCGCGTGCAGGAGGTCGTGGCGGGCCTGTGCGACGAAGCGGTCCACGGGCGCCGCCCCGGAGGGGGCTCGGGGCAACCGCAGGGGGACCCCCCGCCCCAGGGCGAGCCAGAGCCACCCCACCGTCACCGAGGCCAGCAGGGAGGCGAGGAACCGGGCCACCACCATCGTGGTGTTCCCGGGAAAGGCGACGGCCGTCGACACCAGGACGACCGGGTTGATCGCCGGGGCGGCGAGGAGGAAGGTCAGCGCCGCCGGTGGGGCCATCCCCCGTCGTACGAGCGAGCCGGCGATCGGCACCGATGCGCATTCGCAGCCCGGCAGGCACACCCCGGCCAGGCCGGCGACCGGCACGGCGAGCGCGGGGTTGCGGGGCAGGATGCGCGCGAGCAGCTCGGGTGAGGCGAAGGTGGCGATGGCCGCCGAGATGAGCACTCCGCCGACGAGGAACGGCAGTGCCTGCAGGCTGATCGACACGAAGACGGTCAGCCAGGTGGCCAAGGCCGGGGAATCGGCGAAGACCCGCACCAGCCAGGGCCGGGCGACGAGGAAGACGAGCAGCACGACCGCCACGACGATGCCCGGGCGGGACTGCGGACCGAGCCCGGAGACCACCCGTCGCGCGGCACCCAGTCGACCGGCGACCGCGCTCGCCTGCCGCGGCGAGTGCCGGTCGCTGCGACGGGTGACCGTGGTGGTCTCCTCGGTCATGGCGTCGGATCCGTCGACCCAGCCGCGGTCGGCCGGTCGAGGGCGCCGCCATACCGGCGGTCCCGGCGGGCGTAGGTCTCGACGGCCTGCCACAGGTGCCGCCGATCGACGTCGGGCCACAGCGTGTCGAGGAAGACGAGTTCGGCATAGGCCGACTGCCAGAGCAGGAAGTTCGAGGTGCGCTGCTCGCCGGAGGTTCGGACGAACAGGTCGACGTCCGGCATCGTCGGCTCGGTGAGATAGCGCGCGACGGTCTTCTCGTCGATCGACCGCGGCGACAGCCGCCCGACCGCCACCTGCTCACCGATCCGCCGGACCGCGTCGGCGATCTCGGCCCGGCCGCCATAGTTGACGCAGAAGTACAAGGTCAGGACGTTGTTGTCCTTGGTCATCTCCTGAGCGACCTCGAGCTCGTGGATCACCGAACGCCACAGCCGCGGCGCCCGGCCGACCCAGCGCATCCGCACGCCCCACTGGTGCAGTTGGTCGCGTCGGCGGCGGATGACGTCACGGTTGAAGCCCATGAGAAAGCGCACCTCATCGGGGCTGCGCTTCCAGTTCTCCGTCGAGAACGCGTAGGCCGACAGATGCGGGATGCCGATCTCGATGGCCCCGGCGACCACGTCGAGCAGGGATGCCTCCCCGGCCTCGTGACCGGCGGTGCGGGGCAGGCCACGCGCGTTGGCCCATCGGCCGTTGCCGTCCATGACGATCGCCCCGTGGTTCGGCAGGATCGGGGCCGGTATGGCCGGTGGGCGCGCCCCGGAGGGGTGCGGGTACGGGGCGATCGTCATACCGGCTCCCGCACCAGATGCGGCAAGGCCCGCAGGCCACGCTCGAGGTGCCACTGGAGGAAGGCCGTGACCAGGCCGCTGGCCGACCGTCGATGCGTCGTCGTGCTCGCATCGGCAACCTCCCAGCCACCGGTGAGCAACGCAGCCAAGAGGCTGAAGACCTCGGGAGCGGGAGTGACCGAACCAGGAGGACGGCAGTCGGCGCACACGGCACCGCCGGACGCGACATGGAAGTGCCGGTGCGGCCCGGGATCGCCACACCGCGCGCAGTCGTGGAAGCTCGGGGCCCAGCCGGCAACCGACAAGGCCCGCAAGAGGTAGGCGTCCAGGA